>JAQVTF010000058.1 GCA_028700185.1 Desulfobacteraceae bacterium | reverse complement strand
GGAACGGATGGCCCCCGGCGGACCCGTGTACCAGGCCGGCACCCTCTCCGGCAATCCCATGGCCATGGCGGCCGGTATCGCCACCCTGACGCAACTCCAGGAACCGGGATTCTACGAGAAACTGGACCGCATCGCCGATCGTTTGGCCGCGGGGTTGAAGAACGAGGCGCAAAAGGCCGGCATTCCGGTGGTCGTGGAACGGGTCGGCTCCATGATGGGCATGTTTTTCACCGATCAGCCCGTCCATCGTTTCGCCGACGCCAAGACCAGCGATCTGGAACGTTTCACCGATTACTACCAGGGGATGCTCGCCGAGGGGGTCTACCTGGCCCCGTCCCAGTTCGAGGCGCTTTTCGTTTCAGCAGCCCACACCGAGGCCGACATCGACGCCACCCTGGCCGCAGCCGGGCGGGTCATGGCACGGCTGGCGGGCTGAGCGCAGTCGTTTTTTCTTGGGGGGCCGCCGGGACGAAAAATGATGCGTCCCCGACGGCCCTGCTTTTTTTAGGCCGCTGGCATCGGGAAACAAACCGTTGCCGGCGTTCTCAGCCGCGTCGGGGCATTCTGAGAGACAGCGCCACCCCGGTACCGCAAAGAATCAGGGCACCGGCCAGGCCAATCCCCAGAGAAAAGCGTCCCATGTCCCCGAAAAAGCCGATGACGGTGGGCAGGACGCCGCCGCCGAGCAGAAACGCTGCCGGGGCCGTCATGGAAACCGCCAGGTTGCGGGCGGCGGCATTGCCGATGTTGGACAGCACGGCGAATCCGGCGGGAAAGAAGCAGACCGCCACCATGGGTTGAAGCAGCACCGCCACCACCAGGGCGTTGCCCTTGGCCATGGAGAGGGCCAGCGTGACGGTGCCGGTGAACAGAAAAACGCCGATGATGGTCTGTTTGGCGCCGAAACGATCCGTGACCCAGCCACTGGCCAAGGCCATGATGAGGGTGGAAATCCGCGATAATCCGATCAGGGTGTTGGCGGCCCCGGGATCCATGCCGCGTTCGGCCACCAGGTAAAGGGGCAGCATGGTGTAGATGCCCAGCGTGCTGCTGATGGCCAAACCGAAGAGTAGGATCATGCGCCAATAGAGCGGTTCGGCGGCCAAGTGCCGCAGAACGGTAAAATCCGGCTGCTGGCCGGCGAACCGGCCCCCCTTTCCCCATTTGGCCTGAATTATCCCCAGGATGACGGTCACCGCGGCGATGACGATGAGCACCCCCCGCCAGGAGGTCCAGTGCATCAGGGTTTCGGCGATGAGCGGCGCGGCCATGAACCCGGCGTTGGGGGCCAGTTCGTGGATGGCCAATGCCTTGCCCCAGTGCCGGATGTCCACCATGGCGGTGATGGTGGCGATGGCCGAGGGGAGGTAAAGGCCCGCGGCCAGCCCGAGCAGCACCAGTGCCGCCCGGATCATGATCAGGTTGCCGCTGGCGGCCAAGACCCCCAGGGTCAGGCCGGCGGTGACGGCGGAAACGGTGATGGTGTGCCGGTGGGTGAGTCGTGCAGTGACAAATCCCGAACCGGCCAGAGAGACGAAATAACCCACCGAGATAAAGAGAAAAAAAGACCCCGCGACCCCATGGCCAAGGTGGAGGTCCACCTCGATGGCGGGTAGCAGGGGGCCCAGCACGATACGGGAAATGAAGTTGCAAAAAAACATCCCGGCCAGAAACAGCAGGGCGCCCAGGTGACGATGGAAGGAGTCAGACATGAAATTCCGGATATTGCGGGCGTCTGGAACGGTGCCCGGGGTTGACAGGCGGCACTGCCGGGGTGCGGCCTAACGGTTGGCGAATTTTGAAACGCGATGCCGCATACTACGCACGGTGAGGCCCAGCAGCTCCGCTGCTTTGGTCGTGTTGCCGGCGGTGCATTCCAGGGCCTTGTGGATGTAGGCCTGCTCAATCTGTTCGAGAATATGGTCCAGATCCACTCCCTTCTCGACTTCGTCCAGATCGAAAAGCGGCTTGCCGACACCATCGGTCCAGCGACTCTTGTGCACCGACAGGGCCAGGCTGTCGGGTAGGATGATTTTGGTGGTGGCCAGGGCCACCGAACGCTCGATGAGGTTTTCCAGTTCGCGGATGTTGCCGGGGAAATCGTAACGCTGGAGCAGATCGATGGCGTAGCTGGAAATCTTGGTGACTTGTTTGTTCATCTGGCGGCTGTACTTTTCGAGAAAATGTTGGGCCAACAGCCGCAGGTCGCTCTTTCTCTCCCTCAGGGGCGGGACCTTGATCTCGATGACGTTGAGCCGGTAAAAAAGGTCTTCCCGGAAACGGCCGGCGATCACCTCCGCCTCCAGGTTCTTGTTGGTGGCGGAGATGATCCGCAGGTCGGCCGTCATGTCCTCGTTGGAGCCCAGGGGCCTGAATACCCGTTCCTGGATGGCGCGCAGCAGCTTGACTTGAAGCTGGATGCTGATCTCACCGATCTCGTCCAGAAAGAGGGTGCCCTTGTCCGCGACGGCGAACAGGCCCTTCTTGTCCTGGGTGGCGCTGGTGAAGGCGCCTTTCTTGTGCCCGAACAGCTCGCTTTCCATCAAGGTTTCGGGGATCCCGCCGCAGTTGATCACCACGAAGGGCTTGTCGGCCCGGTCGCTTTCGGCGTGGATCGCCCGGGCGATCAACTCCTTGCCGGTACCGCTTTCGCCGGTGATCAAGATGTTGGTGCGGGTGGGCGCCACCTGCATGATCAGTTTGTAGACATGCATCATCTGGGGGCTGTCGCCCACGATGCGACCGAAATGGAGGGTCTTCTGGAGTTCGTCGTCCAGGCGCTGCTTTTCACGCTCGAGGGTTTTCAGGTCCAGGGCCTTGCGGAGCGTTTCCCTGAGCTCTTCGAGGTTGAAGGGCTTGGGAACGTAATCGTAGGCCCCCAGGTTCATCGCCTCCACCGCGGTTTCAGTGGATGCGTAGGCCGAGATCATGATCACCACCGTCGCGGGATCCTTTTCCTTGACAAACTTGAGTACATCCAGACCGGTGAGATCGCCCAGGCGGATGTCGCACAACAGCAGGTCGAAACGCTTGGTGGCCAGGATTTCCAGGGCCTTGCGCCCGCTGGAAGCCAACTCGACCCGGTACCCGCAGCGCTGGAGCATTATTTCCAGAATTTCGCGCATCCCCAGTTCGTCGTCTACCACCAGGATGCTCGGGGTGTCGATATCGTTGGCAGAATCCATCATCGTCATCTGGCTTTGAGAGAGGAGGGGGGTGTCCCGAACGAATCAATTTCATTATGATCCGAAAAACATCCATTTTGCAAGTCGCTCGGTCCACGGTTGCCACGCCGGGGGCCGTCTTTCCGCGTCATTTGTCCCGCCGTGACGGAAAGTCGGGCCCGGAGGGACGATTCAGACCGTCATGCGCCAACATCGATGAATGGGCCGTTTGCGGCCGGCGTAGTCTTCGGGGATGGTGGCGGCGGTGATCTCTTCCAGGGCGGTGATGGGCAAATGCTGGAAACGGGGGACGAATGCCTGGTGATTGGTGGAAAACAGGATCACGCCCCCCGGTTGCATCACCTCGACCACGGCCCGCAACAGGCGGGGATGATCCTTGAGGATGTCGAAGGCGATGTTCCGGTTGCGCGTGGTGGAGTAGGACGGCGGGTCCACCACGGCGAGATGGTATCGGCGGCCGCGCCGCTTTTCTTCCTTCAGGAAGGCGAAGGCCTCCGCCTGCACCAGGCGGTGCGTCTCTTGCGCCAGGCCGTTGAGGGTGAAATTTTCCCGGGCCCAGTTCAGCACGGTTTCAGATCGGTCCACCGACACGCTGGCCGCCGCGCCTCCCCGGGCGGCATAGCAGGTGAAGGCGCCGGTATAGGCGTACAGGTTGAGGAACGTTTTGCCGGCAGCCGCCTCCCGCACCATGCGCCGGGTTTCCCGGTGATCGGCGAACAGGCCGGTATCCACGAAGTCTTCAAGGTTGACCAAAAAGGAAAGGTCGCCTTCGTTCACCACCAGCCTGGATTCGGATTGACCGAAACGCCGGTAGCGTTCGCCGTCCTGCGCGCCGGCCACGCGGGTTTTCAGGTGGAGTTTCTCCGGCGGCAACCCCAGGGCTTCGGCCGCGGCGGCGCCCATCAAGGGCAGCCACTGGGGCAGGGATTGGCGCCGGGCGTACTCACCCACCACCAGGTGGCCGGCATAACAGTCCACCACGGCGCGGATTTCCGGGATGTCGACGTCGTAGAGCCGGAAAACGTCGATGCCTCTTTTTGCGAAGCGACGGTGAAGATGGTTGAATCGTTTCCGGACCCGGTTGGCGAGCATTCGGGCCTGGTTCTCAAACCGTTGCCGGGTGGTATCATCCAGTGTTGTCATCATCGCCGGTTTCCGGGAGGAGGTCCCCTCAAGGCCGTTGCCAGATGATTGAAGGAAAAATTTGTATCAATATTTTTTCTTTTTGGAAATAATATTGACCGTCGATTACCGATATTGTAGTTGAGCGACACGGTGCGCGGTGCGCGCCATCACTCTGTTTCAGGGAAGAATCATCCATGGCGCGACGCGACAGCGATGCCATCGACAAAGCCTTGATCACCGCGTTGAGCCGGGACGGCCGCCGGCCGGTGGGCGCTCTGGCCAAGGCCCTGGCGATTACGGCGCCCACCGTTCGCAGCCGCCTGAAGGCGTTGGTGGCCTCGAAACTCGTGCGCATCGCCGCCCTGGTGGATGCCGGCGTGGCCCGCGGACTGACGGTGGCGCTGGTGGGAATCTGCCTGGACACCTACAAGCTGGACGCCAAACTCGAAGAGGTCGCTGCCCTGGATCAGGTGCACTGGGCCGCCGTGGTAACCGGCAAGTACGATATCATCGCCGAGGTGGTTTCCGCCGACGGGATGGCCGGGTTGCACCAGTTTCTGTCCCAGGAGCTATATAAAATCGGAGAGATTAAATCGAGTGAAACTTTTGTGGTGATGACCTCGCGGCGTAAATGGCTGCTGTTGCCCTCGGGACTGCGCCGGCGGCTGGAAAAAATCCGGTTGCTGTCGGCCCCGGAGGATTGATGCGCCGCTGATCGCTGGATCGTGCCAACGATCCAATCCCCCATCATTCAGGCATGCGGCCGAACCGGGCCAGCCGCTTCGGTTTTGCCGCCCCATCGGAGATGTGTCATGATTGTCGGGATACTAAAGGAAATCAAGGCAGAGGAGAACCGGGTGGCCATGACGCCGGCCGGGGTCGAGGTGATGCGTCACCACGGGCACGAAGTACTGGTGCAAACCAATGCGGGGGCCGGGAGCGGCTTCAGCGATGCGGCCTACAGCGCTGCCGGTGCCGAAATCGTGGCAACACCGGAGGAAATTTACCGGCGCGCCGAGATGGTGATGCACGTCAAGGAGCCCCTGCCGCCGGAGTACGACCTGATCCGTGAGGGACAGATCGTTTTTACCTACCTTCACCTGGCCGCTGCCGAGGAATTGACCCGGGTACTCATCGAACGCGGCTCGGTCAACATCGCCTACGAGACGATCCAAAAGGCCGACGGGACGCTGCCGTTGCTGATGCCCATGAGCGAGGTGGCCGGTCGCATGGCGGTGCAGCAGGGGGCCAAGTACCTGGAGATGGCCCAGGGGGGCCAGGGGGTGTTGCTGGGGGGCGTGCCGGGGGTGGCGCCGGGGACCGTGGTGGTCATCGGCGGCGGCGTGGTGGGCACCAACGCGGCCAAGATGGCCTGCGGCCTCGGCGCCAAGGTTTATCTGCTCGACAAGGATTTGGATCGGCTGCGGTATCTGGCCGATGTGATGCCGGCCAACTGCTTCCTGCTGGCCTCCAGCCCGGCCATCATCCGCGAACTGGTGACGCGGGCGGATGTGGTCATCGGGGCCGTGCTTATTCCGGGGACCAAGGCCCCACGGCTGGTGACCCGGGACATGCTGGCCACCATGAAGAAAGGCGCGGTGATGGTGGACGTGGCCATCGACCAAGGCGGCTGTTTCGAGACCTCCCGGCCCACCACGCACAGCGATCCGGTTTACACGGTAGACGGCGTGATCCACTACTGCGTGGCCAACATGCCCGGCGCGGTGGCCAAAACATCGACCATGGCGCTCACCAACGCCACCTTGCCCTACGCCCTTCAGATCGCAAACCGGGGCTGGCGCGTGGCCATGCGGGAGAATCCGGACATCCGGCTCGGCGCCAATGTGGTGTCGGGGAAAGTGACCTACAAAGGGGTGGCCGACGCCTTCGGCCTGCCCCTGGAATCCGTAGATCCGTTGCTTGAGTCATAAAAAAGATGAGTGAGTTTTACGACAGGGAGAAAAAAAGTGGATACCGCACTGATCTGGGCTGAAATCGATCTGGATGCCATTTCCAGCAACATTCGCGCCCTGCGGTCGATGACGGCCGAGGGAACCCGGTTCATGGCCGTGGTCAAGGCTGATGCCTATGGCCACGGGGCCCTATCCGTGGCCCGGCAGGCCCTGGCCGCCGGCGCGGACTGGCTTGCCGTGGCCCGCCTGGAGGAGGGCATCGCCCTGCGCCAGGCCGGAATCCAGGCGCCGATCCTGGTGTTCGGTTACACCCCGCCGGCGTTGGCCGCCGATCTGCTGGCCCATGACCTGACGGCCACGGTCTATGATTTCGATACAGCCCGAGCCTACAGCCAGGTGGCGGTGACCACCGATCGAAACCTGCGGGTGCATTTGAAGGTGGACACCGGCATGGGGCGGCTCGGCCTGCGCCCGGAACTGGGCGGCTTTTCGGCCACCGGCAAGGCTGTTTCCGGAAATCCGGTTTTCGTGGTGGATGCCATCGCCCACCTGCCGGGTATCGAACTGGAGGGGGTGTATACCCATTTTGCCGCGGCCGATCACCCGGACCAGGGCTTCGTTTCGGCGCAGTTGGAAAGGTTCACCGATTTTCTCGATCATCTGTACTACGCCGGGATCGAGGTGCCCCTGCGCCATGCCGCCAACAGCGCCGCCACCATCACCTTGCCCGACAGCCACCTGGACATGGTCCGCTGCGGGGTCGCCATGTACGGGCTTTACCCGTCGGCCGCCGTGGGACCGGAGCGGATCCCACTGACGCCGGCCATGGCCTTCAAGTGCCGCATCGTCCAGCTCAAGCGGGTGGAGGCGGGCTTTGCCGTCAGCTATGGCATGACCCACGTCACCGAGGCGTCCACGGTGATCGCCACGGTGGCCGCCGGCTATGCCGACGGGCTGAGCCGCCGACTCTCCAACGCGGGGGAAATGTTGGTGCGCGGGCGGCGGGTGCCCATCGTGGGCCGGGTCTGCATGGATCTGACCATGCTGGACACCGGTGCCGTGCCGGAAGCGGAAGTCGGCGACGAGGCGGTGATCTTCGGGCGCCAGGGGGAAGAAACGATTTCGGTGGACGAAGTGGCGGCCCGGCTCGGCACCATCCACTACGAAGTGGTCACCGGGGTGGCGGCCCGGGTGCCGCGCTTCTACCGCCCGGATGGCGCCGGTGCGGAGGCCTGACATCCGTTGCCGACGGTGAACGGTGATCAGGGGGCGCGCCGATGGCCCAGCATTTGACTCCCGACGGCCTGTGCTACGAAGTCCATGGTCAGGACGACGCGCCGGCGGTGGTTTTTCTCAACGGCACCGGCCAGACGACGCTCTACTGGCAGAACGCGGCCCGACGGCTGCGGCGTCACCATCGGGTGGTGCTCTACGACGCCCGGGGGCAGGGAAAAAGCCCCCTGAACGGCCGCCGGCTCGATCTTCAGGGACACGTGGCCGACCTCGTCGGTCTGTTGGATCTGTTGTCCATCGCCCATGCCAGTCTGGTGGGGTTGAGCCATGGGGCGCAGGTGGCGGTCGCCCTGGCGGCCCATCATCCGGAACGGGTGGATGGCCTCGTGCTGTGCGGCGTCGGAGATGCCCCCAGCATGCAGGGCATCGAGATCGTGCAGCGATGGCGCCACATCCTGAAAACCGAGGGATTGGCCGCCATGGCGCGCCGGATGCTGCCCGATGTTTTCGGTTCGCGCTTTCTGGCCGCCAACGCCGGTCTGCACGAGGGGATGGTGCGGGTGATTGTGCGGCGCAACGACCCGGACGCCTTGGCGGCCCATCTTGCGGCGGTGCGGACCTACCGTCCGCTGGCCGAGATGGCCGCTGCCGGACCGCCCTGTCTGGTGATCAGCGGGGGCCAGGACGCCTTGGTGGCCCCCGAGGCGGGCAAGCGCCTGGCGGATTTCTACGGTGGACGCCATGTCTGTCTGCCGGAGGCGGGACACAGCGTGCCGGTGGAAGCCGGCGAGGTTTTTCTGACGCTGGTGGAATCCTTCCTGGCCCGGCCTGCGCTTTCAACTGTCCCTTGACACATCCTTAACCCCGGTGTTAGTTAAGAAATTTTTTAGAATCGCCCCCTGCGGCCCCATGGCTGCGGCGGCTCCTTGCTCCGGGATAAGCCCGGGGCTTGACATCCAAAAGGAGGCATCATGCAACGTTACGAAACCATTTTCATCATCGATCCCGACCTGAGCGAAGAAGGCCGGGCCCCGGTGGTCGAGCGGATCGTCCAGCTTATCCCGCAGCAAAACGGGGTGCTGGTGGAAGAAGACCACTGGGGGGCACGCAAGCTGGCCTATCCCATTCGCAAGAAGCAGCGTGGCTACTACCTGCGCCTCGATTACTGTGGCAACGGGCCGTTGGTGGACGAACTGGAGCGCTTCTGTCGTATCGACGAGCGGCTGCTCAAGTACATGACCATCAAGCTCGCCGATGACGTGGATGTTGACCAGATCCAGGCGGAAATGGCCGAACGGGCAGCCGCCAAGGCCGCCGCGGAAAGCGGTGTTTCCGGGGAAGTCGACGAAGCCGGTGGTTCCGGGGAAGGCGACGAAGCCGGAAGCCACGCCAAGGATCAGGACGCCGATTCTGACGAAGCGTCCTCAGACGACAACGATGATGATGACAACGTCGACCAAGACGACGAAAAAGATAAGGAGTAAGCCATGCCAGCCCCTCGCACCCGAAGCGGAAACGCTCGTCCACGCCGCCGCAAAAAAGTGTTTCACCGCCGCAAGGTTTGCCGTTTCTGCGCGGACAGCAGTCTCGTGATCGACTACAAGGAACCCAAGACCCTGCGCCACTTCATCACCGAGCGCGGCAAGATCATCCCGCGGCGGATCTCGGGCACCTGCGCCCGTCATCAGCGGCTGCTGACCCGGGCCATCAAGCGCGCTCGAACCATCGCCCTGCTGCCGTTCGTCGGCTCATTGGAGTAACCTGAACGCCGCCGGAACCGCTGATTTGTCAGATGGCCCCCGGCGTTAGCGCTATGGCCAAGGATATCGCCACCGGATTCGGGCTGACCCTGATCATTTTCCTGATGGCCGCTCAGGTGCCGGTCTTTGGTTTTTTCGGCGCCGTGTTTCTACCGCTGCCCATCATGTTCTACCGGATCAAGGCGGGACGGCAAACCGGCGCGGTCATCGCAGTGGTGGCGGCGGTGTCTTTTATGATCTTGGGCGGCGGTCTGTCGCCGGATGTGTTCTTTTTCATCGATCTGCTGCTGATGGGGTGGGTGCTGGGCGAATTGTTCCGGCAACGCCTGCCCGTCGAGCAGACGGTGATTTTCGCCGTGCTGACGACCTGCGGGCTTGGCGCCCTGGGGCTGATCATGGCGGCGGGGGCTTCCGGCGAAGGTCTCGGAGCGCTGGTCGGCGGGTATGTGGACCGGAACCTTGAGGCAACCCTGGCGCTTTACCAGGGGATGGGGATGCCGGAAGACAACATCCGGCTGATTACCGAATCCCTTGAGGGAATCCGGTATGTGCTGGCGCGGTTGCTGCCGGCCATGGCGGTCACCACGGCCTTGGTGGTGGCCTGGGCCAACGTGATCATGGGACGGGCCATCCTGGTGCGTCGTGGCATGGACGCACCGGACTTTGGCACCCTGAACCGCTGGAAAGCACCGGAATCCCTGGTCTGGGGGGCCATCGGTGCCGGGCTGTTGCTCCTGGTGCCACTGTTGCCGCTCAAGCTCATCGGCGCCAACGCCGTTTTGGTTCTGATGGCGGTGTATTTTTTTCAGGGCATCGCCATCATCAGCCATTTTTTTCATCGCAAGGCGCTGCCCCGGCCGATGCGGGTTTTTCTCTACAGCTTGATCGCCATTCAGCAGATTTTGCTCTTGCTGGTGATCATTCTGGGGTTTTTCGATCTTTGGTTTAATTTTCGGCGCCTGGAACCTGAGACGCGCCGCTAAAACACCGTGGAGGTGGTGTCATGAGAGTGATTTTAACCGAATCCGTCGATTCCTTGGGCCTGGTCGGCACCGAAGTCGAGGTGGCCAAGGGCTATGCCCGCAACTACCTGCTGCCCCAGCAAAAAGCCGTTATGGCCACGGCCAGCAACCGGGCCGTGCTGGCTCAGCAGAAGGCCAAGCTGGATCTTCAGATCGCCAAGGAGAGGGCCGTTGCCGAGGAAATGGCGCGCAAGCTGGTGGGCGTGTCGGTGACCATCCCCGCCAAGGTGAGCGATGCCGACCGCCTTTACGGCTCGGTGGGGGTGCGTGAGGTCATCGACGCCCTGGCCAAAAAGGAGATCACCGTGGAAAAGCGGATGGTGCTGCTTCCGGATCCCATCAAGACCCTTGGCACCTTCGAGGTGCCCATCCGCATTTACACCGAGGTGGAACCGGTGATCACGGTCGAGGTGATCGCCGAGTAATTCCCCGGCACCGGGCGTCCGCCGCCGATAGACGCGGTGGACGCCGGGCCGGTTTTTCCCTTCCGTTTCGGCCCTTGCCGGATCATCCAACTCTGAGGCTTCAGCGGCCATGGTCGACACCGGCAGCACAACCCGTCTTTCCGCCAGCGATGCTCGGCTGGTGCCGCCCCAGAGCGTTGAGGCGGAAGCGTCGATCATCAGCGCGGTGCTTCTGGACAACAGCACGCTCAACGACGTGCTGGAAATACTGAAGCCGGAAGATTTCTACCGCACGGCCCACCAGAAGATCTTTTCGGCCATCGGCGATCTGTTCGCCCGCAGCGAACCGGCGGACCTGGTCACCGTGAGCAACCGGCTCAAGGAGACGGGGCAGCTTGAAGCGGTGGGGGGGGGCGCTTATCTGGCCAGAATCATCGATGAAGCGCCCCTGGCGGTCAACGCCCAGCACTATGCCCGCATCGTTCAAGAAAAAGCCACCCTGCGGCGGCTGATCGAGAAAGCCAACGCCATTGCCCGTCGCTGCTTCGAACAGCAGGGCGAGACGGAAGAGATTCTCGATTTCGCCGAGAACGCCATTTTTGAAATCGCCGAGCAAAAGGCCAAGAAGAGCCTCTATCCCCTCAGCGAGCTGGTGGCCCAGAACTTCGACACCCTCGACAAACGGGCCGCCAACAAATCCCTGCTCACCGGCATCCCTTCCGGTTTCACCGAACTGGACCATAAGACCAGCGGCTTTCAAAACAGCGACCTCATCATTCTCGCGGCGCGGCCCGCCATGGGAAAAACTTCTTTGGCCCTGAACATCGCCCGCAACGCGGCGGTGGATGAAAATATTCCCGTGGCCATTTTTTCGCTGGAAATGTCCCGTGAACAACTCTCCATGAGAATGCTCTGCGCCGAGGCGCGGGTGGACTCGCAGCGGGTGCGCAGCGGAATGTTCTACGAAGAGGATTGGCGCAAGCTCACCGATGCGGCCGGCGTGTTGTCCGAGGCGCCCATCTACATCGACGACTCGCCCGACATCTCCACCACCACCATCCGCACCAAGTCCCGGCGCCTCAAGATGGACAAGGGACTGGGGATGATTCTGGTGGACTATCTGCAGTTGATGCGACCCCGGGTGCCCAGTGAGCGCCGCGATCTGGAAATCAGCGAAATATCCCGTTCGCTGAAGGCGCTGGCCAAGGAATTGGACGTACCGGTCATCGCCCTGAGCCAGCTGAACCGGATGCTGGAGCAGCGTTCCGACAAGCGTCCGGTGCTTTCCGACCTGCGCGAGTCCGGGGCCCTGGAGCAGGACGCCGATCTGGTGCTGTTCATCTACCGCGACGAGGTCTACAACAAGGAAGAGACCAACCCCAACCGGGGCAGGGCGGAGGTGATCCTCAGCAAGCATCGCAACGGTCCCATCGGCACCGTGAATCTCACCTTTCTCAATCAGTACACGCGTTTTGAAAATATGGCGATGGTGGAGATGGCCTAGCGCCGTCGCCATCGGATGAAAATATGCCCATGGGCAGGCTTTCAGGCAATATCACCGGGCTGAAACCGAACCAGGTGCGGCGCATCGGGGCGCTGTATCGGCGCCGGCTGGCGCCCGAGACGCTCTGCACCCCGGAACTCGCCAACGAACTGGGACCCCTGTCGGCGGAAATCCATCGACAACTCGGTTTGTTGGTGGATCGTCGGGGCCGCATTGTCACCGTGATGGTCGGTGACGCCCAACAGATCGTGATTCCGGAACTGGAGGATTTTCGTGCCGCTCCCGGCCGGTTGAGGGGGCTGCGCTGCCTGCACACCCATCTCAAGGGCGAGGCCCTGACCCGTGATGACCTCACGGACCTGGATCTGCTGCGCCTGGACCTCATGGCGGCCCTGAGCCTGGATGAAAACGGCCAGCCCGTCGCCATTCACGTCGCCCACGTGTTGCCCGGTCACCAGGGGGTGTCCCACCAGGTGTTGCCGCCCCTGTCGCCCTATCATCCGGACATCGATTGCCTGGAGCTGGTCCGTTCCCTGGAAGCCGAGCTGGGACGCCTCGACCGCGGACACCGGGCCGACGGCAGTGGTGAGCGGGCCGTGCTGGTGAGTGTGACCACGGCCCCCCGTCGCCAGGCCGTGACCGCCATGGACGAACTGCGTCAGTTGGCTCATTCCTGCGGTTTGACGGTGGTGAGCGAAGTGATTCAGCAGCGGCGCAAGATCGATCCCAGCCTGTTGCTGGGCAAAGGCAAGCTCCAGGAGCTGGCCATCGAGGCCTTGCAGCGTTCGGCCACCCTGCTGGTGTTCGATCAGGAACTCAACCCCAGCCAGAGTCGGGCCATCGCCGACGCCATCGAGATGAAGGTGATCGACCGCACCCAGTTGATTCTGGATATCTTCGCCCAGCGCGCCCAGTCCCGGGAGGGGAAACTCCAGGTGGAACTGGCCCAACTGCGCTACCGCTTGCCGCGCCTGGTCGGCAAGAACCGCGCCATGAGCCGCCTGGCCGGTGGCATCGGTGGCCGGGGACCCGGCGAAACCCAGCTCGAGATCGATCGGCGCCGGGCACGTGAACGCATCGGGCGCATCGAGGCCAGCCTGGAACAGGTGCGATCCCGGCGGCGCCAGCAAAAGGCGCTGCGGCAGCGCAAGGCCGTTCCCGTCATCTCCCTGGTGGGCTACACCAACGCCGGCAAGTCGACCCTTCTCAACACCCTGACCCACAGCCGGGTGCCCACTGCCGACCGCCTGTTTGCCACCCTGGATCCATCCAGCCGGCGGCTGCGGTTTCCCCGGGACCTGGAGGTGATTCTCACCGACACCGTTGGTTTCATCCGCGATCTGCCCCGGGAACTGCGCGCCGCCTTTCAGGCGACCCTGGAGGAGCTGGCGCTGGCCGATTTGCTTCTGCACGTCATCGACGCCAGCGATCCGGAATGCCAGGCCCGGGCCGCGGCGGTGGACGCCATCATCGAAGACCTGGAGCTCCAGGAAATCCCTTTGCTGCGGGTGCTCAACAAGCAGGACCGCCTTGATGCCGAAACCCTGGCACAGCGCGTGAACACTCTGGGCGGGGTGCCGGTGTGTGCCCGGGATGCCGCGAGCCTGACGCCGCTGCTTGAACGGATGCAGACGATCCTCGAGCCGCTGGCCAGACGCCTGGCGGCTGGCGTCACGCCAAAAACCTCGTCACCCGAGGTCAAGGCAGAATAGAAACCACGCCGATAAGAATGGCCGGTTGATGGCGGCTTGACCCGTCGGCCAGGGGTTTTTGCGGTTGCTTGTCGCCTGCCGCCTCTGTTCTCCTCTGGGACGACGGGCAATTGCCTGACGATTATCCGGCGTTTTTTTCGTACATTCCTGCGCGGGAATCGTTGTCACATCGCGTCGACCTATGCCTGTGCGCCGAAAACCGTACCGATCAGGTAAGCCGTGTAGCTCAGATAGCAGGTCAGCAGCACCGCGCCCTCGATGCGGTTGATCCGGCCGCCATGTTCACGGAACCGGTAGCCGATAAGGAATAGCGACAGGGTCAGGGCGGCCATCACCAGCATGTCCCGATTGAAGACCTCCGGCCCGACGGTCATCGGGTGAATCGCTCCGGCGATTCCCACCACTGCCAGGGTGTTGAACAGGTTGGAGCCCAGGATATTGCCGAGGGCGATGTCATGCTCTCCTTTGCGAGCGGCAATCACCGAGGAGGCCAGTTCCGGCAGCGAGGTGCCCACCGCGATGACGGTCAGGCCGATGACCAGGTCGCTGACGCCGAATCCATGAGCAATCTCCACCGCGCCCCAGACCAGGATGCGGGAACTCACCATGAGCAGCGCCAGCCCCACCACCAGCCAGAAGACTGCACGGCGAATGGGCATGGCGAGGACGTTCAGCTCCTGCGCCATCTCGCTTGCCAACGCATCCTCTTTTTTCCGCAGCCCCTGCCAGATGGTCCATGTCATCAATCCGCCGAAAACGACAAGCAAAACCATGGCATCAAGCCGGGTGATGTCGCCACTGCGGAGTTGCCATGCCGCCAGGGCGGTCACCAGCGTAAGGATGGGCAGCTCCTTGCGCAGCACCTGGGAATGTACGGCGATGGGATTGATCAACGCCGTCACCCCCAGGATCAGGGCGATGTTGGTGATGTTCGAGCCGTAGGCGTTGCCCAGGGCAATGCCCGGATTGCCCTGGGAGGCGGCCAGCGCTGATACCACCATCTCCGGCGCCGAGGTGCCGAACCCCACGATCACCATGCCGATCAACAGCGGCGGCATACCGAAATAACGGGCCGTGGCGGCCGATCCCGCCACAAAACGGTCGGCGCTCCAAACGAGAAGGGCGAGCCCTAGAATCACGGCAACAAAGGCAAGGGTCATAGAGTTGACTACTCCTCTTCTCAGGGAAGAACATCCAATCTGTCCGACGTTGCATCTCGAAGGCGAACCGGGATGACAAGCTGCGGGGGATGGTCGAGATCGAAAGGCCGGAGCTGGCGCGGGACGGCCACCGGATTAGCGGGGGACCGATCGACGGTGTGATCCGGTCGTTCTTGACGCGAGCCAACCCGCTTGCCGGCGCGAACAGGATTTTTTGGAATCCGGTCTGTGAGACGGCGGCAATCCATCCGCCGTTGGAGAGCGCTACCCGGCACACGCTTGCAGATCAACCGCTGGTATCCGATGACGGGCTGCGGATGGTGGTGCTTTTCGGCAAAGGTTGGGGGAGGATACGATGCGAACGCGGCGACGGGGTCCACAAGATGCGGCTCATTCCTGTTGCCACTTCATGTTCAGGCTGAAGGGTTCAAAATCATTGAAAAAAATGGCGGAGAGGGTGGGATTCGAACCCACGATCCCGGTTTTAGCCAGGATACCGCTTTTCGAGAGCGGGGCCTTCAGCCACTCGGCCACCTCTCCGCAACACACCGTCGGCATGTAAAGCGACTCTTTACCCGTTTTTTCCAGGTTCTGTCAAGACGCCTGGGGTTTTGTCGCAGGGTCCCGTCAAAGTCGGGGGTTCCGTCACTTTTTTTGCCGAATGGCGCCGTTTTCCACCGATCTTCTCAACCGTGGATGCCTCACCGACGTTGGGCATGAGACGGGAAAATTCAAGTTTCGAGTGAACTAAAGTGACTAAAGTGAGCTAAAGTGAATGAATTCTGTCAGTTATATAAAAACCGGAGCGGAGCGACGCCACCACTTTAGTCACTTTAGTCACTCGTAATTTTAGTCACTCCGTTAGTCA
>JAQVTF010000004.1 GCA_028700185.1 Desulfobacteraceae bacterium | reverse complement strand
TCCAGAACGGTGACCGTCCGCGGACGGGTCATCGGCGGGCCGCTTCCCCTGATCTGCATTCCCCTGGCCGCATCCGATGGTCCGAAGCTGATGGATCAGGCCCGTAGCGCCGTTGCCCTGGCGCCGGACCTCATCGAATGGCGGGCCGACGCGTTCGATGACCTTCAACCCCCGAAGTTGGCCCGGATCCTGGCCGAGCTGCGGGAGGCCATCGGCGATGCGCCGCTGATCTTCACCTGCCGCCGGGTGGCAGAGGGCGGCTTCAGGGCCATGGCCGACGATCTTCGCTTGCAGCTCAACCTGGCCGCCGCGGCCTCGGGGCGCATCGATCTTCTGGACACCGAGCAGGCCGGGGGCAAGGATTTCATCGCCGCCGTGGGAGATGCCTGCCGTGGGGCGGACGTTCGGCTGATCCTCTCCTGGCACGATTTCGCCGCAACGCCGGCGGCGGCGGTTATCGTCCAGCGGCTGGCCCGGGCCGAGGCCCTGGGGGCGGACATCGCCAAGGCGGCGGTGATGCCCGTGGCGCGCGAGGACGTGTTCACCTTGCTGGAAGCCACCCGCCAGGCCCGCCGGGGAGCGGTGACAATCCCCCTGATCACCATGGCCATGGGGGCCAAGGGTATCGTTTCCCGGATCGTGGGGGCTGTTTACGGTTCAGACGTGACCTTTGCCGTGGGCCAACGTGTCACGGCCCCGGGCCAGGTTCCCGTGGAAAAGCTGCGGGAGGCGTGGCGGGTGCTGGGGATCGGATAGCCAGGGGGGCAAGCGACGGACGGAAATCAGATCCCGGCGGCGATTTCCCGGGCGATCTCCGCCGGGCTTTTGCCGGTGGTGTCGACCGACTCGAAACGGGCGTAGCCCGCGGCGCGTTCCTTCAGTAAAGCAGTGATTCGGGCCAGGCGGTCTTGGGTTTCCAGCAGGGGACGACGAGCCTCGGTGTCGGCCTCCACACGGGCCAGGATCGCTTCCGGCCGGGCGGTGAGACAGAAAATGCGCCCGTCCCGTCCCAGGACCTCGGCGTTGCCCGGATCCAGCAGCATCCGGCCGCCGGTGGCCACCACCACCCCCTCCGCCATCGCCAGCTCGCGGGCCACTTCGGCCTCCAGTTGCCTGAAGAAGGTTTCGCCGCGGTTGTGGAAGATCTCGGCCACCGAGCAGCCCTGGCGTGCCACGATCATCTCGTCGGTGTCCACGAAGCGGCGGCCGAGCATCGCGGCCAGCCGGCGCCCCACGGCGCTCTTGCCGGTGGCCATGAATCCGGTGAGGATGATGCGGGCAGGGGCCATAAAAAATTTCTCGCAAGGATGACGGAACCCGGATGCCCCCGGTCGCGGGGGTTGCCGTTTCGGCGGGAACCTGCAAATATTGCCCTGATTGAAAAACGGGCCATTTCACGAAAGGACAATCACGATAATGGATGCAAGTCAAATGGAAACGGTTGTTTGGCACCGGCTCGATGCCGACGGGGCCGCCCGGACGCTGGAATCCTCCCCGCGGGGGCTCACCGATGCGGCGGCCCGCGAGCGCCTGACCCAATACGGCTCCAACGAGCTGGTGGAAAAACGCCGCAAGCCGGCGTGGCGGATGTTCTTGGACCAATTCAAGGATTTCATGATCCTGGTGCTCATCGCCGCCGCGGTGGTGTCCGGGTTGCTCGGCGAGCCGGCGGACACCATCGCCATCGTCGTCATCGTGCTGCTCAACGCCGTGCTCGGATTCGTCCAGGAGTACCGCGCGGAAAAGGCCATGGCCGCGCTGAAGAAAATGGCCTCCCCCACCGCCGCCGTGATCCGCAACGGCCGCACCACGTCCATCGCGGCCGCGGACCTGGTCCCCGGAGACGTGGTGATGCTGGAGGCGGGCAACGTGGTGCCGGCCGACCTCCGGCTCACCGAAACGGTGCAACTGCGCGTGGAAGAAGCGGCGCTGACCGGAGAATCCGTGGCGGTGGAAAAGGATGTCGCCGCCCTGGAAGAGGCGGACCTGTCCCTCGGCGATCGCCGCAACATGGCCTACAAGGGAACCCTGGTGGCCTACGGCCGGGGCCGGGGGCTGGTCACCGCCACCGGCATGCGCACCGAGCTGGGAAAGATCGCAAGCTTGCTCCAGGGCCAGGACGAGGGGCGCACCCCGCTTCAGAAACGACTGACCGTTTTCGGCCAGAAACTCGCCTGGGCCATTCTGGCCATCTGCGCCGTGGTTTTCGTCGCCGGCCTGTTGCGGGGAGAGCCGCCCCTGTTGATGCTGCTCACCGCCATTTCCCTGGCGGTGGCCGCCATTCCCGAAGCCCTGCCCGCCGTGGTCACCATCTCCCTGGCCCTGGGCGCCCGGAAGCTGGTCCGGCAGCAGGCCCTGATCCGGAAACTGCCGGCGGTGGAGACCCTGGGATCGGTGACCTACATCTGCACCGACAAGACCGGGACCCTCACCCTGAACCGCATGACGGTGGAGGAAGCCTACGCCGACGGGCGGCTGCAAAAGACCGACGAACTGCCCGCCGTCGATGGACAGCGGGCCGCCGGTGGCCTGGACCTGCTGCTCACCGGCCTGGCGCTCTGCAACGATGCCCGCCTGGACGCCGAGGGCGCCGTGGTCGGTGAACCCACCGAAGCGGCCCTCTTGGAGCTGGCCCGGAAAAAGGGGCACCTGAAATCCGAGCTGGAAAAGACCGCGCCCCGACTGGCCGAAATTCCCTTCGATTCGGACCGCAAGCGCATGACCACCTTTCATCGCTGGGAAAACGACCAGGTGATCTCCTTCACCAAGGGGGCGGTGGAAGAACTCCTCGACCGCTGCCGGCAAATGCAAACCGCCGATGGGCCGGTGCCCATCGATGGAGCGCGCATCCGGGAGACGGCCGAACGGATCGCCGGTGAGGGGTTGCGCACCCTGGGGCTGGCCATGCGGCTCTGGCAGACGCTGCCCGATGAAGGGCAAACCGCCGGGGCGGAAACCGACCTTGTCTTCGTGGGCATGGTGGGCATGATGGATCCGCCCCGGCCGGAGGCGGCCGAAGCGGTGGCCATGTGCCGTTCCGCCGGTATCCGGCCGGTGATGATCACCGGCGACCATCCCCTCACGGCCGAGGTGATCGCCCGGCGGGTGGGGGTCATCGCGGACAGGGACAGCGCCGTGCTCACCGGCCGGGAGCTGGCCCGCATGGATCAGGAGGAATTCGAGTCCCGGGTGGAAAAGGTCCGGGTCTACGCCCGGGTGGCCCCGGAGCAGAAACTCCGGATCGTGGAGGCGCTCCAGGACAAGGGGCATTTCGTGGCCATGACCGGAGACGGGGTCAACGACGCCCCGGCCCTGAAACGGGCCGACATCGGGGTGGCCATGGGGATCACCGGCACCGACGTCTCCAAGGAAGCGTCCCACATGATCCTGCTGGACGACAATTTCGCCACCATCGTCAAGGCGGTGCGCGAGGGACGGCGGATCTTCGACAATATCCGCAAGTTCATCAAGTACACCATGACCAGCAACTCCGGCGAGATCTTCACCATCTTCATGGCGCCGTTTCTCGGCCTGCCCATCCCGCTGCTGCCGATTCACATCCTGTGGATCAATCTGGTCACCGACGGGGTACCCGGTCTGGCCCTGGCCGCCGAGCCGGGGGAGGCCGACATCATGAAGCGGCCGCCCCGGCATCCCAAGGAGAGCATCTTCGCCAACGGCCTCGGCGGCCACATCATCTGGGTGGGCCTGCTCATGGGGAGCGTGTCCATCCTGACCCAGGCCATCTTCATCGACGGCTGCCCGACGCACTGGCAGACCATGGTCTTCACCGTCCTGTGCCTGAGTCAGATGGGGCACGTGCTGGCGGTGCGATCGGAGCGGACCTCCTTTTTCAAGCAGGGGGCCTTGTCCAACAAGCCGCTGCTGGGCGCGGTGCTGCTGACCTTCATCCTCCAGATGGCCACCATCTACGTGCCGCTGCTCAACCCGATCTTCAAGACGGCCCCGCTCACCGCCGGCGAGTTGCTGGTGACGATACTTTTGTCCAGCGTGGTCTTCGTGGCCGTGGAGATCGAAAAGACCGTCAAGCGGTGGCGGAAATCCCGGTGAACCGCGGCCGCAACTGCCGGGCCAGCGCCTCGGGAAAGGTCATGCAGATGCCTTCGCGGTACAGGTGCTGCAGCGCGCCCACGTCCGGGGTGCCGATGGCCTGGTTGAAGTAGGTGCGCGGGGAGAAGACCAGGTGGAAGCGAAAGTCCTCGTCTTCCGCCGCGCCGCTGAAAAAATTCATGTTGAAGCTGAAAATCCCCATCTCGTCGTAAACCGCCATGGCGTGGGTCAGCCCCAGGGCCAGGTCCGCCAGGTCCCGGCCCGTCAGCTCCAGGGTGCGGCCCACGCCCTCCACCACCGCCACCACGTCACCGGCCACCCCCATGGGCGCAAAGGCGCAGAACCACTCGGTGCGTCCGATTTTTCCCAGGTAACGGCTGCCCTCGGCCCGCTCGGCGGCCACCAGGTCATCCCAGTACACGGTGCCGCGGGTCTGGCGGTAGGCCCGGGCGGCGGCGATTTCCTCCCTGAGCAGTTGCGGGGCGGTGTTGCCGGCGAAGACTTGCAGGTGGGGATGCACGATGGAGCTGCCCGACGGCGGCATGTAGTTCCAGTTGACCAGGTGATACACCGATTCCGGGTGGTGGATCCGCTCCAGGAGGCGAAAGAAGGTCAGGCAGAGCTCCAGGGTGGCGGCAATGGTCCCGGGGGTCAGGGCCGTCATGGGGATGTGGTGGGCGGCGCCCATCACGGCCACGGCGCTCAGGGCCTCGTAGGGCGCCAGGTTGGGAAACAGCACCCGGTCGGCGTCCACCAGGCGCCCCTCGGGGAGGATCTCCGGCGGAAAGCAGGGGGTGATCTCCATTACCCGGTCCGGGCAAAAGGGGCAGAAAGGGGCCGTTTTTTCCGCCAGGTCGGCCAGGTCGGGTTTCTGCCACTGAAGCTTCATGAAATGACAGATGCGGGAACTGCGACCGGT
Organism: Desulfobacteraceae bacterium; assembly: GCA_028700185.1. GTDB lineage: Bacteria > Desulfobacterota > Desulfobacteria > Desulfobacterales > UBA2174 > UBA2174. The sequence continues at coordinate 53,009 of JAQVTF010000004.1, read as the reverse complement.
CAGGGGGTCGAAACGGATTTCGCTGGTCACGGTGCGCCGCTGCATTTCCTGGAGGGGGTTGAGCAGCACGGTTTCCTTGGGAATGATGGTGAATTTCATGATGGATGCCTTTCAGGTGAGCGAAGGTAAGTTGATGGCATCCTCAACGCTACCCGTCCGGCTGGCCGGATGTCAAGGGGGCTGGCCCACGGCGGTGCTTGACAGCCGGAAAGACACGGAGGTAGCGTAAAATTTGATACGGACCCTAAAAGATGCCCGGTGACCCACACGGGCCGCGGTCAACCTGCCTTTTCAGATGCGGGAGGTGGCGCCATGTACCAGAAGATCCTCATTCCCGTGGACGGCTCGGAGCCCTCCGACCATGCGCTCGGCCAAGGGTTGGCGCTGGCGGACCTCTTCGGCGCGGAAGTGGTGATTCTGACCGTCGTTACGCCGGTTCCGGTGGTCGTCAACTTCGACCACACCGACGAGTTGAGGCAAAAGCTGATCCAGGAGCGGCGGGAAATGCTCGCGGCCTGGGAGAAGCGCTATCCGACCGAAAGGGCGAAGGTGCGGACGGATATCGCCATCGGCATGCCCGCCGAGGAGATCTGCCGAAGGGTTGGAAGAGAGAGTTTCGACTTGGTTGTCATCGGCAGCCGGGGCTTGAGCGCCAGCGAGCGGATTCTGCTGGGCAGCGTCAGTGCCCGGGTGGCACGCTGCTGCAGTTGCCCGGTGCTGATCATTCGCTAGCCCCTTTGGGGCCGGTGCTCTGCCTCCGACGCCTCGCCGTCAGCGCCGATGAAACCGATCCGGCGCTTACCCGTAATTCAAGATGGAAACGGCCCTCTCCACCTTCGTGTCGTTTTTTTGATCTTTCCTGGAACTTTTCATGGCGATGAGTTGAAAAATGGATTGATGGCGCGGGAAAGATAGAACGGAAAACCGAAGTTCTCTCTGCGCGACATTTTTCCCCTGGTGGCCATGCTTGTGCTGCTGCGCGGGATCCTCCCTGGGGGCATCGGCAAACCGCCTATTTCGGGAGGCGTTGACAGCGATGGCCGGCCCCCTTCGCCATGGGTCCCGTTACCGTTTGCCGTCAATCTGAAAAGCTCGCCCCCGTGGCTTCCAGGGTCAGGGGATCGTTGTCGGTGAGGCGGCGGGCCAGGGCCTCGGTCTTGGGCACTTCATAGGCGAAAAAGTAGCGGGCCGTGAGGATTTTGCCGGCGTAGAAATCGGCGTCGGCCCGGCCCGCCCGGTGGTGGAGGGCGGCGCGGGCCACCGTCGCCTGGCGCAGCCACTGCCAGGCGATGGTCACGATGGAAAACAGCTCCAGGTACAGGGTGGCGTCGGCCAGAAAGGTTTCGGGGCCCTTTTCCATGGCCAAGGTGGCCAGGTGCCCCGTGACCCGCTCCACCGTTCCCAGGGCCTCCTCCAGGCGTTTGGCCAGGCCGTCAAGCGCGGAAAGGCCCCGGGCCGTCTCAATGGTCGCCCGGATCTCGGCGGCCAGCAGGGCCAGGGCCTTGCCGTTTTGCATCACCACCTTGCGTCCCAGCAGGTCCATGCCCTGGATGCCGGTGGTGCCCTCGTGGATGGGATGGATGCGGATGTCCCGGTAGTGCTGCTCCACCGGGAAGTCTTCACAGTAGCCGTACCCGCCGAAGCACTGGATGGCCGTGCTGGTGGCCAGGATTCCCATTTCGGACGGATAGCTCTTGGCCACCGGGGTGAGCAGGTCCAGCAGCAGGGCACTCTTTTCCTTCTCTTCGCCATCGGAGACGGCCGCCAGGTCCGCCCAGCGGCTGCACTGAAGAATCAGCGCCAGGGATCCTTCCACCACGGCGCGCTGGAACAGCAGCATGCGCCGCACGTCGGCATGGTCGATGATGGGCACCTGGGGCCGGCCCGGGTCTTTTTGTCCCACCGGCCGCCCCTGACGCCGCTGGCGGGCGTAGTCCAGGGCCGCGCAGTAGGCCGCCGAGGCGATGGCCGTGGCTCCCAGCCCCACCCCGAGCCGGGCTTCGTTCATCATCTGAAACATATAGCGCAGGCCCTGGTGGGGTTCGCCCACCAAGTAGCCGTGGCAGTCGTTTTGCTCACCGATGGAAAGCTCGGTGATGGGGGCGCCGCGGTAGCCGAGCTTGTGGTAGAGGGAGGCCACCGTGACGTCGTTGGAGACCAGCGCCCCCTCGGCGCCGATGCGCTTCTGGGGCACCACGAAGAGGCTGATGCCCTTGATCCCGGCCGGAGCGCCTTCGATGCGCGCCAGCATGAGGTTGACCACATTTTCCACCCCGTCGTGGTCCGCGCAGGAGATGAAGATCTTTTGTCCCCGGATACGGTAGCCGCCGTCTCCAGCCGGCGTGGCGGTGGTGGACAGATCGCTCAGGGAACTGCCCGCCTCCGGTTCGGTGAGGGCCATGGTCCCCTGCCAGCGGCCCTCGATCATCGGGGGGACCCAGGTGTCGATGAGCGCCGGGTCGCCGAAGGAGAGGATCAGGTGGGCCGCGCCGGCGGTGAGCTCCGGGTAGACGCTGGCCGAGTAGTTGGCCGCCGCGAAGATAAAGCGGCAGGCGTTGCCCACGGTGAGGGGGAGCTGGAGACCGTCGTGGGCTTCGGCGAAGCTGGCGGCGATCCAGCCGCCCTCGCCGAACTCGCGCATCACCCGGGCCACCGACGGGTGCACCCGTACCTTGCCGGATTCCAGGGTCGGCGCCTGCCGGTCCATTTCTTCGAAGCCGGGGCCCAGCAGGTCGCGGGCAATCTTTTCGGCCGCATCCAGGGTCAAATCGAAGCTCTTGCGGTTGTGGTGGGCGAAGTAGGGATGGGTGCAAAGGGATGCGGCATCCAAAACTTCGTGCAGCAAGAAACGCAGGTTTCGTCGGGAAAAGGTGCGGGCGGCCATGGCGACTCCTCCGGTGCGGTGTTTGAATAAACGAGGCGCCACCCTAACAGAAAGCCGCGAAACGGTTCAAGGCGATTTGCGCTGCCGGAGATTGTCCGTCGTCGAAGCGAGGTCCCTCAACAGAGCCGCTGGGTCCGGCGGAGCCGCGAAGACAGGGCCCGGATCACGACCCAGGTGGCATCTTCGGGGGAGGTCGTCTCACGAAAGGTCCAAGTCTCCACGCTTTTCAACAGCTTGTCGTTGCCCTGCCCGAATCCGAAGGTTTCCTGAATCCATCCGCCGAGACTGGCATGAACCCCGGCCAGTTGTTTTTCATTCATCTGGGAAATGATGAACCGTTGCCTGAAGGGTAGGCCATCGCTCAGGAAATCCACCAGCTCCTCGAGGGTATCCGGCCAGATCAGCATCTTGGGGGCGGGGATTTTCAGCGGGAACGGTTTGATTGCCGCAGCGGGTTCACCGTCAATGGCGTCCAGGGCCAGCAAACCCCATAGCGCCCGATAAACCAGAGGGTAATTGGCGGGATCATCGGGGAACCCGGTACCGGTCACGTTCAGAATCCCCAGCCCCTTGGCCGCGACCCATCGGTGGACCCGGCCGGAAGCCTTCAAGGGGGGAACCCGACTCAAGTCGACAAACAGGCGGGGCTTGCCGTGCCAGTGATCCGGTGGGGCCGCCACCGCATCATCCCCGGTGGGGGGGCCTTGGGAAAAGACCACGGTTCCGTCCGCGGTCCGCGCATTCTTTTCGGCCAAAACCGGGTCGCCGTCCACGGGTCCGCCATCCAGATGCCCCCCGGCGTGATCGATCCCCAGGGCCATGGCAACATCCAGCGCCGCTCGCTCGGCGCTGGTTCCGCCGCCGGAGATGATTTTGAGGATGTGCATTTTTTCACCGCTCCTGAAGGGGTTGTCTTTTTTGCGCGTGCCGCATCGGGAGAGAGGGAAAATGGTTGAATCCCCACATTGTTTCAAAATGCGCCAGGCGGCTTCCGTTTGCAACCAGAATCGAGCCGATGTTATCATGCTTTCTGCGGCAAGCGCCTTGGGAAATCCCCCGGTGCAAGAGAAATTTGAAAAGCTCCCATCAAGATACCGCGAGGGCAAGAAATCCCGAGCATTGTCAATACCGGCCCGGTGCCAGAAAGGACCACCGATGAATCGAGATGCGTTGCCCGAGGTTGAATATGAGAGGGGCTTGGCCCAAGCGGTGTTCGACCGCCAGCGGGCCGCTCGGTTGGCCCGGCCGTTTCTTTCATACCGGGAGCGCCTCGACGCCCTGGGGGCCATCGAGAGCCTGCTCATCGCCCACCAGAACGACATCGCCGATGCGGTATGCCGCGACTTCGGCCAGCGCAGCCGCCAGGAGACCCTGCTGTTGGACGTCTTCCCGACGGTTTCCGGTCTGTCCCATGCCCGCCGGCACCTGAAAAAATGGATGCGGCCCCGGCACCGGCCCACCTCGCTGCTGTTTGCCGGCGCGCGCAACCGGGTGATTCCCCAGCCCAAAGGGGTGGTGGGGATCATCTCGCCGTGGAACTATCCCCTCCAGCTTGCCTTCAGCCCGTTGACCAGCGCCTTGGCGGCCGGCAACCGGTGCATGGTCAAGATGGCGACCAAGGCCCAGCGCCTCTGCCGGCTGATGGCTGAACTGGTGGAGGCCGTGCTGCCGCGGGAATTGGTGGCGATTCTGCCCGGGGTGCCGGCGACCGAGTTCACCGCCTTGCCGTTCGATCACCTGATTTTCACCGGCTCGCCCGCCTCCGGCCAGGCCGTGATGCGCGCCGCGGCGGATCACCTCACCCCGGTGACCCTCGAGTTGGGCGGCAAGTCGCCCGCCGTGGTGGCCGGAGACGTCGACCTGGCCCTGGCGGCGGACCGGATCCTGTACGCCAAGCTCATCAACGCCGGCCAGACCTGCGTGGCGCCGGATTACCTCTTTTTGCCCGAAGGCCGGGAGGACGCTTTTGTCGCCGAGGCCCGGCGCCTGGTGACCGCCCGTTACCCGCGCATCGAATCCGACGATTACACCGCCATCATCGACCAAAGGGCCTACCGGCGGCTCATGGAGACCCTGGAAGACGCCGGCGCCAAGGGGGCGCGCATCGTTTGCCTCGGTGCCCAAGCCGAACCGGTGGCGGACCTGCGCAAGATTCCGCCGACCCTGGTGCTGAACGTCACCGACGAGATGCGCATCATGCAGGAGGAGATCTTCGGACCGCTGCTGCCGATCCGGACGTATCGAAGCCTGAACGACGTGATTGCCGACATCAACGCCCGACCGCACCCCCTGGCCCTGTACCTGTTCACCAACGACCGAACGGTACGGCGGCGGGTCATCGAGCAGACCCTGTCCGGCGGGGTGGGAATCAACGACTGCGCCGTGCATGTGGCTCAGCATGACCTGCCCTTCGGTGGGGTGGGCCGCAGCGGCATGGGCCAGTACCACGCCTACGAAGGGTTCTTGGAATTTTCCAAGCTGCGCCCGGTTTTCACCCAGGCACCGCGCACCGCCGTGGCGTTCATGTATCCCCCTTACGGCCGGACCTTCCAACGGGTCTTCACTTGGCTGATGCGCCTGCGGCATCTCTGAAGTGCGGACCGTCGCCGAGATTCTCAGTCACAGGCGGCCAGGCGGGCCGCCGCGGCATCAGCCACCAGCAACCCGCTGCGGGTAAGCCGGCAGAATCCCTTCTCCAGCGTCGCCAGCCCCATTCCGGCCAGGTCGGTCAGAGCCGGACCGAACAGCTCTACAAACTGGACGGCGAAGCGCGTTTCGAATTCTTGAATATCGATGCCGGCGGTTTGCCGCAGGCCCAGGAACAGCGCCTCGATCATGCGCTGTTCCCGGGTGAGGATCTCCTCGCCTCCCGGCGGTGGATGGCCGCTTTCCAGGGCCTGGCGATAGGCGTCCAGGTCGGCGTCGTTCCAGCACCGGACCCGGCCGTCATAGGAATGGGCGCCGGGGCCGAAGCCCAGGTACGGCGCCTGGTTCCAGTACTTGCGGTTGTGGCGGGACCAGGCCGGCGGGTTGCCGGCCCGGGCGAAGTTGGCGATCTCGTAGTGCACGAAGCCGTTTTCGGTGAGCACGTCCACCGTGATGTCGAACAGGTCGGCCACCGCCGCCTCCGACAGGGGACGGATTCGACCCGCGATCCGGTCGGCCTCCAGGGGGGTGCCGGGCGCGTAGGTGAGCATATAGCCGGACAGGTGGGACGGCGCGGTTTCCAGGGCCGCATGGAGATCGGCCCGCCAGTTCGCCGGCTCCTGGCCGGGCAGGCCGTAGATCAGGTCGAGGCCGATATTTTCGAATCCCGCCGCCCGGGCCGCGGTCAGCGCCCGGCGGGCGGTGGCCGCGTCGTGAATCCGGCCGAGAAAAACCAGATTCCGGTCGTTGAAGGACTGGATGCCGAGGTTGAGACGATTGATGCCGGCGGCGCGAAAGCCTTGCAATTTGTCCCGGCTGACGGTGCCGGGGTTGGCTTCCAGGGTGATTTCACTGTCCGGGCTCAGGCGAAAGGAGGCCCGGATCCCGTCGATGAGGCCGCCGATTTGCGCCGGGGTAAACAGGGAGGGGGTGCCGCCGCCGAAGTAGATGCTGTCGACGGCAAGATCCCGGCGGGCGCGCAGAACCAGTTCCCCATGCAAGGCGGCGAGAAAGGATTGCCGACGATCCGGAGTGCCGATTTCGGAGTAGAAATCGCAGTACGGGCACTTGCGCAGACAGAAGGGCAGGTGAATGTAGATGCCGGCCGGTTTTGGGGAGGGCATGATCGGTCAGAGTGAAAAAATGCCGGGCGCGACAGTTGCGCCCGGCATCCGGATCTTGGGTTGGTCCATGACCGGAAAGGCGCTTCAGGCGGCTCGGGCCAGTTCCAGGCCGATGTCCAGGGCCTGGCGGTTCATGTCGAGAAAGGCCGCCGGCATGCGCCGTTCGAGCACCTTGAGAATCGATTCCGGTTTGAGCAGGTTCGTCAAGCCCAGTACGGCACCGAGCATGCAGATGTTGAAAACGATGGGCTTGCCGATGCGGTCCATCACGGTGCGAAACATCTCCAACTCCCACTGGCGGGCATCCACCTTGCGCTCGATCTTCACGTAGCGCGGGTCGGTGAGGAGCATGCCGCCGGGCCGGATGATGGGGTAGAACTTGTTGTAGGCTTCCTGGGTCAGGCAGACCAGCACGTTGGGCTGGTTGACCTTGGGAAAGTAGATCTCTTCGTCGCTGACGATGACGTCCGAGCGCGTGGCCCCGCCCCGGGCCGCGGCCCCGTAAGCCTGGGCCTGCACCGCGTTGAGCCCTTCTTCCAGCACCGCCGCCTCGGCCAGCAGGATGGCGGCGGTGATCACGCCCTGGCCGCCGGAGCCGGAGAACACGAGTCTGCATCGTTCCATGGCTATTTTTTTCCTTTCTGGGCCCGCTCGATGACCTGGTCGTAGGCCTTGCAGTATTCAGGCCGCTCCGTCTGCACGAAAATACCGCGCTCGATGAGGGCCGGGTTTTCCGTCTTGGCCTTGGAACCCACCGGGGTGGTGTTGTCCTTGAACCACTTCATCATTTCCACCGCGCCGCCCATCTTGTTGCGCCGGCCGAAGTAGGTGGGGCACTGGGTGAGGACTTCCACCACCGAGAAACCTTCGTGCAGGATGGCCTCGCGCAGCAGCTTGGTGAGCTGCTGGACGTGGTAGGTGGTGGATCGCGCCACGAAGGTGGCGCCGGCGGCCCGGGCCAGTTCGGCGACGTCGAAGCTCTGGTCCACGGTGGCAAAGGGCGCCGTGGTGGCCATGACGCCGCAGCCGGAGAGCGGTGAGAACTGTCCGCCGGTCATGCCGTAGATGCGGTTGTTCATCACGATGGCCGTCAGATCGATGTTGCGCCGGGCCGCGTGGATGAAATGGTTGCCGCCGATGGCCAGGGCATCACCGTCGCCCATGGGCACGATGAGGTTGAGCTCCGGTCGGCTGAGTTTGACGCCGGTGGCAAAGGCCAGGGCCCGGCCGTGGATGGTGTGCAGGGTATGAAAATCCAGGTATCCCGAGATGCGGCTGGAGCAGCCGATCCCCGAGACCATGACGATTTCGTTCTTGCTCATCCCCAGGGACTCGACGGCCCGCAGCAGGCTGTTGAGCACGATGCCGTGGCCGCAGCCGGGGCACCAGATGTGCGGAAAGAACCGTTCGCGGATGAAATCTTTGACAGCCATGGATCAGACTCCTCTTCCCTGAATGAGCCGCAGGATGTTGCGGATGTCGGTGGGGGTTATCAGCGTGCCGTCGATGCGGTTGGCCAAAAAGACGTTTTCCGGATTCTTGACGGCGGCTTTGACCTCACGCATGATCTGGCCGGTGTTCATTTCCACCACCACCACCGAACGGGCCCGGGCGCAGTGGTCGCGCACCAAGGCCGCCGGAAAAGGCCAGAGGGTCTGCAGCTCCAGCAACCCGAGCTTCTCGCCCCGGGCCCGCCGGTTGCGCACCACGTGCAGGGCCGAGCGGGCCGCGCTGCCATAGGAAATCAGGACGGTGTCGGCGTCCTGGAGCTCGAATTCCTTGTAGCGGGCCAGTTGGCCGGCGTTGTTCTCGATCTTGTCCACCAGGTGGCGCATCAGGCCGTGGACCACCCCGGGATTGTCGGAGGGGAAACCCCACATGTCGTGAAACAGACCGGTGACGTTGTAACGGTGCACCCCGCCGAAATCGCTCATGGGCAGTCGTCCGTCTTCCCGCGGCAGGTACGGGTGGTAGTCCACCCCGCCGGGCACCGAGGTGCGCAGGCGCTCCACCAGGGGGATTTCCCCCGGCGCCGGGATGACGAGCTTTTCGCGCATGTGGCCCACCACTTCGTCAAAGAGCAGGATCACCGGCGTGCGATAGGTTTCGGCGATGTTGAAGGCCTCCACCGTCATGGCGAACACGTCCTGGTGGTTGGAGGCCGTCAGGGTCACGATGGCATGGTCGCCGTGGGTGCCCCAGCGGGCCTGCATCACGTCGCCCTGGGCCACGTGGGTGGGATTGCCGGTGGACGGCCCGCCCCGCTGGACGTTGACCACCACGCAGGGGATTTCCGCCATCACCGCGTAGCCCAGGGCCTCCTGCTTGAGGGAGAACCCCGGACCGCTGGTGGCGGTCATCACCTTGTGCCCGGTGAGCGAAGCGCCGATGATGGCGCACATGGAGGCGATCTCGTCTTCCATCTGGATGAACTTGCCGCCGATTTGAGGCAGGCGCGCCGAAAGGGTCTCGGCGATTTCGGTGGAAGGCGTGATCGGATAGCCGGCGAAAAACCGCAACCCGGCGTACAGTGCCCCCTCCACGCAGGCCTCGTTGCCTTGGAGGAATTTGGTGTTTGGTTTCATTGCAAAAGGTTACTCCGTGATGATTTCGATGGCCAGGTCGGGACACCTGAGTTCGCAGAGCTTGCAGGCGATGCAGTCTTCGGGCCGCGCCGCCACCGCCTTGTCCTGGTCGTCGAGTTCCAGCACCTGCTTGGGGCAGAACGCCACACAGATGCCGCATCCCTTGCACCAGGCCCGGTTGATGCGATGTTCCTTCAGTTTCGGTTTGGTTTGGGTTTCGACCATGCCTTCCTTCCTTGCCGGCGCCGGTTTGGGCCACCGCGTTTTAAAAGAAAATTCAACCCTTCGTTTTACAAGGATTTTGTTGTTTTCCCGGCCGAGCTTTAGGAATTTTGGCCGGGAATGTCAAGTAAAACGCGGTGCCCGCTAGACGAACTGGCGCATCATTTCGGTGATCACCGTATCGACGTTGTCCGCCGTGATGCCGTAGCGACGGCAAAGATCCTCGACCTGACGCCGCCGGCCGGTGCTTTCCAGGTGGTCCAGGCACGAGAAGATCCCCATGCGGCGGCCGACCTGATAGAGGGTCTGCTCGGCGGGGGGCAGGGCGAAAAAGCGGTCGATCACCGCAAGCATGGCCGGTCGGGCCTCGGGGAGCCGCCCCTCGATTTCCTGAAACAGGTTCAGGATGTGGTCACTGGCCAGATAACTGGTGATTCCCTCCAGGGAGGCGATGAAGGTGCGGATCTCCCGGGCCGCCTCGACGTCGGTGAGCTTGACGAAACGGCCCGCCTCCCAGTCTTCCACCAGGGGGATGCCCCGGCGCATGGCCAGGGTGCGCAGGCGGATGAAGTCCGGGTTGATCCGGTTCAGGGCGTCGGCGGTGTCCAGGGCGTGGCGTTGGGACAGGTCCCGGCCGCCCAGGCCCGGCATCACGTATTCGGAAAGCTCCATGCCGGCGGCCTTGGCCTTTTGGCCGGCCAAAATCTGTTGGTCCCGGGTGGTGCCCTTGTGGACCCGGGACAGGACCTCGTCGCAGCCGCTTTCCATGCCGATGTGGATCCGGTCCAAGCCGGCGCGGCGAATGGCGTCCAGGTCCGCCTGGGCGATGCGCGCCACGGTGTGGGAACGGGCATAGGAGGTGATCCGGAGGGGCCAGGGGAAGCGTCGGCGCAGGTGTTCCAATATCTCGATCAACTGCGCCGGCGGCACGATCAGGCTGTTGGCATCCTGGAGAAAGATGGCGCGGAATCCGCCCGAAGCCCAGTGCAGGGCGGCGTTGATGGCCTCGGTGCGATCGTGGGGAAAATCGGCGTAAAGCCGGCTGATGTCCTCCCGTGACAGGTGGGCCCGGGCATCGATGGCCTCGCGCAGCCTGGCCGCGGCGTCGGCCACCTGGTCGATGTCGCGTTTGACGTCTTCCACCGGGCGCAGGGAGAATCGGGTTCCCTTGTAGACCGGACAAAAGGCACAGCGGTTCCAGGGGCAGTTGCGGGTAACGCGAATCAGGAGGCTGTCGGCCTCGCTGGGGGGACGGATCGGACCTTGTTCGAAACCCTGGTAGGGCGGTGGCGCGGAACGGGGCATGGTTCTCCTCGGGTGCGGTCGATACGATCCGACAGCGTAACTTTTGCGCAAGGATGGACGACCTTACACGCAAAGGGCTTGTCAAACCGGTTCGGATGCGTCACAGGACGATGAGTCGGCATCGCCATGGCGCCGGCGATGATGGTCCCTCGAAGGGGCCGCCTTCGAGATTGAAGAAAAGTCCGAAAACTGAAATGTCAACACATCATCTACTATAAGGTCATCCATGATGAAACGCCACTTCCAATCCGCAAGGCGCGCCGGCATTGGGCTGAGCCTCGGGTTGCTGTTGGGCCTGAGCGCCTGTGCCGCGGTGGGTCCGGACTATACGCCGCCGGCTGTTTCGTCACCCGCGGTGTGGAACGCGTCCCTGCAAAACGGCCTTCGGGAAGGCGCCGGCGATCCGGGGCTGGCCGTCTGGTGGGAGGTTTTCCAGGACCCGGTCTTGACCGACCTGGTTCAACGGGCGGCCGACGGCAACCTCGATGTGTCCCGGGCCCGGGCCCGGGTGCGGGAGGCCCGGGGGCGACGCGGTCTCCGGGAGACGGATCTCTACCCGACGGGAGAGGGCAGTGCCGGGGCCAGTCGCAGCGGCAGCGGGGAGCGTGAGACCCGCCTATACAGCGTGGGTTTCGACGCCGGCTGGGAAATCGACATTTTCGGTGGCCTCCGGCGGGGCATCGAAGCCGCTGAAGGGGATCTGGCCGCAGCCGAGGCCGGATTGGCGGACGTCATGGTGACCCTGGCGGCCGAGATCGGGCGCAACTACACCGAAGCCCGCACGCTTCAGCGCCGCTTACAGGTGGCCCGAACCAACCGGCGGATCCAGGAGGAGACCTACGCGTTGACGCGCTCGCGCCACGAGGTCGGGATGGGCGATGCCCTGGCCGTCCAGCAGGCCCTGGCCAACCTCGAGGCCACCCGCAGTCAGATCCCGCTGCTGGAGGACGGTCTGGCGGCCAGCTTCAACCGACTGGCCGTCCTCACCGGCGAGCCCCCCGGTGCCCTGGATGAGCTGCTGGCCGAGGCGCGACCGTTGCCGGTGGTGCCGCCGGCGGTGACGGTGGACATCCCGGCCGAGACCCTTCGCCGGCGACCGGACGTGCGTCAGGCCGAGCGGCGGTTGGCCGCCCAGACGGCCCGCATCGGGGTGGCCGAAGCCGATTTGTACCCCCGGTTGCGCCTGGCCGGCTCCTTGGGCCTGAGCGCCGCCAATACCAATGATCTGGCCGACTGGGCCAGTCGGTCCTGGAGCCTGGGGCCGAGTTTGTCCTGGCGGATCTTCGATGCCGGGGCCGTTCGTCGCAACATCGAGATCCAGACCGCCGTCCAGGCCCAGTCTCTGGCCGACTACGAAGCCACGGTGCTCGGTGCGCTGGAAGAGGTGGAAAACGCCCTGTCGGCCTACGTGCAGGAGCAGGTGCGCTGCGCTCACCTGGCCGAGGCCGCCGCGGCCGCCACCGAGGCCGAGATTTTGGTGCGGCGCCAGTACGAAGCCGGCCTGATGGATTTTTCCAACGTCCTCGATGCCCAGCGCACCCTGCTGAATTATCAGGATCAACTCGCCGCCGGTCGGGGCGCGGTGGCCAAGAACCTCATCGCCCTGTACAAGGCCCTGGGCGGTGGCTGGTCGCTGGTGCCCGCCGCCGTAGGGTCCTGAAAGCCGGAGTCTTTTCATGCCGCATTTTTTTGTCCTGCTCGTGTTGTTGGCCGCCTTCCCGCCGCTGTCCACGGACATGTATCTGCCGGCGATCCCTGCTCTGCAGCGGATTTGGGGGTGCCCCCTGCTGGTGGTGAACCTGACCCTGATCGGTTTCTTTTCCGCCTATTGTCTTTTCCTCCTCGTTTACGGTCCGCTGTCGGACCGTTTCGGCCGGCGGCGGCCGCTGTTGGTGGGGCTGGCGGTGTATATCGTTGCCAGTCTCGGCTGCGCCGCCGCGGGCAGTGTCTACTGGATGATCGGGTTGCGCCTGCTCCAAGGGGCGGGCGGGGCAGCGGCGTCCGCCCTTTCCCTGGCCATGACCAAGGATCTCTATGACGGGCTGCAGCGGGTGCGGATCATGGCTCACCTCGCCGTGGTGATCGCCTTGGCGCCGATGCTGGCGCCCCTGATCGGTGGGGCGGTGATGGTCTGGTTCAACTGGCGCTGGATCTTCGTGCTGTTGGCCGGCTGGGGCTTGGTGTGTTTCATCTGGGTCTGTCGCATGCCGGAAACCTTTGCCGGGACCGCCGCCGGCGGCAAGGCGGTACTTCTGGACGGGTATCGGCGTCTGTTGCAAAATTTCCGCTTCATCGGCCTGGCCCTGGCCACCTCCTCCTTCGCCCTGCCGGCCTTCGCCTTCATCGCTGGATCGTCGGACATCTACATCAACCGCTTCGGCCTGACCCCTCAGCAGTTCAGCGGGTTTTTTGCCTTCAACGCCGCGGGCTTGATGATCGGGCCGCTGGTGTTCAATCGGCTCTCGGACAATTTCTCGCCCGAGGCCCTGATGGCGGCCGGCTTCGGTTGCGTGCTGGGCGGAGGGGTGTGGATGGCGGCCGCACCGGCCACCGGCCCTTGGCACCTGGCCTTGCCCAACTGGGTCATCGCTTTCGGCCTTGGCCTTTGCCGACCGCCGGCCAACAACCTGGCCCTGGAACAGGTGGACCAGGATGCCGGTGCCGCCTCCGCGCTGCTCATTTTTATCTTCATGCTCATCGGGGCCGGCGGCATGGGGCTGATTTCCATGAATTGGCACGACAAGGTCAAGGTCCTCGGGTGGATGGCCGTGGCGGCCGGGACCATCAGTCTGGGGTTCTGGCTCAGTTTTAAAAACCGTTTCGCCCCGCTGCCCCACTGATCCCGGGCCACCGCAGCATGGTGTTTTCACAAAAAGTTTGGGCCGTTTGAGGAAGCGCCGCCGCCGTCAAGAGAGGCAAGGGGGCAGATATCGGTTGACAGCACCGCAAGGGGCTGGTTTTATCAGCAATTATTCAAATCCAAAATTTCGTTTGATCCGAATTCGAAGGAGACGCCATGCCTGCCCATCTGCCGGAACTCGACACCTTCATCGCCGCCTGGAAGGAAACCCCCGAAAAAACCAAGCAGGTTTTTCTGCAACTCCGGGACCACTTGGCCGCCAAGGAAGGGGCGCAACTGGAATTTGTCCCCCGGGAAGGGCTCACTTATTCATTGCGGGGGGCTTCTCCCAACCAGACTCAGCGGCCCCTGTTCGTGATGGTGGACGTGATCGAGGACGACCCACGCTGGCTGTCCGTCTGTTTTTTCGGCGAGATGATCAGCGACCCGGAAGAGGCCGGCGATTTCGTTCCCGAAGGGCTCCTGGGCGAGGACGCGATCTGCTTTGACATCGAGCGCTACGACCCCCAGCGCATCGCCTATGTGACGGCCCGCATCGACGAAGCTTACCGGGCCGCGATGGCGCAGTAGGCAAAGACGCCGCTTGCGTGGTGGAGACCGGTCTTCCGGGCCTTAAGCCTGTTGACATGCCGTTGGTTTTGTGTTTTTGGTGCGTTGCCGAAACCAGGTAATCCCCTTGCCTGGTGCTTCGAGAAAAGGGCCAAAGGGGATCGAACGGGCACCCGGGATCGGCCGGGAAAAATGACGTGGAGACGGAATGAAACAAAAATATGTCATCTCTCGCGAGGCCGATCCGCAGCGCCTCGTGATCAAGGAATACGCGGAGCTGGACAAGGAGATGTTCTTTCTGCTCTGCGAGGAGCAGTATCCGGAGGAATCCATCCGGACGGCGATGGCGGAAGGCGCCGACGCCCTGATCGCCGCCTTCCGCACCCGCAACTTCTATCCCACCTATGCCTTTGCAACCCGAATTGCCGAGGCCATCGCCGCCCTGCTGAAACAGGACGGCGGCGAGCCCATCGAGGTGGTCATTGACGACGCCGAGTTTCTCAACCGCCGCCGCAACGAGCCGGCCCCGCGGCCCGACACCGAAGAAGAGGCCGAAGACATCGACGACCTGCTTGATGACGCGGTGGAGGAGGAGTTCGAGGATATCGACATCGACAAAATCAACTCGGGTCTGAAAATCGCCGACGATGACCCCGGGGATCTGGACGAAGACGTCTGAGGTGCATCCTCTGCACTTTTCCCGATGCAAAAATCGTGAATTTGACGCATCGGGTCATTTTTTCTAATATTGCAGGAAGAGTTATTGTTGTTGGGTCCTTCGGGGTCCATGGTGTCCGGATCCGCAGTGCGGACCGGGAAATTTAACAGCGCCGTCGTCGGCGCCGGCTGTTGGTAAGTTATCCGCAATCGCATTGAGGAGGTGTCCATGGGCAAGGAAGAGGAGTATTTTGGACGGTTGGCGGCACGGGGGGTTTCCCGCCGCAGCTTCATGAAGTACTGCACCGCCTTGACCGCCACCATGGGGTTGTCGGCGGCCTACGTTCCAAAGGTAGCCGAAGTTTTCGCCCAGCCGACCCAGCGTCCACCGGTGGTTTGGCTGCACTTTGCCGAATGCACGGGGTGTTCCGAATCCCTGCTGCGTTCCCAGTACCCTTACGTGGACGACCTAGTGCTGGAGGTGCTCTCCCTCGAGTATCATGAAACCCTTATGGCGGCGGCCGGCCACCAGGCCGAGGAAGCCCTGCAGGCGGCGGTGAAGAAATACGACGGCAAGTTCATCTGCGTGGTGGAAGGGGCGGTGGCCACCGCCTACGACGGTGGCTACGGCAAGGTCGGCGGCCGGACCTTCCTGGAGATCGCCAAGGAAGTGGTTCCCCATGCGGCGGCGACCATCGCCTACGGGACCTGTGCCTGCTTCGGCGGGATTCAGGCGGCCAAGCCCAATCCCGGCGGTTACAAGGGCGTGGGGGATGCCATCGGCGTCAAGACCCTCAACATCCCCGGCTGCCCCCCCAATCCCATCAACCTGGTGGGGACCATCGTCAACTACCTGCTCCTGGGCAAGCTGCCGGAACTGGACGAAAGGGGAAGGCCGCTGTTCGCTTACGGCAAGACGGTTCACGATCAGTGCCCCCGGCGCGCCCACTTTGAAAACGGTGAATTCGCAGAGTCCTTCGGTTCTCCCGAGGCGGCCATGGGCTACTGTCTCTACAAACTGGGTTGCCGTGGCCCGGAAACCTACAACAACTGCCCGGTGGCCAAGTTCAACGACGGTACCAGTTGGCCGGTGGAAGCCGGGGCCCCGTGCATCGGTTGCAGTCAGCCGGATTTCTGGGACACGATGACGCCGTTCTACGAGGAATTCTAGCCCCCCGTTGAGAAAGGCTTTTCCTTAGCGAAAAGAGAGGAGATGAATATGGGACAGAGAATTATCGTCGATCCGATCACCCGGATCGAGGGTCACCTGCGCATCGAGATCGAGGTGGAAGGCGGGAAAGTGAAAAACGCCTGGAGCAGCGGCCAGATGTTTCGCGGCATCGAGATGATCCTCCAGGGCCGCGATCCCCGCGACGCCCATCACTTCGTCCAGCGCAGTTGCGGCGTGTGCACCTACGTGCACTCCGTCGCTTCGGTGCGGGCCGTGGACGATGCCGTGGGCGTCAAGATCCCGAATAATGCCCGCCTGATTCGCAACCTGCTCCACGCGGCGCAGTTCCAGCACGATCACCTCGTGCACTTCTATCACCTGCACGCCCTGGACTGGGTGGATGTGGTCAGCGCCCTCAAGGCCGACCCCAAGGCCACCGCCGCGCTGGCCGACAACGTGAGCGGTTCCAAGGTCGGCGGCGCCACTTACTACAAGAGCATTCAGCAGCGGCTGCAAACCTTCGTGGACAGCGGCCAGCTCGGCCCGTTTGCCAACGCCTACTGGGGCCATCCGGCCTACAAGCTGACCCCGGAGGCCAACCTCATGGCCTGTGCCCACTACATCGAGGCCCTTCGCCTGCAGGCCAAGGCGGCGCGGATGCACGCCATCTTCGGCGGCAAGAATCCCCATCCCCAGTCGCTGGTGGTGGGCGGGGTGACCTGCGTGGCCGACCTCACCCCCGACCGCATCGCGGAGTTCCTTTACATCGCCAAGGAAACCCAGGATTTCGTCAAGAACGTCTACATCCCCGACCTGCTGGCCGTGGCCTCCTTCTACAAGGACTGGGGCGCTATCGGTGGCTGCACCAACTTCCTGGCCTATGGCGAGTTTCCCCAGAACGAGCAGGAGCCCGAGAGCCTCTACATGCCCCGGGGAGCGATTTTCGGCCGCGATGTGGCCAAGGTGCAGGCGGTGGATCAGATGAAGGTCACCGAGGACGTCACCCGGGCCTGGTACGAAGGCGGTAAGCCCCTGCATCCGTGGACGGGCGAGACCAAGCCGTTGAAGGAAAATCCCAACTACGATACCGAGTCCTCGGCGGGCAAGTACTCCTGGACCAAGGCCCCCCGTTACGAAGGCAAGAGCTGCGAGGTCGGTCCGCTGGCCCGGGTCCTGGTGGCTTACGGCAAGGGACACAAGGAGCTGAAGCCGTTGGTGGACGGTACTCTGGAAAAGCTCGGCATCCCGGTGGACGCCCTCTTTTCCACCCTCGGGCGCACCGCGGCCCGGGGACTGGAAACCATCGCCATCGGTGATCAGATCGAAGGCTGGGTCATGGAGCTGGTGGAGAACCTGAAAAACGGCGACAATGCCACCTACACACCCTACGAAATGAAGGACGGCCAGGGGGTGGGGCTCAACGACGTGCCCCGCGGCGCCCTGGGCCACTGGGTCAAGATCAAGGACGGCAAGATCGAAAACTACCAGTACGTGGTGCCGTCCACCTGGAACCTGGGTCCCCGGGATGCCGCCGGCAACATGAGCCCGGTGGAAGAGGCGCTCATCGGCACCCCCATCCACGATCCCCAAAAACCCATGGAAATCCTGCGCACCGTCCACAGTTTCGACCCGTGCATCGCCTGCGCGATTCACGTCATCGATCCGGACAGCAACGAGGTGTACAAGGTCCGGGTCTGCTGACGGATTCTCCACTGTCCTCTTCATCGCCGTAATACGAAAGGCCCTCTGGAAACGGAGGGCCTTTCGTTTGTGTCGCTTCCGTCAAAACGGTTCCGGGGCCACCATTTCGATGGCCGCCACCGGACAGTCGGTGGCGCAGATGCCGCACCCGATGCAGGCCTCCGGTGAAACGAGCATCGCCTGACGCACCGATTCGACGCTGCCGCCGGGGGCCGTGAGACCCAGGCAGCTCGTGGGGCACGATTGAATGCACACGGTGCAGCCGATGCAGGCAAGCTCAGAAATCCGGGGCTTGGGCCAACGGCGGCGAAGGCGGATCCGCTGGCAGACGTGGCCCGAAGGGTCCTTGACGGCCTCCTGGGGGCAGATCCGGCCGCAGGCCCCGCAGTCGATGCAGCGGGGGGCCAGGATGCGGTGATCCTTGCGCGGTTGGCCCTCGATGGCCTCCACCGGGCAGACCAGTTTGCACATGCCGCAGCCGATGCACGAATCGGTGATGGTATAGGCCATTTCAGAGTCCGATTTTTTTCAGGTCCGAATCCCGGGGCCGGCCGGTGTGCCGATCCCAATCGAACTGCCCGAAGTATTCCTCCACCAGTTTTTCCACCGCCACCGAGCGCCCCTCATTGGCGCCGCGGGACTGGGGCGGTCGTCCCAGGGCCCGATCGCTGACCCGGACGGCCAGGGGATCGATCCCCTGGCGAAAGTTGAAGGCCTGGCGCACCGTCTGGATGTTGACCCCGATGCGCAGGTAGTCCACCGGCGACCGGGGGCGGCCGCCGACGGCATCCAGCCATTGGAAGACCGGCAGTCGATGCACCCCGAGGAAGGCGCCGAAGAGACAGATCCCGGCCGCGTTGATCAGATTGACGAACTGGCTGCACGCCGCGGCCATGCGGGCCTTTTCCACGTCGGTATCGTACTTGCTGCGTTTCAGGTAGAAGCGGCTCGGATCGGGGAGGGTTTCAATCTGGCGCCAGAGTTGGAACATCTCATAGTACAGCAGGGATCCCACGGTGTGGCGGCCCGGGGCCGGTTCCACGGTGTAGTGCAGGGCGAACCCGGGGTCGAAGCGGCTGTCGTGCATCGGCAGTTCCTGGCCGCCGGCATGGATGGCGAAACGCTCGCTGCCGGCACCGATGCGCCGGGCCGCCATGCGACTGCCGTCGGCCAGCAGATCGCCGATCCCCTCGCGCCGGATCATCCTGTCGATCAGGGCTACCATGGCGGCGCTGTTGCCCCAGGTCAGCGCCAGCCCGTCGGTGTCGGCCCGGGTGATCAGTCCGTGCTCGTAGCATTCCATGGCAAAGGCGATGGTGGCGCCGGCCGAGATGCTGTCCATGCCGGCTTGGTTGAGCATCTCGTTCATCTGGAAGATGCTCTCGGCATCGGCGTTCATGCACAGGGGACCCAGGGCCATGACCGTTTCGTACTCCGGCCGGTGGGTCCGCGGCTTTCCGGGCGCCCCCTCCACCAAAGCGCCGCATCCCAGGGGGCACGAATAGCAGAAGTACTTGGCCACCACGGGGCGGGTAAAGACGTCCGGCGCCAGGCGGGAGGAGGTGTCCAGGTCGAAATCGTGGTGGGTGCCGCGCCAGTTCTGCACCGGTGCATCGCCCATCTCGATGGACATCTGGTTCATGCCCACCGTGCCCCACTTGCGCAGGATCGTCTTGTAGATCAGACCGTCGGTTTCCATCTGGGTGGGCAGGGCCCGCACCAGGCGTCCGAGGTAGGCCGCCACCTTGCCCGAGACGAAGGGCGGCTGGTGCTGAACCATGGCGCTGACGTCGCGGCTGAGGCGCAACACTTCCGGGCGGTGGGCCACCTTGATCCGCTGGCTGCCGGCCAGGGCCAGCGCCTTGAGCCGCTTGGCGCCCATCACCGCCCCCAAGCCGGCCCGGGCGGCCAGGCGGCCGCCATCGTGAACGACGCCGGCGATGAGGGATTGGCGTTCTCCGGCCGGCCCGATGCAGGCGATGCGGGGGCGCTTTCTGCCTGGGTGCATGGCGTCAAGACGGGCTTCGGTGGCCCCGGCGTCCAGGCCCCAAATATCGGTGGCGTCGCGGAGCTCGGCGCGGTTACCGTCGGCAAAGAGGTAGACCGGGCGGGGACTGATGCCGGAAAAAAAGATCGCGTCGAAACCGCACTGCTTGATGGCCGGCGCGAAGGAGCCTCCGGCGTTGGCTTCCCCCCAGCAGCCGGTGAGGGGGCTCTTGCCCACCACCAGCCAGCGCCCGGAAAATAGGCTGCCGCTGCCGGTGAGAAACCCGGCGACGAAACCGAGGACGTTTTGCGGCCCCAGGGGGTCGGCATGGGGCTCAATATTGTGGTACAGATACCAGGCGCCCAACCCGAGGCCGGAGAGGAAGTTCTCGTAGACGGCATCTGCGACGGTTTGGGTCTGGATTCCTCCGGTGGTCAGATCCACCACCAGGATTTTACCCGTGCAGCCCAGTTCCATGGCGGTCTCCTTGGCGGCGAAGGGCGGGCGTTGAGCCTGAACGGCAGATTAGGGGGGAGAAGATGGTTTTGTCAACAGCCGTTGCCAGCGATGCCGGCGGCTGTTGCGGGTGCCGGGGCGGAAACGGTTCCAGGAAAATTCGGGGAGGACGCGATGCACCGTATCGGAGTGGTCATTTGCCTGCTTCTGCTGACGGGACTGCCGGTGAGCGCCGCCGGCGTTGGCGTGGTTCGGGGAAACGTGGAACTGGCGCTTCCCGACGGGCGCAGGGTGCCCGGGGAATGGATCCGCCTGCTGCTGGTCACCGAGGCCGTGGACGCCAAGGCGATTGTGGCGGCGGCCGAGGCGTTGACCTATGAACCGGGGGTTCGACTTAACCGGATTCATATGGATTTTTTCAAGGCCGTCTCCAGACGCATCCAGACCGATGCCCGATACGTGGCGGCCACCAGCGTCAGCGCCGAGGACGGAACCTTCGCCTTCCCCCCCGTGGCGCCGGGGCGCTACTGGGTGCTGGTCGCCTTTCCAGCCCTGATCGAGGGGTGCAAGGTCGCCTGGCAGGTGCCGGTGATGGTGGCGGCGGACAAGGCCGAGGCCGTGAGGCTCCACAACGACAACCTGCTGTTTCCCCTCCCCCCGCCGCGACCGGTTTCTCCCCGATTTTAGGGCGGAAATCATTTGGATGGAACGTCGTTCAGTCGATGTTGGGCGGCCCAGTTCCTGTCGTGGCATAAAAAGACTTGACATGTATCCAGGCACGCATTAGGTATTCCAGCGTGAAACTTTGATTTTTTATTTATCCAACCATTATGGATAGATAACGATTTTTGTCCGAGTTTGCCCATCCATCAGCGTTTCCCAGAATGAAACTCCGGCGACCGCTGGGCGAAAGAGGTCTGGATGATTCCGGAATCAATGATCGGAAAGCAGATCAAATCGCTTCGCGTCGCCCGTAACCTCACCCTGGAGGCCCTGGCCGCCAGGACCGGCTACACCAAGGGCTACCTCTCCAAGGTCGAAAATTCGGATCGATCCCCTCCGGTGTCCACCCTCATCGTCATTGCCAAGGCCCTCGGGGTTTCCGTGTCCCGGATTTTCGAGGAAGAGGTTACCGAAGGGCGCTGCTCTCTGGTGCGCAGGAGCGAACGGCAGTCAATGGCCAGGCCCGGCGCCGCCTTCGGCTACGCCTACGAGACCCTGGCCCACAAATACCCCGACAAGAAGATGGAACCGGCGATTCTGACGATCCCGGCCCATGCCACCGAAAAGGCGGTGTTTCAGCACGAAGGCGAGGAGATGCTGCTCGTGGTGGACGGCACCCTGCACTTTTGCCACGGCGAGACCGAATACGTGCTGGAGGTGGGGGATTGCGTGTACTTTGATTCCGGCATTCCGCATTCCGTCCGATGCCCGGGCCCCCGGGATGCCAGGTGCGTGATGGTCATCTACGTGCCTTGACCGGACCTGTCAACGGGCTCGGGACTGAAAGAATTGAAGCTGGTGGAATTCTAATTCCCCATGGCCAAAGGGGATAACCGCAAGGAGGTCGCATGAACGTGCCAAAAGAGCTTTGGCGGCCATCGGAGGCCTTTGTTCGCAACTCGAACATGTTTCGCTTCATGGCCACGATCAACGAACGCTATGGTCTGTCCCTCTCTGACTACCAACAGCTTTGGCAGTGGTCGGTGGATCACATCCCCGAGTTCTGGGGGCTGTTCTGGGAGTTTGCCGGCATCATCGCCAGCAAGCCCTACAGCGAGGTGGTCAGCGACCCCTACCAGATGCCCGGGGCCAAGTGGTTCGCGGGCGCCGAGCTCAACTTCGCCGAGAACCTGCTGCGCTTCCGCGATGACCGCACGGCGTTGATCTTCCAGGGCGAGGGGCAGCCCCGGATTTCCCTGACCTACCGCCAACTGTATGCCGAGGTGAGCCGGGCGGCCCAGGCCCTGGCCGCCGCCGGGGTCAAAAAGGGGGACCGGGTGGCCGGGTTCATGCCCAACATGCCCCAGACGATCATCGCCATGCTGGCCGCCGTGAGCCTGGGGGCCATCTGGTCCTCCTCCTCACCGGACTTCGGCATCAAGGGGGTGCTGGACCGTTTCGGGCAGATCGAACCCAAGGTGTTGTTCACCGCCGACGGGTACTTTTACAACGGCAAGACCTTCGATAGCCTCGAGCGGGTCAGCGGTATCCTTCAACAACTGCCCATGGTGGAAAAGGTGGTGGTGGTGGGCTACACCAAGGCCGACCCGGACCTGGCCAAGGTCCCCAACGCAATCTCCTGGAACGATTTTCTCTCCCCGTACCCGGCAAAAGAGGTCGCTTTTGTCCAGGTGCCGGCCGAACATCCCCTCTACATCATGTACAGCTCCGGGACCACCGGCAAGCCCAAGTGCATGGTCCAGAGCCATGCCGGCATCCTGCTCAACCAACTCAAGGAGCATCTCCTGCACTGCGATCTGCGGCGCCAGGACGTGCTGTTCTATTTCACCACCTGCGGCTGGATGATGTGGAACTGGCTCACCTGCGGCCTGGGGGTGGGCGCCACCCTGGTGCTCTACGACGGCTCGCCGTTTTTTCCCGGCCCGCAGGTACTCTGGGAACTGGCCGAGGCGGTGGGGATGACCATCTTCGGCACCAGCGCCCGGTACATCAGCGCCCTGGACGAAGGCGGCTTCAGCCCCCGCCGGCACTGCAACCTCGATCCGTTGCGGATGGTCTGCTCCACCGGCTCGCCGCTGTCGGTGAAGAGCTTCGAGTTCGCCTACCGTGAGATCAAGGCCGACATGCAGCTGGCGTCCATCAGCGGCGGCACCGATCTCAACGGTTGCTTCGCCCTGGGCAACCCCATGCTGCCGGTGCACGCCGGCGAGCTCCAGGGACCGGGGCTCGGCCTGAAGGTGCTGGCTTACAACGATGCCGGGCAGC
This sequence comes from Desulfobacteraceae bacterium, assembly GCA_028700185.1. Lineage (GTDB taxonomy): Bacteria > Desulfobacterota > Desulfobacteria > Desulfobacterales > UBA2174 > UBA2174. The sequence goes on along the minus strand of JAQVTF010000004.1, from coordinate 29,913 downwards.
CGGTGATGGACGAGACCGGCGAGCTGGTCTGCGCCGCGGCCTTTCCCAGCATGCCGGTGTATTTCTGGAATGATCCGGACGGCCAGCGCTACCACAGTGCCTACTTCACCAAGTTTCCGGGGGTGTGGACCCACGGCGATTTCATCAGTATCAACAGTGTGACCCGGGGGATCACCATCTACGGCCGCAGCGACGCCACCCTCAACCCCGGCGGGGTGCGCATCGGCACCGCCGACATCTACACCGCCCTGGAAGCGGTGGAAGAGGTGGCTGACAGCGTGGTGGTGGGTCAGAAATGGCAGGACGATGTGCGGGTGGTGCTGTTTGTCACCCTCGCCGAGGGCCGAAAACTCGACGATGGCCTAGTGAAAAAGATCAAAACCGCCATCCGTAACGCGTGCAGCCCCCGCCACGTGCCGGCCAAGGTGATCCAGGTGGATCAGATTCCCTACACCATCAACATGAAAAAGGTCGAGCTGGCGGTGCGCAACGTGATCCACGGTGAGCCGGTGACCAACCGTGACGCCCTGGCCAACCCGGACTGCCTGAGCCAGTACGAATGCCTGGAGGAGCTGGGCCGCTAGTGGCCGCTCCGCCAATCGGCATTTCCTGCGGGCGGCGTCTCGTTCATGCGGCGCCGCCCGTTGTTTGAAAAACCCGCCGAAGATCCGATCTTGCCGGCGCCCGGAATCTGGCGCCATTTCCGTGAATCGCCCGCCGCCGCGGCCTCCGCCGTTGCGTCCGGGCGATTTTGGTATTAAAGTGATTGTTTGTGTCCATCGACGGCGGCCGCGGCCCCTGCGCAAGCCGCCCAGAACCGAGGCGATCATGACCCAAGCAAATCCCCAGATCCTGGTGCTCGGTGTCGGCAACGTGCTGTTGCGAGACGAGGGCTTCGGTATCCGGGTCATTGAAAAATTGCAGAAATGGTACGATGTCCCCGATGCCGTCACCCTCGTTGACGGCGGCGTCCTGGGGGTTCATCTGATGGGGGTGATCGCCGGTGCCGATCACCTCATCGTGGTGGACATCATCCGCAACCACGGCCGGCCCGGGGATCTGTACCGCTTGGCCGGTGACGAGATTCCCGGCCGTATCCGGGCCAAAAACTCCCTGCATCAGATCGATTTCCTCGAAGCCCTGACCCTGTGCCAGGCCCTGGACAAGGTGCCCGAAACGGTGATCGTGGGCGCCGAACCCCAGGACATGGAAACCATGGTCATCGGGTTGAGCCCGACCCTGGAGGCCTGCGTGGATCCGGTGATCGCAATGGTGCTGGCGGAGCTTGAGCGCCTCGGCTGCCCCGCCGTAAAAAGGAAAAAACCCCATGTGTCTGGCGATACCTTCCCGCATTACGAAAATTGAAAACCAGATGGCCGTCATCGACGTGGACGGTGTGCGGCGCGAGGCGAGTCTGCTGCTGCTCGAAGACGCCCGGGTGGGTGACTACGTCATCGTGCACGCCGGCTTCGCCATCCAGACCATCGACGAACAGACCGCCCTGGAATCCCTGCGCCTGCTGCGCGAGGCGGCCGATGCCTACGATGCGGCCCGGTCCCAAGAGCCCTGACCCTCCATGGTTGCCGAAGCCGTCATGACCAGCGGTGCCGACCCACCGCTGGAAGCCCGCCGGCTCCTGATTCGGGGCATCGTTCAGGGGGTGGGGTTCAGGCCTTTCGTCTACCAGTTGGCCCGGCGTTTGGGGTTGACCGGAGAGGTGGCCAACACCTCCGAGGGAGTCGTGGTTCACATCGAGGGGCCCACCGCGGCCCTGGACGCCTTTGCCGTCGCCCTGGCCGGTGAGACGCCGCCTCTGGCCCGGATCACCGGCATCGAGACCGGCCCGGCCCAGGTGTGCCACCGGGGGGATTTTCGCATCGAAACCAGCCGGCGCGGCGCCGCCCGGGCGACCTTGATCAGTCCGGACATGGCCGTCTGCGACGCCTGCCTGGCCGAGCTGTTCGATCCGGCCGACCGCCGTTTCGGCTACCCGTTCATCAACTGCACCCACTGCGGGCCGCGCTACACCATCATCGAGGATGTCCCCTACGATCGCCCCCACACCAGCATGCGCCGCTTCACCATGTGCCCGGCCTGCCAGGCGGAGTACGATGATCCGGCCGACCGTCGCTTTCATGCCCAACCCAACGCCTGCCCGGTCTGCGGACCGCGGGTGACCCTGTGCACCGCCGATGGGCAGCCCGTGGCGGTGGCAGACCCCATCGCCGAAACGGCGCGGCGTCTCAAGTCCGGGCGGATTGCGGCCATCAAGGGGCTGGGCGGGTTTCACCTCGCCGTGGACGCCCTCGATCCCGAGGCGGTGGATCGGCTGCGCCGGCGCAAGCGACGCGAAGAGAAACCCTTTGCCCTCATGGTGCCGGACCTGGCGGCGGCCCGGCGCCTGGTCGTACTGGATCCGGCGGCAGAGGCGCTACTCACCGGAGCCCGGCGCCCCATCGTCATCGCCCCCCAGCGCGCCGGCCACCCCGTGGCGCCCGGGGTGGCGCCGGGCAGCCGTTATTTCGGGATCCTGCTGCCCTACACCCCCCTGCACCACCTGTTGCTGCGTCAAGGTTTCCAGGCCCTGGTGATGACCAGCGGCAACCAAAGCGACGAGCCGATCTGCATCGACAACCAGGAGGCCCTGGCGCGGCTGGGAGAGATCGCGGACGATTTTTTGATCCACGACCGGGACATCTACCTGCGCAGCGACGATTCCATCGTGCGCCGGGCCGCCGGGGCCACCCGTTTCATCCGCCGATCCCGGGGCTACGTTCCCGAGCCCGTTGCGCTGGGACAGCCGCTGCCGCCGGTGTTGGCCTGCGGGGCCGGCCTCAAGAACACCGTCTGCCTCACCCGGGGTGCCGAAGCCTTTGTCAGCCAACACATCGGGGACCTGGAGAATCTGGCCGCCTACCGGTTTTTGGAAAAGACCGTGGCCCATCTGGAGCGGATTCTCGACATCCAGCCGCAAATCGTGGCCCACGACCTGCATCCCGATTACCTCAGCACCCGCTACGCCCTGGGCCGCGCCGGGGTGCGGCGCATTGCCGTGCAGCACCACCATGCCCACATCGTTTCCGTCATGGCGGAACACGGCCTCGTGGGTCCGGTGATCGGCTTGGCCCTGGATGGCACCGGCTATGGTACGGACGGGGCCGTCTGGGGCGGGGAGGTGCTGGTGGTCGAAGCCGGCGGCTTCTCGCGGGTCGCCCATCTCGCCTATGTGCCCATGCCGGGCGGGGCCATTGCCATTCGGGAACCCTGGCGCATGGCGGCCGCTCATCTCGCCGATGCCTTCGGCGACAACTGGAAGGATCTCGACCTGCCCCTGGGGGCGGCCGTGCCCGCCGAGAAGCTGGATTTGGCCGTCAGGATGGCCCGCAGCGGCATCAACGCCCCCCCCACCTCCAGCCTGGGCCGGCTTTTTGATGCCGTGGCGGCTCTTTGCGGGGTGAGGGCCCGGGTCCACTACGAAGGCCAGGCCGCCATGGAACTGGAAATGGTCGCCGATTTCGACACGGCGGGACGCTATCCCTACGAGGTGACACCGGGGGAAATTTTTACCGTGGCCACCGCTCCCTTGATCCGCGCCGTGGCCGCCGATCTGGGCGCCGGGGCACCGGTGTCGGTGGTGGCCGGACGGTTTCACCGTACGGTGATCGACCTGTTCGTGGCGCTTTGCCGCCGGGTGCGTGGGCGGACCGGACTGGACCAGGTGGCCCTGTCCGGCGGGGTGTTTCAGAATGTCATCCTCCTGGAGGGGATGGTGCAGGGCTTGGCGGCGGCCGGTTTCAGCGTGTACACCCCCGAACAGGTGCCGGCCAACGACGGGGGCATCAGCCTGGGGCAGGCCGTGGCGGCGGCCGCCATGGCGGAGATCTGAATTTTGAGAACCGCCCGGAGAACTTTTGATGATATGTCCTATAAGACCTATAGATCCCATCGGTCTGACCGGACGGATCGGACGGATTGGATGAGGGAACGCGCCCCATGGCCTTAAAACATGTCCAGGAATACCGCGATGCCGATATCGCCCGGCATCTGGCCGCGCAGATCCGGGACCGCAGCCGGCAACCGGTGCGGATGATGGAGGTCTGCGGCACCCACACGGTGAGCATCTTCCGCAGCGGGTTGCGATCGCTGCTGCCCGAGACCATCACCTTGATCTCCGGACCGGGCTGCCCGGTCTGCGTCACCGATCAGGCCGAGATCGACGCCTTCGTGGCCCTGGCCCGTGAGCCGGGGGTGATCGCGGCCACCTTCGGCGACCTGATGCGGGTGCCGGGCACCGAAAGCAGTCTCCAGCGGGAACGGGCCGCCGGCCGGGACGTACGCATCGTCTACTCCGCCTTTGACGCGCTGAAGCTTGCCCGAGCGCATCCGGACCGGCAGGTGGTCTTTTTCGGGGTGGGCTTCGAGACCACCGCCCCTACCGTGGCGGCCACCGTCATGACGGCCGCCGAGGCGGGGCTGGAGAATTTTTCCGTCTGGTCGGCGCACAAGACGGTGCCGGCCGCCCTGGATGCCTTGATGGGAATGCCGGAGGTGGCCATCGATGCCTTTTTGCTTCCCGGCCACGTCTCGGTGATCATCGGTACCGAGGGGTACCGGCCCTTCTTTCAGCGCCACCGGATGCCTTGCGTGGTGGCTGGATTCGAGCCCGCCGATCTACTGGCGGCCGTTGCCGCGATCATCGACCAGGTGGCGTCCGGAACGCCCGCCCTGGCCAATGCCTATCCGCGGGCCGTGGTCGCCGAGGGAAACCCCAAGGCCCTGGCGGTGATGAACCGGGTATTCGCCCCCGTGGACGCCGCTTGGCGGGGGCTGGGCACCATTGCCGGCAGCGGGCTGGAGTTCACTCCGGCCTTTGACCGTTTCAACGCGAGGCACCGCTTTGTCCTGCATCTGCCCGTGCCGGTGGAGCCCAAGGGGTGTGCTTGCGGCCAGATTCTCACCGGCGCCAAGCGCCCGCCCGAGTGCCCCCTGTTCGGCACCCGCTGCACGCCCATGGATCCGGTGGGGCCCTGCATGGTTTCCAGCGAGGGAACCTGTGCCGCCTACTACCGGTATGCCGGTAGGGGCAACCCCTGATTGAAATTTATAGATTTATCAAAGGACCATCATGACCCCTGAGACGATCCTCCTGGACCACGGGGCGGGGGGCAAACTCGCCCACCGCCTCACCACCGAAGTGATGCTCCCGATTCTCGGCAACCCGATCCTCGACGGTCTCCACGACGGGGCCATCTTCGACCTGCCCGCCGGCCGGGTTGCCTTTTCCACCGATACCTACACCGTTACGCCCCTGTTCTTCCCCGGCGGCAGCATCGGCGACCTGGCGGTCAACGGCACGGTCAACGATGTGGCCATGTGCGGGGCGCGGCCGATTTTTTTGAGTCTGGCCCTGGTGATCGAAGAGGGGCTGACAATGGCGGAGCTGGAAAGGATCCTGAAAGATGTGGCCGTTGCGGCCCGGCGGGCCGGGGTGGCCGTGGTCACCGGGGATACCAAGGTGGTGCCCCGGGGGGCGGCGGACAAGATTTTCATCAATACCGCCGGGATCGGCGTGGTGGCCGAAGGGGTGAACATCGGCGGCCACCGGGCCCGGCCGGGAGACAAGGTGCTGCTCAGCGGCAGCATCGCCGATCACGGCATGACCATCATGACCCAGCGGGCCGAGCTGGGGCTGGCCATGGAGATGCAGAGCGATTCGGCCCCCCTCAACGGCATGGTGCAGCGGATGCTGGCGGCCGCCCCGGGAATCCACGTGTTGCGTGATCCCACCCGGGGCGGGCTGGGCACGGCCCTGTGCGAGATCGCCCTGCAAAGCCGGGTGGCCATCCGCATCGACGAGGCCGCCGTGCCGGTGCGCCCGGCGGTGGCCGGGGCCTGCGAGCTCCTCGGTTTCGATCCCCTCTACGTGGCCAACGAGGGAAAGCTCATCGCCCTGGTGGCCCCCGAGGACGAGGCGGCGGTGCTGGCCGCCATGCGGGCCGACGCCTACGGTGAGGCGGCCTGCACCATCGGCGAAGTAACCGTCGGCTCGCCGGGACAGGTCACTTTGACCACCGGCATCGGCGGCGAGCGCATCGTGGACATGCTGGCCGGCGAGCAGTTGCCCCGCATCTGCTGACAACCCCAACGGATCCCCCCATGCGACGACATCGCCCCAGTTTCCAGTTTCCAGTTTCCAGTTTCATCGCCGCCACGGCTGTCAGCCTGGCCATTCTCCTTGCCGTCGGCGGCTGTGACCACCTGCGCCAGACCCGGCTGGCCGGTCGGACCATGGGGACCACCTACCACATCGTCGTGGCCCACGGTTGGCTGGATCGCCCCCGGAACCTGGAGGTTCAGGTGGCCCGGCGCCTGGAGGATCTCAACCGGCGGTTTTCCACGTATCTGCCCGACAGCGAAATCAACCGGTTCAACCGTTGGCCGACCGGCGCTGAGCCGTTCAAGGCCTCGGCGGAATTTTACGGTTTGCTGGAGACCGCCGTCCGGATCCATCAACTCAGCAACGGGGCCTGGGACGGCACGGTGGGCCCCCTGGTGGACCTGTGGGGGTTCGGGGCGGCGCCGGTGCGGGGAACGGTTCCGTCGGCCGAGGAGATCGCCGCCCTGAAAAACGCCGTCGGCTTCCAGCACATCACCCCGGGACCGGCGTTGACCATCGCCAAGGCCCGTAGCGACATCGCCCTGGACCTGGCCTCCATTGCCAAGGGATACGGGGTGGATGCCCTGGCCGAACTGATCCGCTCCCACGGTTGCCGGGATTTTCTGGTGGAGATCGGCGGGGAAGTGGTGGCCTCGGGCCGGCGACCCGGCGGAGGGCCGTGGAAGGTGGGGATCAACACCCCTTTGCCCGACGCTTCGGCCACGGCGGTATACGGCATCGTATCCCTCTCGGACCGGGCCATGGCCACCAGCGGCGACTACCGCAATTTTTTTGAAATCGACGGCCGCCGCTACGCCCACATCATCGATCCGCGGACCGGCTATCCGGTGGCCAACGGCGTGATCAGCGCCACGGTGCTGGCCCCGGACTGCACCCTGGCCGACGGATTGGCCACGGCCCTGTGCGTCATGGGGCCGGTGTCCGGTCTGAAGATGGTGGCGTCCCTGCCTGGGGTGGAGGCTTTGATCCTGACCATTCGGAAGGAGGGGGGGATTCAGGCGCACCGTTCCAGCGGGTTCGAATTCACCCCGGCGTCTTGACAACTTCCGCCGGGTTGCCTAACTTGGCCGCTTACCCATATCAGTCGATGCTTACAGGAGATTCGGATATTGATAGGTGCCGTGCACCTCGTGAGCCTCGGTTGCGCCCGCAACCAGGTGGACAGTGAGATGATGCTGGGCCGGCTGGCGGCGGCCGGCTGGCGGATCGTCGACGACCCGGCGGCCGCCGATGCCATCGTGGTCAACACGTGCAGCTTCATCCGGCCGGCCATGGACGAATCCATCGATACCATTCTCGAACTGGCCGAATTCAAGCAGAAGGGACGCTGCCGGCGCCTGGTGGTGGCGGGGTGTCTGCCGGAACGTTTCCGGGAGGACATCGTCGCGGCCCTACCCGAGGTGGACCGCTTTCTGGGCACCGGGGCCTTTGACCGTATCGTGGAGGCCCTGGCCGATGGGGCGCGTTCCAAAGCATCCTGCCAGTTGCCGGACCCGGACCGGATCGCGCCCACGGTGGGCGTTCTCCGTTGGCGCGCCGCGTCGCCTTCGGCCTACCTGAAAATCGCCGAAGGTTGCGACCGGCACTGCACCTACTGCATCATTCCCAAGCTGAGAGGCCGCCAGAAAAGCGTGCCGATGGAAATCCTGGTGGCGGAAGCCCGGCGCCTGGCCGCCGAGGGGGTGCGCGAACTGGTCCTGGTGGCCCAGGAGACCACCGCCTACGGCACCGACCTCGATCCCCCCGGGCATCTGAGCCTCCTGCTGCGCCGTCTGCACGCCGCGGTGCCCGATGTGTGGCTGCGGGTCCTCTACGGCCACCCGGAGAGCATGGACCAGCGCATCATCGCGGCGGTGGGGGAGTTGCCGGGGGTCTGTGCCTATTTTGATTTGCCGGTCCAGCACGCCAGCGACCGGATTCTGCAACGCATGGGGCGGCGGCAGACCGGTGATGCGCTGCGCGGCCTGATGGCCAAAATCCGTCGGGATATCCCCGATGCCGTGTTGCGCACCACGGTCATCGTGGGGTTTCCCGGCGAGAGCGACGCCGATTTTCAAACCCTGATGGACTTCGTCCGAGAGGTAAAATTCGATCATCTCGGCGCTTTCGTGTACTCGGATCACTCGGATCTCCCCTCCCATGGTCTGGACCATCATGTGCCGGCGGCCACCGCTCGACGCCGGCGCGATCGGCTGATGCGGTTGCAGCGGGACATCTCCCGGAGCGCCCTGCAACGCCACCAGGGCCGCACCTGCGAGGTGCTCATCGAAACGGCGGCCCCCGAGCCGGGTCTTTACGAAGGCCGCACCCGTTTCCAGGCCCCCGAGGTGGACGGAATGACCTACGTGCGGGGGGAAGGGGCCGCGGTGGGCCAGATTCGCCGGGTGATCATTGAAGACAGCCTTGAATACGATCTGATGGGAGCGCTGGCATGAGCGAAGTGGACCTCAAACGCCGGATTCTCACCGAGGTTCAGGAGGAACTGACCGCCATCGAGGCGGCCATAGAAGCCAACCTGACCCCGCATGCGGACCTGGCGCGGGAGATCGCCGGGCATCTGCTCTTTGCCGGCGGCAAGCGACTCCGTCCCCTGTTGATGGTGCTGGGCAGTCGGCTCTGCGGCTACCAGGGGGGCTATGACGTCACTTTTTCCACGATTTTCGAATACATTCATGCCGCCACCCTGCTGCACGACGACGTCATCGACGGTGGCACGCTGAGGCGGGGGCGTCCCACCGCCCACCGCATCTGGGAGCCACCGGCGGTGGTCCTCACCGGAGATTTTCTCCTGGCCCGGGCCTTGTCCATCGCCGCCCGGGCCGGCCGGCTGCGCATCCTGGAAGTGGTGGCCGGCGTCACCGAAGAGATGGCCCAGGGAGAAATTTTGCAGCTTCAGCGCAAGGGGCACCTCGACCTGACCCGGGACGAGTACCTGCGGATCATTCGCTGCAAGACGGCCGTGCTCTTCGAAGGGGCCTGCCGCGTGAGCGCTCTGCTGGCCGATGCCCCGGCCGGGGCGGAAGAGGCCCTGAGCCGCTACGGCCATCACCTGGGCCTGGCGTTCCAGATGGCCGACGATCTCCTCGACTACACCGAGGACAGCACGGCCCTGGGAAAGGTGCCGGGGGCGGATCTGCGCGAGGGCAAGCTCACCCTGCCGGTGATTCAGGCGTTGGCCCGGGCCTCGGAAGCCGATCGACAGAAAATGGTGGAGATCATCACTCGAGCCGATTTTTCCACCGAAACCTTCAAGGGCCTGGTCTCCCTGCTCCACCGTTACGACGGCATCGAGGACACCCGGCGCCAGGCGGCCATGGAAGTTTCCCAAGCCAAGGCGGCCCTGGGGTTTTTCCCGGACTCCAGGGTCCGTGGCATCCTGATGGACATCGCCGATTTCACCTTGAGCCGGACATCGTGACCGGCATTTCCGCGGATGCCTCGCCGGTCCTCGGCATGACAACCGCGGATGCCTCACCGACGTTGGGCATGAGACGGGAAAATTCAAGTGTCAAGTGAACTAAAGTGACTAAAGTGAGCTAAAGTGTAGGAATCCTGGCAGTTATATAAAAAACCGGAGCGCAGCGACGCCACCACTTTAGTCACTTTAGTCACTCAAAAAAAGTGTCAAGTGAGCTAAAGTGACTAAAGTGAGCTAAAGTGTAGGAATCCTGGTATTTATATAAAAACCGGAGCGCAGCGACGCCACCACTTTAGTCACTTTAGTCACTCGTAATTTTAGTCACTCCGTTAGTCACTCGTAATTTTAGTCACTCAGAAAAAGCGTCAGCGACGAGGGATTTGCAGTTGAGAACACAGACGCGAGCATGGCCTAAACCGGAAAAACCCTCCAAGGGATCATCGCCAAACCTTGACGGGGCCCTGGGGGGTATGGCTATTTGCCTTGACACGACGGTGGGTGGATGCTAAAGAGCCGGGTTCATAAAGGCACGTAGCTCAGTGGGAGAGCACTACCCTGACACGGTAGGGGTCGACAGTTCAATCCTGTCCGTGCCTACCAGAGGAGATCAAGGGGCTTGCGACAACGGTCGCAGGTCCCTTTTTTTGCGTTTTGCGCGCATCGGTTTATCCGCGGGTACGGGCGACCGGGCGGTCACCCGTACGATTGCGATTTGACCGGTTTCGTCAAAAAACTGGATCCGGCGCCCGATACCCGCGAGGCCGCCCGTCAGGCGCTTCAGGCAGCTTACGCCATGCGTCCCGCCGATGTCACGCTGCGGCATGTGGGGAAAAAAGTGACGGGGATGGCGGGGATGGCCGGCACGGTGGCCTCGCCTTGACCTTGCGCGAGGGCCCATGGTAGGTTGGCACCGTTTGCCTTGCACCGAACCCACACTTGCCGCGTGCCCGTTTGCCCGGATTCGACGATGAAACCATCCCGCATCTCCACTGCCCCCACCACCGTTGCCGCGGCCCCCTTTTTCGAGAGTCTGAAGCTCTTTATGGCCCTGTCGCGGACCCCCCACGGCATGATCGACATGGCCACCCCGGCCCTGGGGGCCTTGCTTTGGCTCGGCGCGTTACCGCCGCTGGAGGTTATCCTGGTGGGGCTGGTGACGGTGTTTTCGGGCTACACGGCGGTTTATGCCCTCAACGATCTCGTCGATTGCCTCGCCGACCGGGACAAGGTCCGGGCCGGCGGCTACCAGGGGGATGACGACTACCTCGACGGTGCCCTGGTGCGCCACCCCCTGGCCCAGGGGATGCTCGGCTTTCGCGCCGGCGCGGCATGGGCCGTCGGCTGGACCGTGTTGGCCATGATCGGTGCCTGGTGGCTCAACCCCGTTTGCCTGGTGATCTTTTTGGCGGCCTGTGTTCTGGAGGTGGCTTACTGCCGCCTGTGGCGCGTGAGTCCGTTTCGCACCGTCATCAGCGGCGTCGTCAAGACCGCCGGTACGGTGGCGGCCGTCTTCGCCGTGGATCCCGCGCCTTCCCCCGGCTATCTGCTGTTGATTTTTTTCTGGCTTTTCTGCTGGGAAGTGGGCGGACAGAATATTCCGGCCGACTGGACCGACCTGGAAGAGGATCGTCATTTCAACGCCCGGACGATTCCCGTGAGTCTCGGCACCGAGCGGGCCATGCGGTTGATCTTGCTTGCCCTGGGGACGACGGTGGTCCTCAGCCTGGTGGTTTTTGCCCTCTCGCCTCTGGAACCGGGCGTCGCCTATCGTTTCGGCATCCTGGCCATCGGTGCTTGGTTGTTGCTCCACCCGGCGGTGGCGCTGTACCGCACCCGCGCCCGCCGCGAGGTGATGACCTTGTTCAATCGGGCCAGCTACTATCCCATCACGCTGTTTTTCATCGTTCTCGTCAGGCTGTTGTCAAGTTGAAAGAACCGTTGCCGTTCCGTCGTCCGTCGGTAACGGTATCCGGTTCCGCTTCCAGCGGTGTGCCGCAAGCCGGGCACCCCAGGGGAGACGGACCGATCCGGGTGAAGGAAGCCAGCCGTGAAAAAAAAGACAAATCAAGCATGGCGCGACCGGGTGCTGCCGCCTGAAAAGGTGCTCCAGCGCCTGGAACCGGGAATGACCATCTTCATCGGCACCGGCGTGGCCGAACCGCGTACCCTGGTGCAGCACCTCATGGCGGCGGAGGATGGCAACCTTCAGGATCTCGAGCTGATTCAACTGGTGAGCCTGGGGGATGCCATCGGGGTGAAGTCCCTCCAGAGTCAGAAATTTCGCCTCAAGACCTTTTTTTCCGGCTGGGTGGCCAGCGATGCCATCACGGCCGGGCGGGTGGATCTGATCCCCAGCCGATTTTCGCGCATTCCCCAACTCATCGGCACCGGTCGTATCGGGGTGGACGTGGTTTTTCTCCAGGTCTCACCGCCGGATGAAGCCGGCTACTGCAGCCTGGGGGTGGCGGTGGACGCCGGCCGCCAGGCCATGGCCCGGGCGCAGTTGGTGGTGGGGGAGATCAACCCGGCCATGCCCATGACCTACGGTGACACCCTGGTGCACATCGACGAATTCCACCTGCTGGTGGCGGCGGAACACCCGCCGTTTCTCTTTGATCGTTGGCCGGTGGATCCGGTCTTCGACCGGGTGGCGGCCAACGTGGCCACGGTGATCGAGGACGGCAGTTGCCTGGGCTTTTCCATCGGCCCCCTCTATGAAGCCCTGGCCCGGCACCTGTCCCGGCGGCGCCACCTCGGCATCCACTCGCCGTTTTTCACCGATGCGCTGATGGAGCTGATCCGCAGCGGCGCCGTGTCCAACCGGCGCAAGGGAATCTTCCTCGGCAAGAGCATCGCCTCCTACGCCTTCGGCTCCCGGGCGCTGATGGATTGGCTGGACCGCAATCCGCTGGTGGAGTTCCAGGGAATCGACCAGGTGTTCGATCCGCGTCAGGTGGGGCGCAACCCCAATTTCATCGCGGTGCTTCCGGCACGCAAGGTGGATCTCTACGGACGCATCGCCCTCCACGTGGGCAAGGGCAACATGTCCGGACGGCCGGGGGAAGTGATGGATTTCTTGAACGGGGCCGAGATGTCCGCGGGCGGACGGGTCATCTTTGCCCTGCCGAGCCGCAATCTCAAAGGCGAGGGCAATATCCGGGTCTCGGTGGAGAGCCTGCCCAACCAAGTTCCGTTGTGCGAGGCCGTGGACATGGTGGTCACCGAATGCGGGGTGGCCCCCCTGTGCGGGCGCACCGTGCGCCAGCGGGCCCAGGCCCTCATCGACATCGCCCATCCCGAGGACCGCGCGGCCCTGGTGGAGGCGGCCAAGGCCCAACGGATCCTCTACCCGGACCAGATCTATCTGGCCGAAAGCGCTCATCTCTACCCGGCCGAGATCGCCACCGAACACATTTTCAAGGGAAATTTGCACGTGCGCTTTCGGGCCATCCGCCCCTCCGACGAGGAGGAGATGCGGCGGCTCTTCTATCGGTTCTCCGATCAGCAGGTGTACTATCGTTACTTTGCCCCCCTGAAAACCATGCCCCACAGCCGCCTGCAGCAGTATGTCAACGTCGACTACCGTAGCGCCCTGTCGGTGGTGGCCCTGGTGGGTCCCCCGGGCCAGGGGCGGATCGTTGCCGAGGCGCGCTACGTGCTCGACCCCGAGCGGGCCTGGGCCGAAGTGGCTTTCGTGGTGGATGGCGACTACGAGGGGTTGGGCATCGCCACCTACATGTACCGCATGCTGATTCGTCTGGCCCGTCAGCGCGGGGTGTACGGGTTCACCGCCGATGTGCTCGCCTCCAACAAGGCGATGATGAAGGTGTTTGAAAAAGGCGGGGTGCCGGTGCAGGCGCGCCTCGAAGGGGGCGTCTATGCCCTGGCGATTCCCTTCGCGGAGTCCGGGGAATGATCCTGCAGAGCGTCCTGGGAGTGATCGCCTTCTGCGCTCTGGCCTGGGTCATGAGCGAGAACCGGTCCAAGGTGAAACTGCGGGTGGTGCTCGTGGGGCTGGGGATTCAGGTGCTGCTGGCCCTGATTCTGCTCAAGATACCGTTTTTCAGGGATGTTTTTTTGGTCTTGAACCACGTGGTGGCGGCGTTGCAAGAGGCCACCGGCGCCGGGACCTCCTTCGTGTTCGGCTACCTGGGGGGCGGGAACCTGCCCTTCGAGGAGACGTATCCCGGCGGCGGTTTCGTGCTTGCCTTCCAGTCCTTGCCGTTGGTGCTGGTGATCAGCGCCCTGTCGGCCCTCCTGTTCCACTGGCGCGTCCTGCCGCTGCTGGTGCGCCTGTTCGCCAAGGTGCTGCAAAAGACCATGGGGATCGGCGGGGCCGAGGGCGTCGGGGTATCGGCCAACGTGTTTGTCGGCATGGTGGAAGCCCCCCTGCTGGTGCGCCCCTACCTGGCCCGCATGACCCGCAGTGAGTTGTTCAGCCTGATGACCAGCGGCATGGCCACCATCGCCGGCACGGTGATGGTGATCTATGCCGCCCTGCTCTCAGAGATGCTGCCCGATGCCATGGGGCACATTCTCACCGCATCGATCATCAGTGTGCCGGCGGCGGTGATGGTCGCCAAGATCATGGTGCCGGAGGTGCGGACGGTGACCCCCGGTGCCGTCTCGGATCCCGAACCGGCCACCTCGGCGATGGATGCCGTGACCCGAGGGACTCTCCAGGGGGTGGAGCTGTTGATCAATATCGTGGCCATGCTGGTGGTGCTGGTGGCCCTGGTCCATCTGTTCAATCTGTTTTTGCAGGGGTTGCCCGCCGTGGCCGGCCAACCCCTGAGTCTGCAGCGGATCTTGGGCTGGGTTCTGGCGCCGGTGGTCTGGTTGATGGGCGTCCCCTGGGCCGAGGCCCCCACCGCCGGTGCCCTCATGGGCACCAAAACCATCCTGAACGAGTTTATCGCCTACATGGATCTGAGCCGGCTGGCGCCGGGCAGCTTGAGTCCACGGGCCACCCTGATCATGACCTATGCCATGTGCGGGTTTGCCAACCCGGGCAGCCTGGGAATCATGATCGGCGGACTGGGGACCATGGCCCCCGACCGCCGTCGGGAGATTGTGGCCCTGGGATGGCGCGCCATCATCGGCGGCACCCTGGCCACCTGCCTCACCGGCTGCATCGTGGGGGGGCTCGTTTTTTAAAAAGGCCGTTCTGTCGTTTTGCAAGGAACCGATTTTATGCCGCAAATCATTTTCGTTTGCACCGGTAACATCTGCCGCAGTCCCATGGCCGAAGGAATTCTCCGGGCCCGGTGGCGGGAGGCGGGCCTCACCGACCTGGTGGTCTCCTCCATGGGAACCCAGGGCTTGCCCCATTTTCCCGCCGAACCCCTGGCGTGTCAGGTGTGCCGGGAAAACGGGGTGGACATCGAGGCTCATCGCAGCCGCTCCCTGGTGGGCGACGAGTTGCGCAGCGCCGATTTGGTGTTGTGCATGGAGCCGGCCCAGCGTCGTTTTGTCGAGACCTTCTTTCCCTGGATCAAGGATCGGATCGGCCTGCTGGCCCTCTGGCCCGAGAAGGGGCGTGGCGGCGGCGCCATCGCCGATCCCATGGGGGCGGACATCTCGGTTTTTCGCAAAGTGTTCGGACGGATCGACAGCCACCTGGAACGGATCCTGCCGACGCTGTCGGCGCTTTATTCCCCCGGGGGAAAGATCCCACAATGACCGCTGAATTCTGGCGCTGGTGGCAGCATCTGCCCGAAACCATCGATCCGGTGCTCCTGGAGATCGGAAATTTTCGCATCCAGTACTACGGGATGATGTACATCGTGGCCTTCGGTCTCACCTATCTCCTGGTGGGCCACCGGGTGCGCCACGAGGCGCGGTTTCAATCCGTTTCCCTGACCCGGGTTCAGGATCTGCTCACCGTGATGATCCTGGGGGTCATCGTGGGGGGCCGGCTCGGCTACGTGCTTTTTTACAATCCCCGCTACTACCTGGCCAATCCCCTGGAGATCGTCCTGCCGTTTCGCTTCGACGGTGGCCTCCAGTTTACCGGGATTGCCGGCATGTCGTTTCATGGCGGGCTCATCGGCGTGCTTGCCGCCACCTGGATCTACGTGGTTCGGCACGGACTCGACTACCGGGAGGTCGCCGACCTGTTCGCCCCGGCGGTGCCCCTGGGCTACGCCTTCGGACGGTTGGGGAACTTCATCAACGGCGAGCTGTACGGCCGCGTCACCACCGCTCCCATCGGCATGTACTTCCCCCTGGCCCCCGGCCCGGCGCTGCGTCACCCCTCTCAGCTTTACGAGGCCTTTTTCGAGGGATTGGTCCTTTTCGCCGTGCTCTGGGCGCTGCGGCGCCGGTCGCTGCCCCGGGGCGCCATGCTGGCGTTGTTTCTCGTCGGCTACGGAGGGGTGCGGTTCGTCCTGGAGTACTTTCGCCAGCCCGACGCCCACCTGGGCTTCGTCTGGAAGCATTTTTCCATGGGGCAGCTCCTGTGCCTGGCCATGGCGGGGGCCGGTCTGGGCCTGTACGCCTTTTACCGACGGCGGGATTGCCAATAGCGGATAAACCGGCTATGGCAGAAAAAAGAGATGATGGCAGATGGTGCTCGAGGTCGCAGCGGGCCTGGATGGCAAGGGATCACAACCGGAAATTGAACCACAAAGGAGAAGGCCATGTACGTCGGTCGGGTGATGCATACAGAACTGGTGACGGTGCCGCCGGATACGCCGCTGATGCAGGCGCGGGAGATCCTTGAGGCGCGCAAGATCGCCCACCTGTTGGTGGTCAACGCCCGGGGCGAACTGGTGGGGATCGTATCCGACCGGGATTTGAAGCAGAACTGGGCCTCGCCGGCCGTGGCCCTGAGCAAGCATGAACTCAACTATCTGCTGGCCAAGGTTACCGTCGATCAGATCATGATCAAAAAGATTCACACCGTTTCTCCCCTGACCACCATCGAGCGGGCGGCCCTGATCATGCAGGAGAACCGCATCAGCGCGTTGCCGGTGCTTGACGAGGGGCATCTGGCGGGGATCATTACTTCCCGGGACGTGATGCAGGTGCTGCTGGAAGCCATCGGCATCGACGAGGAGAGCCGACGGCTGACGGTGATCATCGAGGACCGCATCGGTTTCCTTGCCGATATGAGCCGGCTGTTGCGCGACGCGGGGATCAATATCCGTTCGCTTTTCGCCTGGCCGGACAAGAACTTTCCCGGCTATTACCATCTGGTGATGCGGGTGCCGGCGGCCGACGGCGACAAGGCCATGACGGTGCTGGAGCAAAATGGCTACAAGGTGTTGACGGCCTACACCAAGGATATGGCGCCGTTTATGGGCAGGCACTGAGGAAAAAACGGGGCAAGGTCGCCTTTCGGCGACCTTGCCCCGGACAGATCCGTTTTACGGTTCAATCTTCAACGCCAGATACCCGGCGCCGGGCCGCTTGATGAGCAGCTCCAGGGGCGTGTTTTCATCCAGCTCGCCCACGCCATCGGCAAATTCTTGCGGTGATGCCACCGGCTTGTGGTTGAGTTCCTTGACGAGATCCCCGGGCCGGATCCCGGCCTTGGCGGCCTTGCCGTCCGGATCCACCCCCATCACTAGGGCACCGGACTCGTTGCGGTCGAATCCGAAACGGCGTGCCGTGGCTTCATCCACGGATCCCAGGCGCATTCCCAGGCGGTCCCCGTCGCCGCCTCCGGAAATCTCCCGTTGGGCGAGCTTTTCATCTTCCCGCTTGGCCAACGTCACCGTCACCGTCTTGGTCTTGCCGTCGCGGATCAATCGGACCTTCACCTTGTCCCCCACCGGTAACCCGGCAATGAGACGGGAAAGCTCGCGGCTGTCTTCCACCGGCTGGTCTTCCACGGCCACGATAATGTCGTTTTCCCGGATCCCGGCCTTGGCTGCCGGATCTTCCGGATAGGCCTTCACCACCAGCACCCCCTTGGCGTCCTGGACCCCGTAGTACTCGGCCAGCTCCGGGGTGAGGTTCTGGATGCCCACCCCCAGCCAACCCCGGGTGACGGTCCCCGATTCTTTCAGTTGATCGATGATTCCCTTGGCCATGTTGATGGGAATGGCGAAGCCGATCCCCTGGCCGCTGGCCACGATGGCCGTGTTGATGCCCACCACCTCGCCGTTGAGATTGATCAGGGGGCCGCCGCTGTTGCCGGGGTTGATGGAGGCGTCGGTCTGGATGAAATCGTCGTAGGGACCGGAGCCGATGATGCGCCCCTTGGCGCTGACGATCCCCGCCGTCACCGTCTGCTCCAGGCCGAAGGGGCTGCCGACGGCCATCACCCAGGTGCCGACCCGGAGGGCATCGGAATCGCCCAGGGTCAGCGGCACCAGATCATCGGCGTCGTCGATCTTGATCAGGGCCAGGTCCGTGTTCGAATCCCGGCCGACGATCTTGGCCTCGTATTCCTTTTCATTGGCCAGACGCACCTTGATGTTGTCGGCGTCCTCCACCACGTGGTTGTTGGTGACGATGTAGCCTTCCCGGTCGATGATGAAGCCGGAACCGAGGCTGGGCTGCTTGAACTCCCGGTGCGGATCCTGTTCCATGAAAGGGCCGAAGAAGTCCCGGAACGGATCCCGGTCCCCGAAGAAGTGACGGAACACCGGTCCGCCCCCCTTGATGGTCTTGACGGTGCGGATATTGACGACCCCTGGACGTACCTGGCTGGCCAGACCGGAAAAATCGCTCGGGATCATCTGTACCGCGTCGCCTTCACGGGCATGAGCGGGGGCCGGCGGCGCTCCCAGGAGCAAGGCAACGACACAAACCAGTGCAAGGGTGAAACGAATTGCTGGGCGCATCATGGAAAACCTCCCTTTTGGTTGGGTCCCTATTTCAAGCAACCCACTATAAACACCATCCTGGCCATGACAAGCCGCCGTCGGCGATCAGACCAGAAGGAAGAAATACCCCGCGGCGGCCAGGATCAAGACGAGGCAGGGCTGCCAGAGATGTCGGTACACCGCCACCGGATCGGCCTTGAAGTACTGGTTGGAGAGCACCAGGCACAGGTGCAGCGGCGAGAGGAGAACCCCGACGAACCCGCCGGTCATGGCGAGCATCAGATAGGCCAGGGTCTGGTCCGTCGCACCGTAGGCGGCGATCAAGGAGATGAGAATGGGAAAGGCCGATCCGACGAAGGCGATGGTGATGCCCACCACCAGTCCCACGATCAGCGGCAGTACCACGGCGATGGCCGCCAGCGGTACCCGCCAGCCCATCAGTTCGGCGCTGACGGCATTTACCGCCCGGCTGTCCAGCAGCACCCCCTTGAAGACCAGAATGGCGGTGACCATGTAGATCATGGCGAGCATTTCCCGGCGCCGTACGATGTCCCGACGTCGGGCCGCCGAAAGCCGGTTGGTGTGCCACACCCACCCGATGGCGATGCAGAGGGCCACGATGAGCCCCAGTTCCTTGGAAACGGTGGCCGCCGGCCCGGTGAGGACCGCCTCCAGCAGGCTGCCGAGGGCGATTCCCGGAACGATGGCGATGAGGACCGGGGTCAGTTCCCGGATGAAGGGCCGCAGCCGGGGCCTTTCGGGGGCTGTGGCCTCCGGGCCGCTAGGGCGGGCCGGCATCATCCGTCGCAGGGGCCGGTAGCCGGCCGCCGCCGCCACGAGGCTCATGGGAAACAGGGCCCCCACAAAGGTCCACAGGTCGATGGCGGCCAGGTTGGTGGTGAGCAGCACCCCGGGGTACAGGGGCCACCAGTACTCCCACAGGTGGCGGAACCAATAGTTGATGAAACTCATCTGGGTGCCGGTGAGGTTGGCGTGGGCGCCGATGGTTCGCACCATGGGCGCGGAAAAAATAGCCCCCCCGGGCATGGGCAACAGGCCGATGAGGGCCGGGAAGATCACGATGTTGAGCCGTTGGCGGGCCAGGAGCCCCTGGAAGCGCTCCAGGAGCCGGGCCATCTGCCCACTGACCTCCAGGCTCTGGCTCAGCACGAGGATCAGGGACACCACCACGGTGAGGGACAGGGTTTTCGGGTCGATGAGGGCCTTGAAGGCCGCCGCGAGAATGGCGACCGGCGGCAGGTGGAAGATCAGGCCGAGCACCACGGCGCCCCCGAGAAAGGCACTGCCCAGGGACCAGCGGAAACGGATGGCCGCCAGCACGAGGCTGAAAACGATGAAGATGCGGACGACGGCGGGGAAAACGTCGAACATGGACCCAGCGCTCCGTGGCCCCGGACGGGGTGGAAAAATAGAATCAGGCCAGCATGCGGTAGCCGTCGGTCTCGGCCCGGACGATGCCCACGCGCATCATGCGCTCCAGGTGCTTGTTGATGATGGCGGCTTCGGCGAAACGAAAAAAATCCAGGGGCTCACGGGGTTTGCGATAGACGATCCACTGATCGACGATTTCCTCCAGTCGTCGCGGCACCCTCAGAAAACGACCCAGCGCCCCTTCGCGCTGGCCGATGACGGCCAGGTAGTCGTCCCAGATCTCACCCGGAGGCTCGGTGAAAACCCCGGTTTCGTGGCCGGTGATCCAGGCCCGGGCCTCGATTCGGCGCAGCCGTTCGATGGAGGTGATGGTTTCGGCGATGCTCGAATCCCGGTCGCCATACCAGGGACCGAAGGCCGTGAGGTCGTAGTCGCCGAGAAACAGCACCCCGGGCTGACGGAAGAAAAAGCACAGATGGCCCGGGGTGTGGCCCGGGGTGTGGATCACATCCACCGTGACGCTGTCCAGGGAAATGGTCAATCCGTCGGTGAGGTCGGCCCGTGGCATCCGGCTGCGAAAGTGGAACTGGGTTTCCAGGATGCAGGCGAAGTCGCGGCGGAAGGCGGGGGCCGTGATGCCGTAGGCGTCGAGGAAAGCGTCCATGCCGGCCAGGGGCGGGGCGTCGGCCGGGTGGATCCGCAGGGGCAAATCGTCGAAGAGGTCCAGGTGCATCCAGTGGTCTTCGTGCCAATGACTGAGCCAGATTTCCCGGACTTGTTCCTTTTCGCGCAGCTGTTTCAGCCGCTGGCGGTCGGCGCCGGGGTCGATGAGGATACCGTCGCCGGGGATGAAGATGCTGTGGCAGTAAGGGTACTTGCCCCGGTTGGGGCCGGGAATGAAGCGGATGGGGCCGAAATCGATTTCCTGCATGGGGTTGATCGCCTTTCTGCCGAGACAATGGGGTGGCTGCAACGGGCCGCTGGCCCGCGTCAGCCCATCGCCTCGATTTCGTTTGCAAGTTTTTCCAATCGCTTGGCGGATACCGGCACCGCCGTGCCCAGCTCCTGGGCGAACAGGGAAACCTTGAATTCCTCCAGGAGCCAGAAGAATTCATCCACCCGTCGGCTTTTGGCCGAACTGCCGCCGGCGGCAAGTTCCTGGCGCCATCGTGCCAGCCGCTGCTCGAACGGGGTGGCGGCCTCGGCTTTGCGCCGGTCTTTTTCCAGGTCCACCGCGGCACGTGTCACCCGTAGCCCCAAGGCGCGGATGTAGCGCGGCAGGTGTTCCAGGTGCGCCGGGTCGTAACGGACCATGAAGTCCGGGGGAACCAACTCGGCGAGTTCCTGGCGTCGGGCGGTGTAAAAGGCCGCCGCAACCGAGGATCGTCCCGGCGGCGGCTCGTGTTGAAAGATTGCCTGGCGCGTCTCGTAAACCGTTTCTATAACCACTGCGGCCGATTCCAACAAGGCTTGCCCGGTTTGGTAAATCTCCCGCCGGATCGTTTCGGCGTGGGCCCGGAACGCCGCCGCCGAGCGGATGTCGCGCTCCAGATAACGCCTGGCGAGGGTCTCGAAAAGAAACTCCGATTGCGCCGTGGCGCCGCCGCAGCAGTCGGCCAAGGAGCGTTTGGCCGGCGGCAGGGCCAGCTGCCGGCTCAGCCGGCGCAGGTCCTGACGCAGCCAGCGGGCGTAGAGCGCCCCCACCGCCTTGCAGTGGGCGGTCCTGGCTTCCGCCGGGCTGGACAGCAGGCGCAGATCGATGCGGCCGCCGGCCGCTGTCACCAGAGCCGGATAAACGCACCAGTTTCCGGCGGCGGCGTCCACGGAGAGGCTTTCGGGAAGATCGGGGAAGTCGTCCACCCCGACATCCTCCCGCTCCCAGCGGCGGCGCAGGTCGGCC
Source organism: Desulfobacteraceae bacterium (assembly GCA_028700185.1). GTDB lineage: Bacteria > Desulfobacterota > Desulfobacteria > Desulfobacterales > UBA2174 > UBA2174. Next base: position 8,248 of record JAQVTF010000004.1, on the reverse strand, counting down.
AGCAGCCGGTGGTCGGCGGGGGCGGCCACCGTTTGCAGCACCCGCGGATCCCGGTCGGCGGCCAGAAGTTGCCCCCGGGGGCCGGTGACGGCGATGCGGGCGTGGAGGTGGGCCGGCAGGCGGTGGACGGGCCAGGCCGCCACGGGAATCCGGAGGCCGAAGCGGCGCTGAACGATCCGGCCCAGCACCGTCACCAGCGGTTCGTCGTTGGCCGCCGGCATTTCGGCCAGGATCGCTTCCACCGTTTTGGCCACCGGCACCAGGCGGCGGCGGTATTCCTTGGGCAGTCCCCGGATCAGGGCCGTGATCTTTTCGGCCAGAAGTCCCGGCACCAGCCAGTCGAAGGACTCGGGAGCCACCGTGCCGGCCAGCGCGGCGGGAATGTTCACCGTCACCCCGTCCTCGTGGCTGTCGGGGGCGAAGCGGTAGGTGCAGGCGAAGGACTTGCCGCTGATCTTCAGCTCATCCGGGAATTCGGCCAGTTGGGCATCGTCGGGGCAATAACGACGCACATCTTCGGCCGTCATGCGCAGGGCCGCGTCGCCGGTCTGCTTCAGGTGGCGTTTGAGCGCGGCGAGGCTGTAAATCTCCGGCAGCCGCTGTTGATAGAACTGGCAGAGATCCTCGGGGGAGACCAGCACGTCCCGGCGCCGGATCTTATCTTCCAGGCCGAGGGCGTCGTCCACCAGGGCCCGGTTGTGCACCATGAAGGGCAGAGGCTGGCGCAGGTCGCCTTCCACCAGGGCGCTGCGGATGAAGATCTCGGAGGCTTCCGCCCCATCGATGGGGCCGTAGGAGACGGTCCGGCCGGAGGCGATGACCAGGCCGAAAAGGCTCACCTCGGCGTCGGCCACCACTTCCCCCCGGCGCCGCTCCCAACGCGGGTGGGTGTAGGTGTAGCGGCAGAGGTCTCCGCCGGCCGCCTCCAGCCAGGCGGGGTCGATGGTGGCCACGGTGCGGGCGAACAGGCGTGAGGTTTCCACGATTTCGGCCGCCACGATCCAGTCCCCGGCCCGGTTGAAGAGGCCCGAGCCGGGAAAGATCATCACCTGGCGGCCGCGGGTGGCCTGGTAGATGTTCTTGTCCCGGCGTTGGGCGATGTTGCCGAGAAAACCGGCCAGAATCGACTGGTGCAGGTTGCCGCGGTGGACGCGGTCGGCATCCGGGGGGACCGGGGCCGCCGGGCCCACCTTGCCATCGGCCTCCAGCTCGGCCATCACCGCGGCCAGTTGGTCGTGGATGTCGCGCCACTCCCGCAGCCGTTTGGCGGACAAGAACCGTCGTTTGGCCCAACGCCGCACCCGGGCGGTGGTTTTCTCCGTCACCAGCGCCTCCTGGTAGGCCTGCCAGATCTTCAGCAGGGTGAGAAAATCCGAGGACCGATCCACGAAGGCCGCGTGGGCCTGGTCGGCGGCGGCGCTCTGGTCCGCCGGCCGCTCGCGCACGTCGTTGATGCTCAGGGCGGCGGCGATCACCGCCATCTCCGGCCCGCAGCCTCGCTGCCGGGCCTCGATGAGCATCCGCGACAGGCGCGGGTCCAGGGGCAGGCGCGCCATGCGACGGCCCATGGGCGTCAGGCGCAGGCGCCGGGGACCGAGACGGGCGTCGGCCGTGTGGCTCTCCGCGACGGCGGCCACGGCGCCCAGTTCCTCCAGTAAGGCGATGCCGTCGCGGATGCTCTTGTCCGCCGGTCGGTCGATGAAGGGAAAGTCGGCGATGTCGCCCAGGTTGAGGGAGATCATGCGCATCACGGCCTCGGCAAGGTTGGTGCGCAGAATTTCCGGGGCGGTGAAGCGGGGACGGCTTTCGTAGTCGGTCTGGCGGTAGAGCCGGAAACAGATGCCGTCGGCAACCCGACCGCAGCGGCCGGCGCGCTGGTCGCAACTGGCCCGGCTGATGGGCACCACCGGCAACGCCGTGGTGCGGGTGCGGGGGCTGTGGCGGGCGACCCGGGCCAGGCCGGTATCCACCACGTAGCGGATGCCGGGGATGGTCAGCGAGGTTTCGGCCACGTTGGTGGCCACCACGATCTTGCGCCCGGTGGCCGGCGCGAAGACCCGCATCTGGTCGGCGGCCGAGAGGCGGGCAAACAGGGGCAGAATCACCGCCCCCCGGTACCGGCGGGCTTCGAGCAGCTCCACGGTGTCCCGGATGTCCTGCTCGGTGGGCATGAAAACGAGCACGTCGCCGAAGGGGCCCCGGTGCTGGATTTCGTCCATCGCGGCCACCGCCGCCTCCACGTGGGAGGCGATGTCCTCGTCGCCGGTGTCATCCAGGGGGCGATAGTGGATCGTCACCGGGAACATGCGGCCGGAGACCTCGATCACCGGCGCGTTGTCGAAGGCGGCGGCGAATTTTTCCGTGTCGATGGTGGCCGAGGTGACGATGAGCTTCAAATCGCGTCGACGGCGCAAGAGCCGGCGCAGCAAACCGAGGATGAAATCGATGTTGAGGCTGCGCTCGTGGGCCTCGTCCACGATGAGGGTGTCGTAGGCGAGCAGGTCCCGGTCCCGCTGGGTTTCGGCCAGCAAAATCCCGTCGGTCATGATCTTGACCAGGGTCCGGGAGCTGGTTTTCTCGTGAAATCGGATCTTGTGGCCCACGGTCTGGCCCGGTTCCTCCCCCAGTTCCTCGGCAATGCGACGGGCCACGGTAAGGGCGGCGATGCGTCGTGGCTGGGTACAGCCGATCATTCCGTCCAGGCCCCGTCCGGCCTCCAGGCAGAACTTGGGCAGTTGGGTGGTCTTGCCCGATCCGGTTTCGCCGGCCACGATCACCACCGGGTGGCGCCGGATGGCGTCCACGATGACCTGGCGATGGGCGCTGATGGGCAGGGCCGGGTCGTAGGCCGGGGCCGGCACCCGGGCGCGGCGTTCCTGTTTGCGCATCGCCGAAAGGCGCAAGTCCTCGCCGATGGCCCGCAGCCGCGCTTCCGGCAGAGGTTCTCCGGCCTCGGCCCGGCGGCGCAAACGGGCCAGCTCGCGGCCGGCGCGGGCGCGCTCGGCCGCCATGGCCCCCGGCAGTCGCCGGCGCAGGATGTCGATGGTGCGAATCGTCATGGCGCCGTCTTTTACCGCATCACCGGCCAAAAAACCAGGCACTGCGGGGGGCTGGATTTTCTTGACAGACCCACCGGGGTATACGTATTGCTGTCCCAATCTTTGGCATTCTACCAATGGATCACCATGGGAGGCACCTATGAACTTTGTCGTCATCGGCGGGGACGCGGCCGGCATGAGCGCGGCCAGCCGTGCCAAGCGCACCGACCCCAATCTGGATGTCATCGTTTTGGAGCAGACGCAGGACGTGTCCTACAGCGCCTGCGGCATGCCGTACAACATCGCCGATGCGGGCAGGCCCATCGATGATCTCGTGGTGCGCAAGGCCGAGGTGTTTCGCCAGAAACAGGGCATCGACCTGCGCACCGGCCATCGGGCCGAGGCCATCGATCCGTCCCGGCGCACCGTTTCGGGTACCGGGCCCGGCGGCTCCTTCGTCATCGCCTACGACCGGTTGCTCATCGCCACCGGTGCCCGTCCGGCGATGCCGGATCTGCCCGGTATCGACAGCGACGGGGTGGTGGCCCTCAAGAAGCTCGAGGATGGCCGGCACATCAAGGGCTTGCTGCGAGGACGCAACGTCGAGCGGGTGGTGATCCTGGGGATGGGCTACATCGCCCTGGAGATGGCCGAGGCCCTTCGCTCCCGGGGGATTGCCGTTTCCCTGGTCAAGCCTCGGCCGGGCCTGCTGCCCTGGATGGCGCCGGAGCTGTCCGCCGTGGTGGGCCAGGAGCTGGCGGCCAACGGTGTGGTGCGCCACGACGGCCGGCGACCCGAGCGCATCGAGGCCCGGGGGGACCGTTTGCGCATGGTCGGTGACGGGCTCGACCTCAGCGCCGATATGGTGCTGGCGGCCATCGGCGTGGCGCCCAACAGCGAAATGGCCGCCGCGGCGGGTCTGGACCTGGGACCCGGCCGGGCCATCGCGGTGGACCGGGGCATGCAGAGTTCCGTGCCGGGGATCTACGCCGCCGGAGACTGCGCCGATGCCTTTCACGTGGTCACGGGCCAGCGGGTCTACATTCCCCTGGCCTTGAGGGCCAACCGGGCCGGCTGGGCCGCGGCGGACAACGCCTGCGGAGGCTCCACCGAACTGGAAGGGATTGCCGGCACGGCGGTCTTCAAGGTGTTCCGCCTCGAGGTGGCCCGCACCGGCCTCACGGTGGACGAGGCCGCAGCAGCCGGCTTCGATCCGGTCTCGGTGGTGGTCACCACCTCCAGCCGGGCCCATGCCCATCCGGGGGCGGGAAAGATTCACGTCCACCTGGTGGGGGATCGGGGCAGCGGCCGGCTGCTCGGGGCCCAGATGGTGGGCACCGAGGGTGCGGCTCACCGGATCAATGCCGCCGCCGTGGCCCTGCACGCCAAGATGACGGTGGCCGGTTTCGCCCAGACCGACCTCAGCTACGCCCCGCCCTTCGGACCGGTGTGGGATCCGCTGCTGACGGCGGCCAACCAGCTCGTGAAAAAGCTTTGAGCCCTAGTTGAGCCCTAAGGGGTGCGCAGCAGGCGCCGGACGTCGGGTCGCTCCAGGCTGGCGGCATCCACATACCACTGGCCCGCCGCGTCCTGGCCGCCGACCAGCCGGCCTTCACTGAGCCATCTTTTCACCCCCGGCTCCGTCAGGTAGGTCATGTCGGCGAACGCTGGCACCGTGTAGCGCTGGGATGGCGCCGAATCCGTTGTCGGCGCGGGGGGTGGGGCCGTGGTGGAGACGGCGGTGGCGGGAATCTGCCAGCGGTTGCCGACCTTTTCGCCGGCCAGTTCGCCGTCGCGCAACATCTGGGTCACTTTTCCCACCGAGAGGCCGGCCGCTTCGGCGTATTGTTTCGGAGTGATGAATTTGTCTTTGGAATCCAATTTGTTATGCCTCGCTTAGAGAGGTTGGCAGCAAAGAAAAACCCTGGGCACGCTACCACAACCAGGTCTTTTTTCCAAGGCCCGGGGAAAGCGAAATCCGGACGACTGCAAACAGAATTCATTCTTTGTGCGGAAAAATATTAAAAATAATATAATCATTAACTTAATCTTATTTTTTTATCTCTGCCTTTCTTGACACGTAACCGCTTATTTGGCATTCAGTATCTTTCAATTGACAAGCTGCAACCATTCTTCCCTTTGCCGCACTGTTTCAAGAACAATTCACCCGGACCCGGGTGAGACCCGCCGACGAGCTCCGCCGCGGGACCTCAGGGCCGTAGCGCTCCGGTCGCAGCGGCTGCGTGAGAGGTGTGCCGGTGGGTTTTTTGCGCGCGGCGTCGCCCACCGGCCGGCAAGGAGACCGGCAACCGAATCGAGGAGGCTTCATGATTGTCGCCGAAAGAAAACCGTTGGAAGAAATCAAATCCATGCTCAAGGGCTACCGGCGGGTGCTCACGGTGGGGTGCGGCACTTGCGTCGCCGTCTGTCTGGCCGGCGGTGAGAAGGAAGTCGGCGTGCTCAACGCCGAGCTGAACATCGCCCGCAAACTCGATGGAGACCCCATCGAGTTGGGTGCCGCCTGCGTCGAGCGCCAGTGCGACATGGAGTTCCTCGATGAACTCCAGGGGCTGGTGGATCAGTACGACGCGATTCTATCCATGGCCTGTGGCGCCGGGGTCCAGTTCATGGCCGAGCGCTTCGAGGATGTACCGGTGTTTCCGGCCGTGAATACCACCTTCATCGGGGCCAATCGGGATGTGGGCTGGTACGAGGAAAAATGCCGGGCCTGCGGCACCTGTGTGCTCGGCATGACCGCCGGCATCTGCCCGGTGACCATGTGCGCCAAGGGGCTGTTCAACGGTCCCTGCGGCGGGACGAACAACGGCTACTGTGAGATCGGCAACGACCAACCCTGCGCCTGGTATCGAATCTACGAGCGGCTCGCCCGCCAGGGACGGCTCGAGCAGATCATGGAGATCCATCCGGCCACCGAATGGCGCAACCAAACGCCGCGAACCCTGGTGCAGGCCGCCTACCGCAAGCGCAAGGAGCTGGCGGAATCCTGATAATTTTGAGGGTGGCGCTGATCGGATCCGCCCTCAACCAGACCGAGGACAATACGTATGGAACTGAAATCAGGAAGCAATCTGGAGAAGATCCTTCGTGCTGGACACTTCGCCTTCACCGGGGAGCTGGGCCCCCCCCGGGGCGCCAACGACGCCGCGGTGCGGGAAAAGGCCCAGTTTCTCAAGGGCAACGTCGACTCGGTGAACATCACCGACAACCAGACCGCCATGGTGCGCATGTCCAGTTGGGCCGCTTCGCTCATCGCCTTGCAGGAAGGCCTTGAGCCCAACTACCAGATGGTTTGCCGGGATCGCAACCGTCTGGCCATGCAAAGCGACGTGCTTGGCGCCTACGCCCTGGGGATCCGCAACATGCTCTGCCTCTCGGGCGATCACCAGCAGTTCGGCGATCATCCCCGGGCCAAGAGCGCCTATGACATCGACTCGGTCCAGTTGATCCAGATGATCAAGAAGATGCGCGACGACGGCAAGTTCCAGGGGGATGCCGACATCGACACCCCGCCGAAGATGTTCATCGGCGCGGCGGCCAACCCCTTTGCCGATCCCTTCGAGTGGCGGGTCTATCGGCTGGCCAAGAAGGTCAAGGCCGGCGCCGACTTCATCCAGACCCAGTGCATTTACAACATGGACAAGTTCCGTCGCTGGATCCAGCAGGCCAACGACATGGGGTTGACGGAAAAGATCTATATCCTGGCCGGCGTCACCCCGATGAAGAGCATCGGAATGGCCCGCTACATGAAGAGCAAGGTCCCCGGCATGGACGTGCCCGACGAGATCATCAAGCGGCTGCAAGGTGTCGACAAGAAGCAGGTGGCCGCCGAGGGGATCCGCATCGCTTGCGAACAGATCGCCGAGTTCAAGGAGATGAAGGGCGTGGCCGGCGTTCACCTCATGGCCATCGAGTGGGAGCACAAGGTGCCGGAAATCGCCGAGCAGGCGGGGATGCTGCCCAGGCCGCAGGTATAAATCCGATGCGGCGCCAACGATTGCGACAACCCGTGCAAGATAAGGAGTCCTCCATTGAATAGCCAAACGAAGAAGGTCATGGTCATTGGCGGTGGCATCGCCGGGCTGACGGCCGCATGGGAACTGGCCCGGGCCGGCGTTGAGGTGGCCTTGGTGGAGAAGGCGGCGTTTCTCGGCGGCCACGGTATCCAGTACGCCTGCAAGGCCACGGATGTATGCCAACAGTGCGGCGCCTGTGGCGTGGAAAAAATGCTGGGCAACGTCATCGAGGAGCCGCGGATCCGGGTTTACCTGGCCGCCGAAGCGGCGGCCATATCCGGCGACGGCCCGTTCGAGGTGACGCTGCGCGCCAGCGGCAGTGCGCCCGGCGCGGTGGCTGCCGCCTGCGGTCAGGGCTACGAGAAGGATCCGGCGGCCTGCGCGGCCGCTCGTGGCTATTCGGTTCACAACGCCGTGTTCTACAAGGCCGAAGGCGGCTTCAACCCCGACCGGGTCGCGGCGCCGGAAACCGTGAAGGCCGACGCCGTGGTGGTGGCCACCGGGTTTGTTCCCTTCAACCCGGATGAAAAACCCACCTACCGCTACCGGGAATTGGCCAACGTGGTGACCGGTCTGGACCTTGAACGGACCAAACGGGTCTGGGGCGATGTGCGCCGGCCTTCCGACGGCGCGTTGCCCAAGAAAATGGCCTTTATCCAGTGCGTGGGCAGCCGGGACGAGCGGCTCGGCCACCTCTGGTGCTCCCAGGCCTGTTGCCCCTACGCCCTGCGCTCGGCGCTGGCGACCCATCACAAGCACCCGGATCTGGAGATCACCGTGTTCTACATGGACATTCAGAACACGGGCAACGGGTTCGACCAATTCTACGAAAAATGTCGCCAGTCGATGCGTTTCGTGCGCACCATTCCGGTGGACATGTATGAAACCGGAGACGGCGGCATCCGGACCCGCTTCATGGCGGAAGAGGACGGCCTGGCGGTGGAGGAGGTCTTCGACCTGGTGGTCCTGTCGGTGGGGATCATGCCCGGGGCCGACAACCCGAGCTTGTCGGGAATTTTGGGCATCGAACTGGGCCCGGAGGGCTTTTTTGCCCGTCCAGACCTTTTGAACACCAGCGCCACGGCCCGCAGCGGCCTGTTTGTCGCCGGTACCGCCGGCGGTCCCATGACCATTCCCGTGGCCATGGCCAGCGCCGGTCAGTCGGCCGCCGCGGTT
>JAQVTF010000003.1 GCA_028700185.1 Desulfobacteraceae bacterium | reverse complement strand
TCCAGACTGCCGCCGTAAGCGTCATCGCGCCGGTTGGTGTGGGGGGAGAGAAACTCGGCCAGAAGGTAGCCGGTGCCAGCGTGGAGCTCCACCATGTCGAAACCGGCTTTTTGAACACGACCCGCCGCTTCGGCGAAGCGCTCCACGATCCGGGCGATCTGGTCTGTCGTCAAAGCCGAAGGCGTGCGCCCGAAGGTGTCCACCACCGAGGGGGCCACCGGTTCGGCCGCATGGGCGAACCGACCGGCGTGGTTGATCTGAAGGCAGGCCAGGGCGCCGGCTTCCTTGATCGTGTCCGCCAGGCGTTTGAGCCCGTCGAGATGGGCGTCCGTGTCGGCACGCAGGGTCCGCGGCGAACCGCTGCCGTTTTCGAAGTCCACCGTGGCGTTTTCCACCACCACCAGCGCCACCCCGCTGGCGGCCATGAGCCGGTAATGCGCCAGGAGCGCGGGGCTTACCGTGCCGCCCATATCGGCGTAACCCAGATAGAGGGGCGCCATGGTGAGCCTGTTTTTCAGGGTGAGGGGACCCACCGGAAGAGGCGTGAACAGATTGGCATACATGACCATCCTCCTTTGTCTGGCAAGGGTTGATTGGAATGCAGTGAAAAACTTCTCGATAAAGAAATTTTAGCATATCTGGAAACGCTGAAAAAGCGACGGCAAGCCGTCCGCCAGGGCCAAAACACCGCTCAACCCCCTCGGGAATCGACGGTGGATGGTTTTTGCTTGAGCCCAACCTTTGTTTTGTCCTACAAGAAGCTTTTAGTAAAACGTTCCTTTTTTTGCATTTTCAGGAGGGTTTCATGCAGTTTTTCTTTCGCCCCCGGGGCATCGCCCTCATCGGGGCCACCGCCAACCCCAGGAAAGGCGGCCATTCGATTCTGACCAATCTGCGTCGCGGGTTCGATGGGCCGGTATACCCGGTCAACCCACGCTACGAAAACATTCTGGATGTGCCTTGTTTCCCGTCCGTCGCTGCGGTGCCCGACCCGGTGGATCTGGCGATCGTCTTTGTTCCCGGCCCCAAGGTTCCCGACATCATCCGTCAGTGTGCGGCCAGGGGAATCCGGGGAGTGATGATCGAATCCAGCGGTTTCGCCGAAGCCGGTCCCGAAGGGCAGGTCTTGCAGCAGGAGTTGGTGGCCATCGCCCGGGAAACCGGCATCCGTCTCTGGGGCCCCAACTGCATGGGGCTGGTGGACGCACGGCGGCGCTATGTTTTCTCCTTTGTGACCCCCACCATCTGGGACGAAGGGCTCACCCCCGGCAAGGTGTCGCTCATCGTCCAGAGCGGCCTGCTCTCCGGGGGTTTTCTCATCGACCTGATGACCCACGGCACCACCGGCATCAGCAAGGTCTGCTCGGTGGGCAACAAGGTGGATGTCAACGAGTGCGACCTGCTGCAATACCTGACGGAAGATCCGGACACCGAGGCCATCGGCCTTTATCTGGAAGCCATTCCCGAAGGACGGCGGTTTCTTGAACTCTGTCGCCGCTGTCCCAAGCCCATCGTGGTGCTCAAGGGCGGCAAGAGCCCCGCCGGCGCCGAGGCCGCCCGGAGCCACACCGCCAGCCTGGCCGGTGACGGTGCCGTGGTCAGTGGCGCCATGGCCCAGGCCGGGGTGGTGGAGGCCGCTGGATTCAAGCAGATGGTGGACATCTGCCGCACCTTGGCCGAATATCCGGAAATTCGCCCCGAAGCCCGCGGCCGAGTGGCGATCCTGACCTATTCCGGCGGCTCGGGAATCATCTCCGCCGACGGGCTCCACGCCCTCGGCCTGCCCCTGGCGCGTCTTTCCGAACAGACCCTCGCCGAGATAAAGAAAATTTTTCCCGACTGGATGCCGGTGTCCAACCCGGTGGACCTGTGGCCGGCGGTGGAACAAAGCGGGGCCCAGATGGTTTACACCGCCGCGGCCCGGGCCGCCTTGGCCGATCCGGAGGTGGACGTTCTGTTCATCCATGCCTTTTCCGGCGGCTTCGATCTGGGCCTGGACTTGAAGGAGGTCGCCGACGAGGCCCGGCGCCGGGGCAAACCGATGGTCTGCTGGCTCCTGGGCGGCCGGGAGGCGGCCAGGCACTTCCAACTTGAAGTCCAGGCGCTGGGGGTGCCGGTATTCAGGGAAATTCCCCGCGCCGTGGAATGCATCAAGGCCGTCTTCACGCCCCGTAACCGGAGCGTGGCCCCAGCCGGTGCCCCCCTTGTGCCGGACAATGCCCGGGAGATGGTTCAAAGGGCGGCCGGAGTTCTGGACGAACATCGCGCCAAACAGATTCTGGATGCCTGCGGGATCGCCACCGTCGCCGAGGCCATCGCCGCCGATTCGGCGCAGGCGTTGGCCGCTGCCGAGAAATTCGGTTTTCCGGTGGTGGCCAAGGGACTGTTGCCGGAAGCGGTGCACAAGACCGAGCAGGGTCTGGTACGGCTGGGCATCGCTTCACCGGAGGCGCTGGCGACGGCCTGGGGGGAATTGCACGCCGGCATGGACGGAAAGGGAGAAATCCTGATTCAGCCGATGCTCCGGGGCCAGCCGGAGTTGATCGTCGGTGCCCTGCACGACCCCCAGTTCGGTCCCTGCGTGATGTGTGGCCTGGGCGGGGTCATGGCCGAAATCCTCGAAGACGTCGCCTTTGCCGTGGCGCCCCTGAGCCGCGCCGACGCCCTGGCCCTCATCGACCGACTCAAGACCCAGCCACTCTTGAACGGCTTTCGCGGCTCGACCCCGGTGGACCGCGAGGCCTTGGCCGAGATCCTGGTGCGCCTGGGAGACCTGATGACCGCCTGTCCGCAGATCCGGGAAATCGACATCAACCCCTTGATCTGCGTTGAGGGAAAACCGGTGGCGGTGGACGCATCGATATTCGTGGCGCAATAAAAAGGCGCATTGCGTTTCAATCGTTGACATGCGCACTTCCATTCATTTCAGCTCGAAAGGCTAACACGGACGAGGAGATGGAATACTGGAGGCGACGATGAGAGAGCACTACGATTTTTCCAAAATGAAAGGGCGCAAAAACCCCTATCTGAAATATCTCAAACAGCCGGTCAGCATACGCCTGGACCGTGACACGGTCGCTTAATTCAAGTCCGTAGCGGAGGAAACCGGAATTGCGTACCAAACGTTGATCAATCTCTATCTTCGAGATTGTGCCGTAAACCAGCGGAAACCACATATGGTCTGGCGGCAGGAACCGTCCAAATCCGGCGTTGCCACCTAAAGCGAAAAAATCGGAATCTCCTCACTGAGATGAAACCCATGCCCGAAAGAAATCAGACCCGAATCCTGCTCTTGGTCGCCGGCCTAGGCGGCGCCATCGGCACCACCGTGGCCGCGGCCGCCACCCTGATGCAGGTCCGGCCCGAGCAGGTGGCGCCCTACCTCACCACCCCTGTCTGTGCCCCGGACCTGCCGGCCCCCATGGCGTTCCAGGTGGCCGGGTGGGACACCCAGCCCCGCCCCCTGGTGGAGGCCCTGGCGAAATCGGCCATCGTGCCCGGTGGCATTTGGCGCGAGGTTCGCTCCGGCATCGAAGCCGTCCCCCTGCTGTCGGCACCGCCGGTCGGCGCCCCCTTGAAGGTCCGCGTAGAGACGCTGCTGACGGATATTGAGGAACTGCGTCGGCGCTGGCCCCACCACAGACCGGTGCTGGCAAATCTCCTGCCGGCGGCGGTGGACCCGGACCTGACCGCTTGCACCACCCTCGAGGCGCTGCTGGCCCACCCGGATGCCGGAACCCTGCCCGACCTGGCCTACGTCCTGGCGGCCCTTAAAGCCGGCATCCCGGTGATCAACTTCACCCCCAACCGGGTGGAAATCCCCCCCGTTGCCGCCATGGCCGCCGCGGCCGGCGTTCCGCTGCTCGGGCGGGACGGCAAGACGGGTCAAACCTACTTCAAGGTGGTGCTGGCCTCGGCCCTCAAGGCCCGCGGCCTGCGGGTCGACGGCTGGTACTCGCTCAACATCCTCGGCAACGCCGACGGGGCCAACCTCGACGATCCCGGCCGGGCCGCTGGCAAGCTGGCCAACAAGACCCGACTGCTCGACGAGATCCTCGGCTACCCGGTGGCCGACGCGCAAGGGCGATCGACCCACAAGGTGCGCATCGACTACTACCCACCGCGCGGGGATGCCAAGGAAGCCTGGGACGCCATCGATTTTTCCGGGCTCTTCGACCTGCCCATGAGCCTGCGCCTCGACCTGCAGGGCCGCGACTCGATCCTGGCCGCCCCCCTGGTGCTCGACCTGGCCCGTTGGAGCGTCGCACTGATGCAAAGCGGCATTGCCGGGCCGGTGTCGGACCTGGGATTCTACTTCAAGAAACCGGTGGGCGACGATCCGCCCATCACCTTCGCGCAGCAGTTGGCCGCCCTGGACCGGCTGGCCGAGCGCTGCCGCCGGAGCCGACCATGACCTTCGGTTACAGCACCAACGCCTTCGTCAAATTTTCGTTGCTGGAATCCCTCCACCGCATCGCCGCCCTCGGTTTTGCCGGCGTGGAGATCATGGCCGACCGGCCCCATCTCTACCCACCGGACTACCAGGGGAAAAAACTCGCCGAAATCCAGGCGGCCCTGGCGCGCCACAATCTCAAGGTGACCAACCTCAACAGTTTCACCCTCTTTGCCGTGGGGGACACCTACCTGCCGTCCTGGATCGAAGCGGACCCCGAACAGCGCCGGATCCGGGTGGCGCATACCATCGCCTGCCTGGGCATCGCTAGAAAGCTCGGTTGCGCCAACATCTCGGTGCCCCCGGGAGGGCCCCTGGAAACCGGCCAGACCCGCTCCGAGGCCTTGCGTCTCTTTCACCAGGGGCTGGATGAAGTGATCCCCGAGGCCGAAGCCCTGGGGGTGAAGATCCTGGTGGAGCCCGAACCGGACCTGCTCATCGAGCGCACCGGCGAGTTTCTGCCGTTCATCCGCGAGATTCAATCACCCATGGTGGGGATCAACTTCGACATCGGCCATTTCTTCTGCGCCGGCGAGGACCCGGCGGCCGCCTTCGAGACCCTCTTCGAATGGATCGGCCACGTGCACATCGAGGACATCGGGGCCGACCGGGTCCACAACCATCTCATCGCCGGCCTCGGGGCTATCGATTTCCCCGCCGTTTTCAGAACGATGAAACGGCTCGATTACCGCGGCGACATCAGCCTGGAGCTCTATCCCTACGTGGACCGACCCGAGGAGGCCGGCCGCCAAAGCCGGGACGTGCTGCTGCCACTGATGGAAGCCGCGGGGCTGCTTTAAAAAAATGAACAAAAAACAGGAGCGTGCCCTCATGGAAAAACCCGTGCGCATCATGCCTTGCCTGGACATGCAGAACGGCCGGGTGGTCAAAGGCGTTCATTTCGTGGACATCAAGGACGCCGGCGACCCGGTGCAGTGCGCCCGGGCTTACTGTGACAGCGGCGCCGACGAGCTGGCCCTGCTGGACATCACCGCCACCGTGGAAGGCCGGGCCACCATGTTGGACGTGGTACGGCGGGTGGCCGCGGTGACCACCGTGCCGTTCACCGTGGGCGGGGGTATCAACGATCCCAAGTCCGCCGAGGCGGTGCTGGCAGCCGGGGCGGACAAGGTGTCCATCAGCAGCGCCGCCTTTCGCCAGCCCGAACTGATCCCCGAGCTGATCCGCCTTCTGGGCCCGGAAAAAATCACCGTGGCCATCGACGTGGACCGCAACCCGGATCTGCCCTCTGGCTACGAGGTCTGGATCGACGGCGGCCGCACCGCCACCGGCACCGATGCCGTCGAATGGGCCAAACGCATCGACGGTTACGGGGTTCCCGTCATCCTGCCCACCAGCAAGGCGGGCGACGGGGCCCGCACCGGCTACGACCTGCCGGTGATCCGGGCCATCCGCCAGGCGGTGTCCGCCGAGGTGGTGGCCTCGGGCGGGGCCGGCACGCTGGAGCACTTCCACGAGGCGGTGCAGGCCGGGGCCACCATCCTGCTGGCGGCCTCCATGTTTCATTTCGGGATGATTCAGATCGGGGAGCTGAAGCGGTACTTGCGGGAACGGGGCGTTGCGGTGAAATGAGTCCCAGCGCCGGGGGGCAGGCACTCTTCCCCTTCAGCAGTTTCAGACGGGCTGGGGAGATTATGGAGAGATTTTTCACTACAGCATGCGGTAAGGTTTGACCTATCCGGCCATCGCTGCATTCACATCGGCCAGGCGGAGACACAGGGTCATGGCCTGTATCGGCGATGGCCTGAACCCGCAGGAAAGATAGAAGCGCCTGGCCTCATCAGACAGTGCGTGGACCAGAAGCGCCGTAACGCCGGCAATCTCACCGGCCTGAAGCGTCCGCATGACGGCATCGAACAACAGCGCCTTGCCCAAGCCTTGATGTTGATAGAGTAGATCGATGCCGCAGTCGAATCGGCTCAGATCGTGATCCAGCCCTATCGATTTTACGCCGGATGCCATGGCCGAGCCGGAACAGAACTTCATTTTTCCAACCGGAGTGCTTGGCTGGACAAAAAGCGGCGAAGGCGCTCATTGACCTCCGGAGGCTCGTCCAGCATGACCTGAAACCTGGCGAAAGCATCCGCTTCCAGGGCAAAAAAAGTCTGGCCGAGCAATACGTCTTCCGCCTTGCTGCAAGCCGCTTCCAGCATGAACTCGGATCGGCTGCGGCCGAGGCGTTGCGCCGCCTGGTCAATCAGATCGCGCTGTTTGGCTTTGCCCCGGATATTGATGGAAACAGATGCTGCGGACGGTGATGGACTCATGGAACACCTCCTTTACGCCTACATCTTAAAAAAGGTGTATAGAAGAATGCAACACAAAACCGCGGTGTAGCACTGACATTTTAATGGGAGTGGCCGTTCGTTGACCGGTGGTTGCGTTTTGGCCTATCTTTTTTGCATATGACAAAAGGAGATCCCGATGGAGACGGTCCGACATGTGCGCCTGTTTCGCAACGGACGAAGTCAAGCTGTTCGCATCCCCAAGGATTTCGAGCTGGAGGGCAGTGAGGCGATTATCCGGACTTGGAAGTGGAAAACTGGTTGACCGAAAAGTACGCCCGATAAAAAATCCTCGCGCCGAAGACTCACCGAGTACGCTCGGCAGCGTTTGTCCGAGAACCCCAAACCCGTGCCTTCACCTTGTGGGCCGCCCCGGTGAGAGGGTAATCGGCCAGCCGGTCCGGCGCCACCCAGCGGTGGGCCGCCGGCCCGCGGCGCCGCACCCGGCCGGCCTGCCAGGTGCAGCAATACACCTCGGCGTCGATCTTGAAATGGGTGTAGGCATGGCGGATGCGGCCGGCCCCGCCCACGACCTGCACATGAAGCCCCAGCAGTTCGAAGAGGGCCGCCCTGCAGGCAGCCTCCGCCCCCTGCCCCTGGGCCAGAGGCAGCGAGGGAAACTCCCACAGGCCGCCGAGGAGTCCGTCCATCGGCCTTTGCACGATGAGCAACCGGCCGCCTTTTTCCACCACCGCCGCCAGCAGACGATGCTCGGGCACGGCCCGGCGCGGCAGGCGACGGGGATAGTCCGCCTGGCAACCTTCGGCCAGCGAGCGGCACCCGTCGGCGATGGGGCACACCTCGCAGCGGGGCTGCCGGGGTGTGCAGATCAGGGCCCCCAACTCCATCACGGCCTGGTTGAAACGGCCCGGATCTCTTGAATCCAGCCATTGCGCCGCCACCGGGGCAAACATCTTGTGCGCGGTGGGCGCGTTGGCCGGGGCATGGATCTTCAGAAAGCGCGCCAGCACCCGCTTGACGTTGCCGTCCACCACGGCCAGGGGGCGGCCGAAGGCGATGCTGAGCACGGCCGCGGCGATGTAATCGCCCACCCCCGGCAAGGCCCGGAAGGCGACCGGATCGTCGGGCACCCGACCGCCAAGTTGGCGCACCAGTATCTGCGCCGCCCGGTGAAAGTTTCGCGCCCGGGCGTAATAGCCCAATCCTTCCCAGCACTTGAGCACATTCTGCAAATCGGCGGCCGCCAGATGGGCGACAGTGGGAAACCGCTCCAGCCAGCGGGCATAGTAGGAACCGACGGTGGCCACCTGGGTCTGCTGCAGCATCACCTCGGAAACCCAGATGGCGTAGGGATCGGTGGTGCGCCGCCACGGCAGGTCACGCCGGTGGGTATCGTACCACCGGCCGAGGGCGCCGCGGATCCAGAGGACGGCGGGCTCGGCATCTAAACGGTGGCGCAAAGAATCCCCGATTCGGTGGGGCCGCGAAAGGCCAGGCGCCGGATGTCCCGACCGCCGGCGGCGGCCAGCATTCGGCGAATTTCGCCGTCGGTGTAGCTTTGACCGCCGTCGGTACCCAAGAGCATGTTGAGGGAAAACAGGGCGGGATACAGCGGTCCGTCGCCGGTATCGTCCAGGATGAAATCATGGACCAGCAGCAGGCCGCCCGGCGTAAGGGCCTTGGCGGCCTTGGCCACGATGCGGGCCGCCGTTTCGGGGCGCTCACCGTGGAGCACGTGGGACAGCCAGGCGGCGTCGAATCCGCTGGGCAGGGGATCGTTGTGATGGTCGCCATCGGCGAACTCGATGCGGTGGGCCAGGGCGAAGCGGGCGATGGTCCGCTCGGCAAAGGGGCGGGTGGTGGGCAGGTCGAAGACCGTGGCGCGCAACTCGGGGTTGGCTTGGCAGAAATGAATGGCGTAGGTTCCCGGTCCGCCGCCCAGATCCAGCAAGCGCCGTCGGCCAGCCAGGTCCACCGCCCCCACCACCGACGGCGCCAGGAGCATGGCGTTGTTGAACATGCCCATCAGAAAGGCTTCGCGCACCTCGGGATCGCCGAAGGAGGCCCGGCCGCGCACCGGTCCCCCGGCACGCACCGCCTGGTCCAGCTGGCTCCAGGAAGGTGCCAGGTGGTGGTGGTGCAGAATCATGTACCCCAGGTAGCCGGGAGCCTCCCGGACGAGGAAACGGGCCGCCGTTTCCGTGTTGGCGTAGAGCTCGCCGGCCTTTTCCAGCAGTCCCATGGCGGCCATGGCGTTGAGCACCATGGCGATCGCACGCCGCTCGGCGCCGATGCGCGCCGCCACCTGGGCCGCATCCAGCGGCCCTTCGCCAAGGTGGGTAAAAACGTCCAGTTTGACGGCGGCGTGCAGGGCGCAACTTTGCCAGTAGGCTCCGGAGACTTCCAACAGCTTGCCGGGATTCCACGGGTCGCCGGTCATGGTGCACCTCCTTGGCCTAATTGGCAGTTTTCTTGGCGGTGGTCAGTTTGGCAATCTGGTCGGCAAACTCCCGGCTGTGGAACGCCGACACCACGAAGGGATAATCGTTTTCGGAGGAAACCCCCGGTCGCGGCCGTTCCTCTTCCTCGCCTTCCAGCGGGGCGAAAAGAAGCAGGCGATGGGGCTGCTTCCGATCTGTCGTCAGTTCGATGATGTAATCCGGCTTGCCGCCTTCCAGGTCGGCCTTGGTCCGATCGTAAAAGTAGCGCTCGCACTCGAGGCTCGCCAGGCTCGCGACGAGGTTCTCCAGGGTCTCTTCGTCCACCGGTGATCCCTTGGCCCCCTGCCAACGGGCCGTTTCGGGCTTGGCGTTTTCTTCCTTCCGATCCTTTTCTTCTGCCGCCGGTGGAGTTTCAACCCGGGAAAAGATGACGGGCTCGGCTTTGCCCACCGCCAGACTCACCGTTTGGATCTTTTCCCGGTCGAAGGTCAACACGCGCTTGTCGCGCAGTTGATCCAGGTCGCGGTCGAAACGGCCGCGGAAATCCTCCCGGGCATGATAGACCTTTTCATCGCCGGCCATGGTGACAAAGGTGTGCCGGTAAGTCGGCACCGTCTTGCCGATGGCAAAATCCCTCCGGAGGCCATCACCGACCCAGGCCTGCACCCGGATCCGGTGCCCGTCGTCCAGGTGATAGCGCGCGTGCTGGCCGGTCTCGGAAGCCAGGGCCGTTAGCGCCAGCGTCTCGATGGTCTCCAGCATCCCGTTGACCTTGTCCATATCCGCCTTGAACAGTTCATCGCCCACGCGCCAGGTTTGGTCGATTTTCTTGAGAACCACCGGCAATGTTTCCGGCCGCTCGATGCGGATATGGGTGATTTCGCTTCCATCCACTTGCGGCAGATCCGGCAACCGGTAGGCGGTGGGTTTCTGTCGCTGCCAGACAAGGTAGCCGGAAAGGGCGACCACCGCCACGACCAGAACGATGATTTCTTTGCGGATCTTCATCAGCGCGCCACCTCCTGCCGAAACAGATCCTGAATCCGGCGCTTGCGCCGGCTGCGGTGCAGCCAGACCAGCAGGCCGAAGCAGACCACCAGGATGGGCAATCCGGCGATGTTTACCGCTTTCACCAGTCCCCGGGTTTCAGGGGTCACCGGATCCAGGGGATTGAACCGCTGCTCCTTGCTGCGCAGAATAGCCACATCCTGGCGGCCGTTGAGATCGTCGATGGTGTTGAGGATGAAAATGCTGTTGGGGCTGCGGCCTTCCGGTTCGAGAATCTTGTCACTGAGCATCTCGGCGCTGGCCATGACGAAGATTTTCGCCGGCCGTCCCCTGGCCATAAAAACGCCGGTATCGGCCACCCCTTGAACGCCAGCGGACGGTTCCGGGTCGCCGGCCTGCCCTTCCTCAGTCGCCTCGGAGGCCGGCTTATCCGGGCGCACCGGCATCGGCTTGCCGTCGAAATAGCTGGAAAATTCACCCTCCACCAGCACGGCCAAAGGCAACGGCCCCTCCATCTCGCTTTCCGGCGGCGGCGTCGAGAACATCGGATTGAGATTGATGGGCTCGCCCATGCGCCAGGATCGATTTGACGAAGAAAACAGCACTGCGGCCGAAAGCTTCAGGTCGTCGAGCCGCTGTCGGTCCAGCTCCAGTGGTGAGGCGCGAAAGGCCACCAGTCCGCGGATGTTCCGCATGAAGGGCAGTTCATTGTGAATGTTCTGATTTTCAATCAGCGGGGCGAAATGGATGATCTGCTCCCCGCCCCCCATGTCCTGGGGCAACCGCTGGCGGTAGCAATGCTCGTCCATCACGTAGGAAGCATCGATCTCAACGCCCCAATGCGCCAGCATCTGCTCCAGGCCGCTGTCCACCGGCCGGTAGACCGGCATGGCGCCGGCGGGAAATTCTTCCTTGAACGCATCCAGGACGATGAAAAGATTCCCCCCGCGCATCAGAAACTGGTCGATCTGATAGAGGGCGAAATCACTGAGTTTTTCTTGGGGCCGGAGAATCATCAGGGTCTCGAATCCCCCACTGATGCCATCGTCGGTCGGATTCACCGCTTTGAGGGTGTAGTTCTGGCTCACCAGGTCCCGGAAGGCCGTGATGTCGGCATCCTCGGGGCGTCCCTGCGGCGGCGGCGCCACCAGGGGCAGGGTGCCGTGTCCGGCGAGGACCCCGATGTCGGCGTTGATGTCGATGAGGGATTCGACGCCGTCTTCGATCATGCCGGTCAACTCGGCCTCGCCGGCCATTTGGTACTGGGTGCCGAAGATGGGCAGTTGGAACACCTGGACCACCGGCAGCGAGACATGACGCTGGCCGTGGCGCAGCACCAGCCCCACCACGCCGCTGCCGGCGCTCACCTGATGCTCGGGCGTATCGGGCCATTTGAGGGTCATGATGTCCAGGGCGTTGCCCAGTTCCGTCAGGTCCTGGTCTGCCGGCGGATCGATGGTCTCGAAGTGCAGCTTGCCGTAGTGCTGAGGGTTGAGCCGTTCCACCACAGCCTTCAGCGTCTCGGGAAGCTTGGCCAAATCGTTGAGGCCCATGAGCGGCGCTACTGAGAGCAGACTCTCGGAGAGGTAGAGCGCCACCCGGATCTGGTCCTCGACGGCCAGCAGGGCGCTGGTCTTGTTGCTCATTTTTTCGATGGCGGTGGTGATCCGGTACTCGAGACCGTCGGTGCTGGTGATGGCGTCGAGCCGCTCGATGAGGTCGCCATGGATCATCACCATCCCCATGTAGGCCTGCTTGAACTTGATCTCGTCCCGGTCCACCACCTGGATCTGCACCGGATGGATACCGTAACTGCGCGCCAGGCGGCGATTCTCCTCCGCCTCAGCCGTGGTGTCCCCCGCATCGGGGCTCACATCGTAGAAACGGTAATTGAAATGGCGCCCCCCGTGGCGGGCATACTCGGCCAGCAGGTCGTGCAGGTAACGCTCGGTGCCGTTGTGCGGAGCGGGGAGGTTACGCGTGAAGAACACGTTGATGGTTAACGGTTCCTCCAGTGAGGAGACCACCCGACGGCTGGCCGAAGACAGGCTGAACAGGTCGTTTCGGGTCAAATCAACCCGCGCGAAAAGGGTCAGGCCCGCGATGTTGATCAACAGCACCACCACCAGGTAGACGAAAAATTTTGCGTAGGCTGCGGCCTTGAAGGTCGGCATCGAGGAATTCTCCTAGTCCTTTTCCCGGAGGCTGAGGTGGGTGGCGTACAATCCAATGAACGCCACGCTGGCAAAGTACACCACGTCCCGGGTGTCTACGACTCCCTTGGCGATGTTCTGAAAATGGTGATCCGCCCCGAGGTAGGCCAATATCCCGACCATGGTTTCGGGCAAGAAGAAAAGGATGCGACCGATGAGGGTCAGGCCGAAACAGATCGCCATGGCCACGATGAAGGCGATGATCTGGCTGCGGGTCAACGACGAGGCAAAGAGCCCCACGGCGGCGAAGGCCGCCCCCAGCAGCATGGCGCCGAGGTAACCCCCCATCACCGGCCCCCAATCCAGGTGCCCCATGAGACCGATGCTCACCGGATACGCCAACGTGGGCAGAAGCATGGCGGCCACAAAGGCCACGGCGGCGGCGAACTTGCCCACAATCACCTGCCCCCGGGTCACCGGCAGGGTCAAGAGGGTCTCGATGGAGCCGATGTTGAGCTCTTCGGAAAAAAGCCGCATGGTGACGGCGGGCACAACGAAGGCGAAGATCAGGGGCAACATGGCGAAGAAGTTCCGCAGATCCGCCTGGTTGAAGATGAAAAAAGTGGAGAAGAAAAACCAGCCGGTCACCAGCAGGAAGATACTGATAACGATGTAGGCCACCGGCGAGGCAAAATAGGACGTCCATTCCTTCTTGAAGACAAACCATGCCTGGGGCATTGCGCTAGTCCTCCCGGGTCAGCTTGCGGAAAATGGTCTCCAGGGTCTGGGTTTCCTGGTAGAACTCCAGCAAATCCCAGTCGGTGTGCCGGACTTCCCGGTAAACGGGCCCTCGCAGGTCCGCTTCGCCATGGCACACCAGCACCACCGCCAGCACACCGTTGACGGAGGCTTCGGTGATCACCTCGGCCACCCCGTCGATGGTTGCCAGCCGGCTGCGCACCGCCCCGGGATCGGCGTTGGCGATGGAGAGATGAATCCGGTGCCCCCCAGCGGCCGAGCGCTTGATCTGGTCCGTGGCCCCGTCGGCCACGATGGCACCCTGGTGGATAATGAGAATCCGGTCACAGGTGGCTTCGGCCTCCGGAAGAATGTGGGTGGAAAGCACCACGGTTTTTTCCCGGCCGATCTGCCGGATGATCTCGCGGATTTCCACGATCTGGTTGGGATCCAGGCCGCTGGTGGGCTCGTCGAGAATCAGGATCTGGGGATCGCTCATCATGGCATGGGCCAACCCCACGCGCTGCTTGTAGCCCTTGGAAAGCACCCCGATGGGTTTGTGCATCACGTCGTTGATCTGACAAATCTCCGCCAGTCGGCGGATCCGCTCGGTCCGCGCCCCGGCCTTCAGTCCCCGGATCTCGGCCACGTAGCGCAGGTAATCGAAGACGAGCAGGTCGTGGTACAGGGGCGCCGATTCGGGCAGATAGCCCATCATCCGCTTCACCGCCAGACCCTGATCGCTCATGGGCTGGCCCGCCACCCGGATGGTGCCCGATGTCGGCTTGAGAAAACCGGTGAGCATGCGCAGGGTCGTGGTCTTGCCGGCCCCGTTGGGTCCGAGCAAGCCAAGAATCTCTCCCCGGGCGATGTTGAAACTGATACCGTTGACGGCCCGAAAAGTCCCGAACTGCTTGGTCAGCGATTCAACCTGGATCATTTCGTTTTCCCTGGAAACCGGTTGTATGCCCATCCGCTCCTTCCCGCCATTCGGTGCCGGCTGGCGCATCGATGCTTCACACCGGCGAAATTGCCCGTTTTATAGGCAAGAGGACTTGGCCTGTCAACCCGAAGGCGGCGGCAAACCCTCTAAAAAAGATATAAAAATAAAGCAGTTGGAACCACTGTCAAGTCGTCCAGAAACCCTGGTCAACGGCGTTGTTGCTGCGGGCCGTTGCTGGCGAGGCGAAAATCCTGGACCTGGAACCGTTTGCCGCCGCCGGCCACCACGGTCCGATCCTCGATGAGAGAAAAGTCGTTGTCCGCCGCCAGCTTCGCCAGCCCATCGGGAGAAACGAGGCGCATCACCGCGGCAAGGGTCCCCAACCGGGTGTAAGGGGAAGGCGTCACCTCGGGAACGCGCGCACTGGGAAGCTGAACCACCGAGACCAACATTCCTCCGGGCGACAGCATGCACCGGCGGATCCGGGACAAGGCCGCGGCCAGGTCGACGTACTCGAAGAAGAGTCCGGCAAACACCAGCCGGACCGGGGGGAAAACCAGGTCCGCCGCCAGGGCGTCTCCCGCCAGGAGCTGCAGACCGGGGATGCGCCCGTGGTAGCGCTCACGGGCACGCCGTACATAGGCGGGATGGAGGTCGATGCCCACCACCCGGTGGGTTGTCGCCGAGGGAATCCGGTCGAACCCGTTGCCGCCGGCGCAGCCGAGAACCGCCACCGAGGCCGGCAGATACCGGTTCAAAGCATCTTCGAAGACCTGCGCCAGCATCTGGGCCTGGGCCACCTGGGGCAGGGCCATGTGGCCTTCGTAGTCTTCCAGGGGAATATCAAGCCAGGGATTTTTCATCACCATCGCGCCATGGTGCATCTGTCATTTTTGATTTCAGTCCTCCAGCCGGCCGCTATCGCCGCCATCGACGACCTCCGGCGCGGAGCATCCGGACGAAAACCCTGGGCTTGTTCCAGCGGCCGGGGCGCCGGACGGCCAACCGTCTTTTACAGGGAGAACGCAAATGCGTCAATCCGGCGCCTCGGTGCGCTGTATCAACAATGGAGTCCGCCTGCTTCCCTACCGGAGCGGAATCATTCCGAGGGTCGCTGTTTCCCGCTGATCTTTCCGACCGCCGATTGCCCGCAGGACTTTGACGGGACCGCGCCGGGTTGACAATGCAGGTGGAATTCCTTAGCTATACAGTTTGAACAAGGTTGGAAGATGCCCGGCTCTGCACGGCACGGCCGGGCTTGACGTTTGATGCCGACACATCGCCGATGGAGAGCGCCCCATGACCCAGATGCCCGACTACAAAGTTGCCGATATTGCCCTGGCCGATAGCGGCCGCCAGGAAATCGAAATCGCCGAGAAGGAAATGCCCGGCCTCATGGCCACCCGCGCCAAGTACGGGCCGGAAAAACCCCTGGACGGGGTGCGGATCATGGGCAGCCTGCACATGACCATTCAGACCGCCGTACTGATTGAAACCCTCGTGGAACTGGGCGCCCAGGTGCGCTGGGCCTCGTGCAACATTTTTTCCACCCAGAACCAGGCCGCCGCCGCCATCGCCGCCCGGGGCGTCCCGGTGTACGCCTGGAAGGGAGAAACCCTGGAAGAATACTGGTGGTGCACCCTGAAGGCCATGACCT
Source organism: Desulfobacteraceae bacterium (assembly GCA_028700185.1). Taxonomy (GTDB): domain Bacteria; phylum Desulfobacterota; class Desulfobacteria; order Desulfobacterales; family UBA2174; genus UBA2174. The sequence continues at coordinate 42,400 of JAQVTF010000003.1, read as the reverse complement.
GGCCCGACGGCAGCGGGCCCCAGCTCATCGTGGACGACGGCGGCGATGCCACACTGCTGATGCACCGGGGCTACTACGCGGAAAAGGACCCCTCGATCCTCGATGTTGCCACCGACAACAAGGAGCTGGCCATCATCAACGCCCTGCTCAAGGACTTGCAGCAGAAGGATCCCCGGTTCTGGCAACGCCACGTGGCCGGCTGGAAGGGGGTATCGGAGGAAACCACCACCGGGGTTCACCGGCTCTACCAGATGCGCGAGCGGGGCGAACTGCTCGTTCCGGCCATGAACGTCAACGACTCGGTCACCAAGAGCAAGTTCGACAACATCTACGGTTGCCGCCATTCCCTCACCGACGGCATCAAGCGCGCCATGGATGTTCTGATTTCAGGCAAAACCGCCATGGTCTGCGGCTACGGCGACGTGGGCAAGGGCAGCGCGGAAGCCCTGCGCAACGAACGCGCCCAGGTGCTCGTCAGCGAAGTGGACCCCATCTGCGCCCTGCAGGCCTGCATGGCCGGCTTCAAGGTGGTCACGATGGAAGACGCCTTGCCCTTCGCCGACATCTACGTCACCACTACGGGCAACTGCAACGTAATCCGCATCGAGCACATGGCCCGGATGAAGGATCAGGCCGTCGTGTGCAACATCGGTCATTTCGACAACGAGATCGAGGTGGCCAAACTGTACGCCTATCCAGGGATCAAGGTCGAAGAAATCAGAGGATCCGAGTGCCCGGTGCACCGTTTCACCTTCCCCGACGGCCACGCCATCTACCTTCTCGCCCAGGGCCGCCTGGTGAATCTCGGCTGTGCCACGGGGCATCCGAGCTTCGTGATGAGCAGCTCGTTCACCAACCAGACCCTGGCCCAGATCGACCTGTGGCGCAACCGGGATCGCGAAGTTGGCGTTTATCGGCTCAGCAAGGAGCTCGACGAAGAAGTGGCCCGACTTCACCTGAATCACCTCGGTGCCCGCCTCACCCGAATGACGTCGGAACAGGCCGCCTACATAGGGGTACCGGTGGAGGGACCCTATAAACCGGACCACTACCGGTATTGATGGAATCTCCGGAGGACCAACCGCGCCGGCGAGCAGAGTTTTCCGGGGAGTTGCCAGAAAGCCCCGCATCGCCATCCCGAACCAGGGGAGGGGGCGCCGCAAGTTTTCCAGGACGGGTGCATAATCAGGCATCGCCGGTGAACACCTCCGTCGAAATGGAGATTCCGGATCCCCGGGACAGCGAAAAGGGCATCTACTTTATTGCCCTTTCCCAGTTCGGCATCGCCTTCTGTTTCAACTGCATCATGTCCTTCATGCCGTTTTATATTTTGAAGGTCAGCCACTACAGCATGAAGGCAACCATCCTGTGGACGGGCCTGATCATGGGGGGCACGTCCCTTGTGGCGGCGCTGGCCGCTCCTTTTTGGGGGAGTCTGACGGCCCGCATCCGACCGAAACTGCTCTTTCAAAGCGGCATGTTCTGTACCGGGGTGATTTTTTTCATCATGGGGTTTTCCGACAGCCTGCCCCTGATTTTGGCCCTGCGGTTGATTCAGGGTGCTTTCGGCGGAATTTCCACCATCGGCCTGGTCCTGATCGCCGGCTCCGCATCAAAGTCCAGGCTGGCCAGGCACATCGGCCATTTTCAAAATTCGATGACGGCCGGACAACTCGCCGGCCCCCCCATCGGCGCCTATGCCGTAACGCTTTTTGGCTACCGCGCGCCCTTCGTTATCGCCCTTGGCGTCCTGCTTTTGTCCATCGCCGCCTGCCACCGGTTTGTACGGGATATTCCGCCGCGGCCTAAAACAGAGCGGCGGCCAGGCGCTTCTCCCACGGGAATTCTCTGGGGGTGGGGGCTGATCTGCGTTGGCACCATTCAGCTCATGTTCCTGCCCAGCATCCTTCCCCAGATTCTTGAAAACTTTCACCTCACCGGGGACGTCGCCGTCGGCACGGCGGGAACCATCATGATGATCTACATGGCGGCGGCCATTGCCGGCAACTACCTGTTGGTGAGCTACTCGTCCCGCATGCCCCTCACCCGGCTCATCGTCTTCGCCTGCCTGGTGGCTGGCGCGCTCCAATGCTTGCTCTACCTGAGCAATGGTGTTTTTATGTTCACCCTGCTGCGCTCGGTGCAAACCGGCATGATCGCCGGTGTCATTCCCCTGGTGATCGCCTCTTTTGCCGACAAGGGAGGGGGCACCACGCTGGGATTTCTCAACTCCGGGCGTTTCGTGGGAAATGCGGCTGGCCCCATGATGGCCACCTCTCTGTTGGCCCATTTCGATCTGCTGACCCTCTACCTGACCATCGCGGGCCTGACCCTGGCCATGCTCTCTGCTTTTATGGTTTCGGAACGGAAACGGAGTGGATGAAAACAGTCCCATGACCGTTTTTGGCAAACAACTGGCACAGCGTTTTGGTTCGGCCCTCCGGTGGGATGAGGTACTGGCGCCGTGGACTTGGATGAAGGTCGGCGGGCCCGCCGAGTTCCTCGTGGAGGTCGAGCACATCGAAGACCTGGCAGCCGCCCACGCCATCTGCCGCGGCTGCCGCGCACCCTTTACACTGCTGGGCGACGGCAGCAACGTCGTCATCGACGACGCCGGTTTGGCCGGACTGGTGGTGGTCAACCGAGTGACGCATCTGAACTGGGACGAAAAGAGACGTCAGGTGACCGCCGGTGCCGGCTTTTCCCTGGATCGGCTCGTGGAAGCGGTATCGTTTCGGGGATGGGGAGACTTGACTTTTGCCGCCGGGATTCCCGGCACGGTGGGTGGGGCGTTGGCGGGAGGGGCCGGCGCCTACGGCCGTCTTTTGGCCGAAATGGCGTGCCGGGCGAGGGTGCTCTCCCCGGACGGCACCATGGACACGCTTCCGGTAAACACCCTGGGCGTGGGTTACCGCGACAGCGATATCCTGAGGTGCGGGCAGATTGTGCTGGAAGTGACCTTTGGCGGTTTCCAGGCGGACACCGCAGCCGGTCTGATGAACCGCATTGCCGCCATCCGGGCCGACCGGGCCGGCAAGCATCCCCCGTCCGATTTGCCTTGCGCCGGATCGTATTTCAAGAATCTGCCGCCGCCGAGCCCCGGCGCATCGCGCATCGCCGCCGGGCTTCTGCTGGATCGCTGCGGTGCCAAAAGCCTGCGCCGGGGCGGCGCCGCCGTCTTCCACCGCCATGCCAACATCATCGTCAACACCGGCGGCGCCACGGCGGCGGACATTCTGGCTTTGGCCGACCAGATGGCCCGCCTGGTGCGATGCCGTCACGGGGTCCAGCTTGAGCCGGAAGTGCGCTACCTGCACAACCGGTCCTGAAAACGCCGGGCGTCGCCACTAGTCCGTCGGCTTACCCGGTCGCCGGAACAGCCGCAGCCAAAGAATGCCGGTCATGGCGGTGAGCCCCAGGGCGGCAAAGGCCAGCCCCCACCCCGTCGCACTGCGCCCGGCGACGTCCAGAATGATCCCGAAGACCAGCGGCGCCAGAAAGGCCATGCCGAACCCGCAAAAAGAATACAGCGCCATGGTGGCGCCCCGCCGATCGTCTTCCGCGCTGGCCACCAGACCGGCGGTGAGGGCGCCGCTGTCGAGCATCACGGTGATTCCATAGACAAATGCCAGCGCGATGATCAAGATCATGGACCGGCCGGCAGTAAATCCGATGGTCGCCCCCACCACTCCGGAAACGAGCATGTAACCGGAGATGGCCCGGCGTCGGCCCAGAACCATGGCCCCCTCGTTGCCCAAGAGGCTCGCCGGTACCCCCAAGAGCATGATGACGGTGGCAACGCCCTGCAGGTTCACCGATGCCGACCAGCCGGGCTGAAGGCCGGCGCAAAACACCAGGAACGCCACCAGCCAGGACCGGTAGCCGAACAACTCCCAGCAATGCACCGCATAGGCGAGTACGTAGCCCATGGCCTTCCGGTTGGACACCACGGCCTTCACCAGGGGCCGGTCCATCTTCGCGCCCCTTGTTGGGGGCGCCGCCGGCCGGAACCGGCGGCGGGGAACGAAAGCCGCGAACACCGCTGCGCCCGCCAAGGGGCCGAGCCCCAGGATCCAGGCGGCATGGCGCCAGCCCACGGCGGGCATCAGGGCACCGGCGAAACAGACCGACATGGCGGTGCCGATGCTGAAGGATGCCGTGTAAAACGCCACGTAGCGGCTCTGGCGCGGTCCGGCGACCTTGTCGCTCAAGGCCCGCAACCCCGGCATATAGGTGCCGGCCAGACCGATGCCGGCCAACAGCCGCAAGGCGGCGGCCGACCAGAGGCCGTGGGCCAGGGCGGCGAAAAGAAACATGGCGACGGCGGCCAGAAGCACCGAGGGCAGATAGATCCATCGGGGATCCAAGCGATCGGTAAGCCCGACGAGCAGCGGCGTGGCAGCGGCATAGCCGGCGAAGTAGACGCCGTTGATCCAGCCGGCGGCCGTGCCGCTCAACTGCCACTGCGCTTCGAAGACGGGCTGGAGGGCCGGGAAAAACATCGCCCCGGCCAGCGAGAGGATTTCCGCCAGACACAAGGCGGCGACAAAGGAAGGAATGCGTGTCATCGCGTCGTCAAATTTCAAGACCGGGGAAACCGCGGCGGTTTCTGTCCCGGGTCGGGAAAAACTCGCCGCGTCGGGCGTCGACTTTTTTGAGTTGCAATCATAGCCGAAGACCGTTCATAAAGATACGATTCCGCCGAAACCATGAACCGATGAAGGAAAAGCCGGACTCATGACACCTGAAAAGCGCGCCGTCTGGGGCTGGGCGATTTACGATTGGGCCAACTCGGCCTTCGCCACCACGGTCATGGCCGGATTTTTCCCTATTTTTTTCAAACAGTACTGGAGCCACGGCACCGACGTAAACCTCAGCACGGCCCAACTCGGATTCGGCAACGCCCTGGCCGGACTGATAGTGGCCCTCATGGCCCCGTTGCTGGGCGCCATCGCCGACCGGGGTGAGGCACGAAAAAAGCTTCTCATCTGGTTCGCCTACATGGGGGTACTGGCCAGCGCCGGCCTCTTTTTCGTGGCCAAGGGCCAATGGCCCCTGGCGATCTTCGTCTATATCCTCGGGGTGATCGGCTTTTCCGGGGCCAACATCTTCTACGATGCCCTTCTGCCCGGAATCGCCGGCGAAGGCCGTGTGGACCGGGTATCGAGCCTCGGCTTCTCCCTCGGTTACCTCGGCGGTGGCCTTCTCTTTTTGGTCAACGTCCTCATGACCCTAATGCCCCAGCGTTTCGGTCTGATTGATTCCGCCGCGGCGGTTCGCCTCTCGTTTCTCACCGTGGCCCTATGGTGGGGCGCCTTTACCCTGATCACCATTCTCTGGGTCCCGGAGCCTTCCGCCGGACCCGTGAAGCAGGGCCCGTCGGCGCTGAGGGCCGGGTGGCGCCAACTGGCGGATACCTTCCGCCGGGCGCGCCATTTGAAAACCGTGAGCCTATTTCTGCTGGCCTATTGGTTCTACATCGACGGCGTGGACACCATCATCCGCATGGCCGTGGACTACGGCATGTCCCTGGGATTCGAAGCCAACGATCTCATCGTGGCCCTGCTGTTGGTGCAGTTTGTCGGCTTCCCGGCGGCCTTGGTCTTCGGCCGGCTCGGCGAGCGCTGGGGTGTGCGCCGGGCCATCTACCTGGGCATCGGCATCTACATCGGCATCACCTTGTGGGGTACCCTGATGCGCCAGCGGCATGAATTTTTCGTCCTCGCTGGCGTCATCGGCCTGGTCCAGGGAGGTATCCAGGCGTTGAGCGGCTCGTACTACACCCGGATCATCCCCAAGGACAAAGCCGCCGAATTTTTCGGCTTCTACAACATGCTGGGAAAATTCGCCACCATCATGGGCCCGGCCCTCATGGGCATCGTGGGCCTGACCGTGCGACGATTGATGATGCCCCCGAATCCCAGCGCGGAACAAATCCAGGCCGTGGGCCAGCTTGCCACCCGCCTGAGCCTGGGATCGGTGGTGGTGCTGTTTCTCGTCGGCCTGGTGCTGTTTTCACGGGTGGACGAAACTTGCGGTCGCATCGAGGCCGCCCACCTGGCCGATTGAAAATAATAGGGAGGATCGCACCATCATGATCAATCGTGTCATCGCCTTCTTTTTTCTAACCTACATCGCTGTTACCTCCGTCATTTTTTTTGTCATCGCCCTGGTGATCTGGGCACTGACCAGCCCCTTCGACCGGCGTCTGGTGGTACTGCACCAGTTCACTTCATTCTGGGCCTGCCTCTATCTGTGGACCATGCCGGCCTGGCGGGTATCGCTGGAGGGACGCGAAAAAATCCGACGACGGGAAACCTACCTCATCGTTTCCAACCACCAGTCCCAGCTGGACATTCTCGTGGCCTTTCGCCTCTTTTTTCCTTTCAAGTGGGTTTCCAAGGCCGAGGTCTTCAACCTGCCTTTCGTTGGCTGGAACATGGCGCTCAACCAATACGTCAAGCTGCGCCGGGGCGACAAGGAGAGCGTCGCGCGCATGATGGCGGCATGCCGCCGCCACCTGGCCCGGGGCAGCTCGGTGTTCTTTTTTCCCGAGGGCACCCGCTCGCGCGACGGCGCGCTCAAGCCGTTCAAACCGGGCGCCTTCGTTCTGGCCCATGAGATGCGCCTTCCCATCCTGCCCATCGCCATCGACGGCACACGCCATGCGTTGCCCAAGTACAGCCTCAACTTCCACGGCCGTCACCACATCCGGCTGCGGGTGCTGGATCCCATTGCCTACAGCGTCTTCAAGCACCTGAATCCGCCGGCAACGGCGGAAATGGTCCGCAACACCATCGCGACCCATGTCAGCGGCGGCCTGGCACGATGAACGGGATGAATTTGGCTGAATGGACTGGTGCTGACCCGTAAAGGAGAAGAACTGCGTTATGATTGATGATCATGATGAGAAAAAGGGGATTTTGCAAAGGCGTGGCACCGCTGCGGCCTTGCACTGGGTCCTCCTTTTGCTTGTCGGCACGCTCCTGATCCCGGCCGCCGTCGGCGCCGAGCCCCGGTGGGGCACCACCTTGTTCGGCGCCCGACTGACCACCAACTCCTTCGGCGACACCCTTTTCGGAGAAGCGACCTACGCGGATGCCCACCTTGTGGGACTCGGCCTTTCCCGAAAAATTGGCGCCTTCAAGGACTTCATCGGCTTCGAAATCGAAGGCCAGGCGGTGAAGCATTTCGGCGACCAGGACCACGAGGAGTTCAACGCCCTCATCGTGGCGCGCTGGCTGCCCTTTCCCTGGGACCGTTACATCGACACCAGCTTTGCCGTGGGGGAAGGTATTTCCTACGCCACCGCCGACCCGACCCTTGAAAACAAAGGTCAGCAATGGCTGAACTACATCCTGCTGGAGCTGGCCTTCGCCGCCCCTTCCTTGCCCCGATGGGAAGTGGTGATTCGGATCCATCACCGCTCCGGCGTCTTCGGGCTCTACAACGGGGTTCGCGACGCGTCCAACGGCCTGGGATTCGGCATCCGTTACCGCTTTTGACATGGGCTGTTGAGATGACACAGGCAGAAATGTCACCCCCCCTGGGTTAGCAGACTTGGCCGAAAACGGGTCAAAGGAGGTTAACGTTCGTTTCTAACCCGGTCCTTCAGTGCCTGAACCAGACGGCGCCGCTCCTCCGGCGTCTCCCAAATTCCGGGGAAACACGCCGATTTTCTATCTGTAGGCACCAAGCGGGACTTCGCCTTCAGAAGGCGTCTGAGGCCCCCGCCATCCGGGTTGCATGCCTCGCGGTCCGGTGCCTGCTGGACAGACCGGCACGTGGCGCAGGGCTCGCCGGAAACGTTCCGATAGCGCCGTGTCGCAGGGATGAATCCAGACGTTTCCCGCCGCATCGGCGCCTCGTAGCTTGCCGTCGTGCAGAAAAGCCGCCAGGAGACGACGGCCCAGGATCGCCCGGTCGGCGGGGGGCGAAATCGGCCCGTCATCCAGGGGGGTCGGCGACGGCAGCGGCACGCCACCGTCCTTGAGGGCCTTGATGAAGTTGAGCAGGCGGCCCAGGCGCAGGAGGGTGACGGTGCGATGACGGCTGGCGTCGTCGCCCACGGGCAGGGCCGTCGCGCGCATGCGGGCAAAGGTGGAAGGCAACAGCCCCATCTGCCGACAGCGATCGAAATCCAGGGTTCCGGGTACCGGATAGTACACCGAAAGGCCCGCCAGCACCGGTCGCCGTGCCAGAAAAAGCAGATCGGAGAGACTCTCGCCAGCCGGCTGTCCCGGCGCGCCCACGATGATGTAACCCACGGCCGTCATGCCCAGTCGCGCCGCGGTGACAAGCGCCCGGTCGAAAGCCCGGCGTAGATCCGGACGCCGGAAAAACCGCGTCCGCCGGGGGACAGCGGTCCCCAGCGACAGATTCAGCGAGCGAAAACCGGCCGCTTGCATCAAGCGGAGCAGGTCATCGTCGAGGGTGGAGGGCATCAGCCCGTTCATGGCCCGCAGTTCCACGGTCCCCGGTGCAAAGCGCCGGCAGATCCCTTCCAGCAACGCCACGAACCAACCGCGATCCAGGCTGAGGTTCTCGTCTTCGAAATCGATGAATCCGAGGTCGTCCTGATCAGCGGCAGCGTCGATCTCCGCCAGCACCGAGGCCACCGAACGGCGCCGGTACGGCGGTGCGGCCGCGTCGCCGAAGGCGCAGTAGGAACACCGGTAGGGGCATCCGCGGCTGGCGGTGATCTGAACCGCCCCGCGCCCGCCGCGGCGGTAGGCCCGGCGAGCCACCAGATCGAAGGCGGCGGGGGGCAGGCCATCCAGATCGGCAACCCAAACCGGCGGGTTCATCCACAGGTCAACTCCGGATCGGCGCCCCACCAGCCCGGGCACCCCATCGAGATTGCCGCGGCCCTCCAACGCCAGGGCCAGGGCCACCATCGCTTCTTCCCCTTCGCCCCGGATGACGAAATCCACCGCCGCACAGGCCATCACCTGCTCGGGCAGGGCCGTGGCATGGTGGCCCCCCACCACGATTCGCGCATCGGGAAGGTGTCGTCGCACCACCTCGGCGGTGGCCAGGGCCTCGTCGGCATAGGCGGTAAACAGACTGGAAATCCCCACCAGAAACGGTTTCATCTCACTCACGCGATGAGCGACGGTCTCGAAACTGAGACCATGATGGGCCCAGGCGGAAAAAAGGCCGAAGGGGGATCGGTCCGGCGGCCCATAAAAGCCTGCCAGCTCCGCCAGCTCGGGAGGCAGCGGTTTGACCCGGCGCTTGGAAGCGGCCAAGGCGTCCACGATATTCACGGTGAAGCCGGCGGCGCGCAACGCGCCGGCGATGGCGGCCAGACCGGCGGGGAAGGTACGCTTGGCGGTGAGGTAAAAATCACGGATCGGCGGCTGTACCAGGCAAATCTGGGGCATTCCAAGGTCCTTGGGCATCATCCCGGCGATACGACGATTCTATCTGCGTTTCTTGCCCCTGATGCGGTGGTGATGAATCAGCCTTTCCTTGCCCGCAGCGATCTTTTGCTGGATACGTTCCCGATACCGGGTGACGGCGGCCAGGGAGAAGTAGTATCCAGCCACCGCCATGGGAAGGCCCACCACGATGCCACCGACACCCAAGGTCCAAAAGATGTGGGGCGCCTTGGCGGCAATTTCCACCAGCGTGATCTCCGGAACAAATCCGATAGAGGGGTGGCCCGAGAGGCCCGTCAGCTGCGATCCGACCAAATAGGTCAGCCCATAGATGAAGGGGACCGTCACCGGATTGGTGATCCAGACCCCCGCCGCCGCGGCCAACTTGTTGGACTTCAGCAAGGCGGCCAACGGCACGGCGATGAGCATCTGGGCCCCCAGGGTGGGAGTGAACCCCACGAAAATCCCCACGGCGAATCCTCTGGCGATTTCTCGCGGACAGCCCCTCAGCTTGATGAAGCGCCCGTAGGCGCGTTTAAGAAGCCCCCGCGGCCGACCGCCGTCAGGAGAACACCCCTCGGCGGGCATGCAACCCCCCTGTCTTTCGGCAACAGTCTTTTTTTCGGCCATCGGGACACTCACTCGGAGCAAAAATTATTAGCACATCGCCCCGGGCAGCGGCAACGGCCTCGTTACACCCCCGGCACCGGCCAGTCGGTGGAAAAACCTTCGGCCTCCAGCAGGGCGGCGGCCTGGTCGAAGTGGCGCCCCACCATGGCTACGCCGTGACTGTCGTCGCCTGGAACCAAGGCTATCCCCAGTCGCCGCGCCTGGCGGCGAATCACCGCGGCCGGATACGGTTCGCTGGCCCCCTTGTCCCAGGCGGCCACATTCAAATCGAGTATCGCTCCGAGTTGGCGGATTTTCTCCAGATTGCGGGCAATGCGCCCGACCACCGGCACCGAGGCCAGCCGTTGCGGGTAGTCGGGGTCGAAGATACGCACCAGGTCGAAGTGACCGATCACCTGGGGTTCAAGGGTTTCGATCATTTCCAGTTGAAGATCGAAATAGGCCAGGTACAGCTCCTGGAGGCCGCCGCAGCGGGCAACGGCTTCGGCGTAGACCGCGGGAGAAAAATCGATGGGAATGTTGGCCACATGATGCACGGATCCCACGATGTAGTCCGGATGAAAATCTTCGATCAATCGGCGGGCAAGGTCGAAAGCGCCGCTGTAAGCCTCGGTCTCGAAGCCCACCCGAATGGGCAACGTGGACGCCCACCGGCGCTGCAGGCGCCGGGCCTCGGCCATGTATGCGGCAAAGCGATGACGCAGGGCGGCGGCGTCGAGCCCCGCCTGCCGTTCCTCTGGATAGAGAAAGCGATCATCCGGTGGTGGCATGTGTTCAGTCAATCCCACCCAGGCGAATCCTTGATCCGCGTAAGCTGCCACCATCGAGGCCAGATCGTCGGCGGCATGGCAGCAAAACTGGCCGCTGTGGCCGCCATGCACCGATACCCGGGCGATTCTGCCGGATTGGAGGCTCATTGGGATTTCACGGAGGGGGAAGGAGGAGGGGCTTCGGACGAAAAGCTGGCGGCATCCAGCTCCACCTGCCTTTGATACTGCAGCGCCAGGCGCCGGTCGATGGCGGCGAGGCGGCGGCTGATCTCATCGAGACGGAAACCGATGATCAACAAAACGTAGATCAGCAGCAGAAAGGCAAGGCGCAACTCTCCCCAATCGAAAAAAAGGACGCCGCCGATGCCGAGCGCGACGAAAAAAGCACCGGCCACCGCGTCAAAACTTCGAAACCCTGAGCTTTTCATAATTTTCGCGGTGGTGAGAAAGGTCGAAGCGTCATCCTCCGCCACCAAAGAACAAGCGGAAACGTCGCCGGAAAAAAAGAAATTGCAGACTATCACCAACCCGAAGGGTTTTCAAACAGTTCTGTATCGAAGGAGCGCATGGCGCGTCAAACCAAACCGCCCCACTGAAAATCCCCGCAAAGTGGAAGCACTCTGCGGGGATTCTTCTGATCACCGTGGTCAACACGAAGAACGACCAACTAGATGCCGGGGGCCGATCAATTGGCCAACGGAACCGCCGGACGTCGCTCGCGCACCTTTTCCTTCTGTTTGGTAATCTGACGACGTACCCGGTCCACCATCTGGTCGATGGCCGCATGCAAATCGTCCGCATCCGCCTTGGCCTGAACGCTCAAGCCGCCGCTGGCCAAGCGCACCTCGGCCACCTGGTGAAGATTTTCGGTGCCGAGGACCACCTCCGCGGACGCAGGCTTGTCCAGGAGCTTGTCCACCCGGTCGAGTTTCTCCTGAACGTACTGTTTGAAGTGCTCGGATGCATCCAGATTCTTGAACGTCAGCGCTACCTGCATAGATGCCTTCCTCCTGCCATGAGGTGAATCGTTTCGACGGCCAGCGCCATCGGCCATCCGGGCGCCGGCCATCACCTTCCTTTTAACCTAGGCATGGACGGATGGGTGTCAACGAAATCTTCCGCCCTTCGATTGACACCCGCCCATCGGCGGACTATGCAATCGGTTGATCAGCCGCCGATTTTTTTAATCATAAACCAATCTGGAGAATTATGCCATGAATGACAACGCCGCACCGACCCGTGATCAAGCCTGGGCGCTGCTGAACCAGTACAACCAGTCCGAAAGCCTGATTCGGCATGCCCTGGCCGTGGAGGCCGTGATGCGCCACATGGCCCGCCAACGCGGCGCCGACGAAGAGATGTGGGGTATCGTGGGGTTGCTCCACGACCTGGACTACGAGCAGTACCCCCAGGAACACTGCCGCCAGAGCGAACGAATCCTGAGGGAGAACCGATGGCCGGAGGATTATATTCGGGCGGTGGTCAGTCACGGCTGGGGGATCTGCTCCGACGTGCGGCCGGAGAGCGAGATGGAAAAAGTCCTCTTTGCCGTGGATGAGCTCACGGGACTGGTGGCGGCCGCGGCCCTGGTGCGCCCGTCCCGCTCGGTGATGGACCTGACGGCCAAATCGATCAAGAAAAAGTGGAAAGACAAGCGCTTTGCCGCCGGCGTGGACCGGGGCATCATCGAAAAAGGGGCTGCCATGCTGGACATGGACCTTGGGGCCCTCATCGAAGAGACCATCGCGGGGATGCGCTCGGCAGCCGATGCCATCGGCCTGCGGGGAACCCTCTAACCGGTTCACAACTGAATCGGGCTTCAGCCTGTACGATGAATGTCCAAGGCCTGTGCACCGGTTGTCGGCCGATCGAGGGTGAAAAATGACGGTGGCAGGGTTTGAGACGAGATGATCAGGAGACCGGGCAAGCAGTTATCTGAATATCCATCACTTTGGCATGCGAATTGAATCTGTATGTGGACAGGGCGGCCCCCCGCGCGTTCCGGGCGACCCTTCATGGTGTCCTCACCGGGGACAAACCGGGGCTTTCCACGATAGACCAACGGTTCTGGAAAGGAGCAGAGACATGTCCACTTACGAAATCATCGCGGATCCGGAAGAATACGGCATCGAGGCCCTTGTGACCGGTCTGGGCGCTCAGCCCATCCTGTTTCCCCCCGATGAACGGGCCAAATGGGCCAAAGAGGTCGGCACCTTTACCGACAAGCTCACCGGGCTCACCGACAAGGCCCGGGAGTTGAAGTCCATCCTGGAGAGCGGGGCTTCGATCAAGGCGACACCGGCGAGTCTCAAAACCCTCAAAATCCAACTGTTCAACATCAACGACGCCCTGGATCAATCCATGACCATCGCCCAAAAGCTGGAAGCCGAAATCGTTTCCCGCTGACCTTTCTTCGCCCCCCTGGTGCTCGCCGTTTGCGCCGTGCGCAACGGTGGCACTTACCCCGCCACGGGGCGATCAGCATCCGGATTTGCCTCCTTCCACCGGGTGCGGTCGCCCCGTGACCTAATCACAATGCTTCGGCGTTCTTTTTCCCCCCTCAGACATCTCAGGCCGCTTGGGCCTTGGCGATACGCACCGCGCTGACCTTGAACTCGGGAATTTTGGCCAGGGGATCGAAGGCCTCGGCGCTGGTGAGCATGTTGGCCGGGTACTCGCCGAAGTGAATCGGTAAAAAGAGGTTTCCCGGCGGCACCTCGGCGCTGATCTGAGCCGGCGCCTCCATCTGGCCGCGACGCGACGTGATGGCCACCAGGTCTCCTTCGGCGATCTCCAGGCGGGCGGCGTCGTCCGGGTGAATGGTCACGTACCCGCTGCGCTGCTCGTGATCCAGGTGGGACGAAATACGCGTCATGGTGCCGGTGTGAAAATGAGCAAACATGCGCCCGGTGGTCAGGAAATAAGGATATTCCTCATCGGGCATCTCGGCCGGATCCTGATATTCGATGGCATGGAACTTTCCGAGCCCCCGGGTACACTGCTGGGTATGCAGAATCGGGGTCCCGGGGTGATTTGCGTCGGGGCATGGCCATTGCAGGCCATTGAGGCCCATCCGCTGGTAGGACATGCCGGCATAGCTCTTGGGCGTCAGGGCCGCCATCTCATCGAAGATCTGCTCCGGGCCGCCGGGATAATCCATCGGGTATCCCATGGCGGTGGACAACTTGCAGATGATCTGCCAGTCGGCCAGGGCGTTGCCCACCGGCTCGATGGCCTTCTGGATGCGGCTGCAACGGCGCTCTGAATTGGTGAAGGTGCCTTCTTTTTCCGCCACCGAGGCCGCCGGCAGGACCACGTCCGCGATCTGGGCTGTTTCCGACAGGAACAGCTCCTGGACGATGAGCAGGTCGAGGCGGTTGAGGGCATGCTGGAGATGGTTCCAATCCGGATCGGAGAGCTTGGGATTCTCGCCGATGACGTACAGGGCCTTGAGACGACCGTCGAGCATGGCGCTGATCATGTCGGTGATGGTCATGCCCGGCTTGTCGGACAGGGGGCGTCCCCAGGCCTTGGAGAATTTTTCCACCACGGCCGGATCGCTCACCGGCTGATAGCCGGTGAACACGTTGGGCAGTCCGCCCATGTCACAGGCCCCCTGGACGTTGTTCTGGCCGCGCAGCGGATTGACGCCTCCGCCGGCCACCCCCACGTTGCCGCAGAGCAGGGCGATGTTGCAGCACGACTTGACATTGTCCACGCCGGTGGTGTGCTGGGTGATGCCCATGGCGTAGAGTAAGGCCGCGGATCCGCAGGTGGCATAGAGCTCGGCCATCTTTTTGATGTCATCCGCCGGCACCCCAGTGATGTCTTGGACCCGTTGGGGCGAATACGCCGCCACCGTGGCCGCCAGCGCCTCGAAGCCCTCGGTGCGGGCGGCGATGTAATCCTTGTCATGCCAATCGTTTTCGATGATCCAGTGCATCATCCCGTTGAGCAACGCGACATCGCTGCCGAGCCGGTGGTGAACCGACAGGTCCGCCAGGTTTCCGATCTGGGTCTGACGCGGATCGGCCACGATCACCCGGGCACCGCGTTCCTTGGCGCGGTAGATGCGGGTGGCAATCAAGGGGTGGCACGCCGTGGTGTTGGAACCGACCACAAAGATGCAACCGGCGGTTTCCAGGTCGTCGTAGGAATTCGTCATGGCACCACTGCCGAATGCGGCGGCCAGACCGGCCACCGTGGAGGCATGTCAGAGCCGGGCGCAGTGATCCACGTTGTTGGTGCCGATGGCGGCCCGGGCGAACTTCTGGGCCAGGTAGTTCTCCTCGTTGGTCATTTTGGCCGAGACAAGCACCCCCACGCTGTCGGGACCGTGGGCGGCGATAACCGCCTTGAGCCGATCGGCGGTGACATCCATCGCCTTGTCCCAATCCACCTTGGTGAAACGGCCGAAGGTTTTCAGCAACGGATTCTTGAGGCGCAGGGGGCTGTTGATGTGCTCGTGCAGATTCCAGCCCTTGATGCATAATTTTCCGTGGTTGACCGGGTGGGTCTTCATCGGCAGGGTGCCCACCAGCTCGCCGTCGAGCACCTCGAAAAGCACCCCGCACCCGGTGCCACAGTAGGAACAGATCGAAGGAACAAATTTCATTTCCATGCCGTTACTCCTGTGCAACCGCCAATAGCGGCGTCGGGCTCATCGTGGGCTTTGGGCCCAGAATGGAAAAGGGCGGCAGGGTGTCGCCGGAGCCCGTTTCGTATTCAAAGAGATCTTTAACGATGGCGTTAACCTTGCGGTAAAGCAGCCGCAGGGGAATTTCAGCGGGGCAGGCATCCTCGCAGAGACCGCAGTCGATACAGCGGCCGGCCATGTGGACGGCCCGCACTAGATGAAAGATCGGGATGTCGGGGGGCAGATGGCCGGTGCCGATGAGCTCGGCATGCTCCAGGCTGCATTCGTTGCAAAAGCACACCGGGCAGATGTTGCGGCAACCGTAACATTTGATGCATTTCTGAAACTCGTACATCCAGCGATCGAAACGTTCGGCCGACGGCTGGGCGTCAACATCGGCCACGGCTTGGTTGGGCACCTGGCCGAGTTGCTGCTTCACCACCCCCACCGGACGGCGTTCCAGGTAGGAACAGTCCGCGTGGGCGCGAAGGTCCGAGGGACAGCAGTTCACCGACACTGTCTCCACCTGGCCTTCCTTGAGCTGGTTCCACACCCGCAGCACGTTCAACGCCCGCTGGTTGCAGTCCCGGGCCACCATGCCGATGCGGGCGTCGGGGTAGCGGGAGGCGATGTGGGTGGCAAATTTTTCCAGGCTGTAACGGGCCGGTCCGGTGACCAACTCCCCGGTTTCCTCGATGTGCTCACGGGTAAAGGCATAGGGCAAGGGATGGCCCTCGACGATGCGGTAGGCCAAAAAAATGTCCACCCGCTCTTCTTCCAGCCACTGGTGCACTTGTTCTTGAATCGGTGTCATGGCACTCATCCGTTGGCGATCTGGACGCCGGTCTCCGGCACGGCATCGGTTTTGGGCAAGTCGAGGCATCCGCTTTGGGGCATTGGCGACATCGTTGCGTCATCCGCTTGCCGCGAGGCGGCGATCCTCAGCGGACTGGGGCCGAGCCGACGGATCGTTTCGGTGAATCCGGTGACCGTGGCGACGAATTTCTGAGCCTCGGCTGAAGAGATCCATTCCAGGTGGAGCCGTCCCTCCAGCCCCATGAAGGTAAGCAGGTGCTGGAGAAAGGTCATCCGTTTCAATGTCATGTGATTACCGTACAGGTAATGGCAGTCGCCGATGTGTCACCCGCCCACCAGAACACCGTCGGCCCCCTCTTGGAAGGCCTTGAGCACGTGGTGGGGGGACACGGTCGCCGAGCACATCACCCGGATGGCCCGGATGTTGGGCGGATAGCTCAGGCGGCTGACGCCGGCGAGGTCCGCGGCCCCGTAAGTGCACCAGTTACAGAAAAAAGCGACAATCTTCGGTTCGAATGGTTCCGGGTTCACTGTTTTCCCCCTCGATACCGTTTCAGGCGGCCAAGGCGCTGTGAATCTGCGCGTAAAGCTGCCGGTTGTTGAATCCCATCAAAATCGGTGCCTCGCTCGGGCAGGCCGCCGCGCAGGCGCCGCATCCCTTGCAGAGGGCCGGGTTGACCTCGGCCATGCCGGTGATTTCCGACATGGCAATGGCGTTGTACGGACAGACCTGAATGCACCCGCCACAACCGGTGCAAAGCGCCGGATCGATCCAGGAAACCACCCCGCCCACCAGGATCGTGTCCCGGGCGAGAAA
This sequence comes from Desulfobacteraceae bacterium, assembly GCA_028700185.1. Taxonomy (GTDB): domain Bacteria; phylum Desulfobacterota; class Desulfobacteria; order Desulfobacterales; family UBA2174; genus UBA2174. The sequence goes on along the minus strand of JAQVTF010000003.1, from coordinate 25,348 downwards.
GGTGGCCGCCCGGGCCGCCGCGGCCAGGGCCTGGGAAACGCTCTCATCGATGGGCTTGGGATAGTGGGCCAGCCCGCAGAGGAACACCCCGTCGGTGGCGAAATCCACCGGCCGCAGCTTCTGGTGGGCTTCCAGGAGCCATCCGTCGCCGTCCACCGGCACCTTGAAAAACTGGGCCAGGCCGTTTTCCGCATCGGAAACCACCGCCGCCGCCAGGGCCAGCAAGTCGGCATCCACCGCCACCGGACGGTTCAGGATATGGTCGTGGAAGGTCACCCGCACCCGGTCGCCTTCGGCCTCCACCGCAGGCGGCGCTTCGGGATCGTACTGGAAGAACATGACCCCCTGGGCCCGGGCTTCGCGGAAGATTTCCTCGCGCAGGCCGTAGGTTCGCATGTCCCGATAGATCACGTAGATGTTGGTCTCCGGCGATGCGGCCTTGATGGCCAGGGCGTTGCGCAGGGCGTGGGTGCAGCAGACCTTGGAACAGTAGGGCCGTTCGGCGTTGCGCGACCCGACGCACTGGATGAAGACGACATCGGTGGCGCCGGCCAGGCGCTCGTCGCCAGCGCCGATGAGGTCATCGAGTTCCGTCTGGGTCACCACGGCCGGATGCTGGCCGTACAGATACTCCTTGGGCTTGTACTCCTTGGCTCCGGTGGCCAGGATCGCCACCCCGTGGTCGATGGTTTCGCTGCCGCCGCCGGTGGAAATCCGGGTCTTGAAATTGCCCACAAAGCCGTCCACTTCGGTCACGGCGGTGTTGGTGTGGATATGCACCAAAGGATCGGCCTCGAGATCGGCGATCAATCCGGCGAGACGCTCGCCCACCGGCTCACCGCGCCAAGTGGCGCGCAGGCGCCGGCCGTGGCCGCCCAAAACATCGCTCTTTTCCACCAGGTGAACCGGGAAACCCTGGCGTGCCAGAGCCCGGGCCGCCGTCAGGCCGGCGATGCCGCCGCCCACCACCAGCGCGTTGCGGCTCATGGGCAGCTCGGTCTGGGTCAACGGGGTGAGCAGGGCCGCCTTGGCCACGGCCATGGCCACCAGGTCCTTGGCCTTGCGCGTGGCGGCATCCGGATCGTTGGCATGGACCCAGGAGTCCTGATTGCGGATGTTGGCCATTTCGAAGAGGTAGCGGTTGAGCCCGGCGCTGGCCAGGGTGGCCTGGAAGAGCGGCTCGTGGGTCCGGGGCGTGCAGGCCGCCACCACCACCCGGTTGAGCTTTTCGCGGGCGATGACCTCGGCCATCTTGTCCTGGGTGTCCTGGGAGCAGGTGAAGAGATTTTCCTCCACGTAGGTGACGTTGGGCAGCGTGCGGGCGTACTCGGCCACCTCCGGCACCCGCACCACCCCGCCGATGTTGATGCCGCAGTTGCAGACGAAGACCCCGATCCGCGGCGCCTGACCGCTGACGTCGGTTTCCTTCGGCAGAACCAATGTATGCGTTTGGCTGTGGCGGGCCACGGACAGCGATTCGGTGGCCGCCGCCGCCGCCGCGCTGGCCTCCATCACCGAGTGGGGGATATCCTTGGGCCCGGTGAAGGCCCCGCAGGCGAAAATGCCCGGTTTTCCCGTGGCCACCGGGGCGAAGCTGTCGGTGGCGGCGAAGTGGTCGGAGTTGAGGGGGACACCAAGTTTTTCGGCCAGGGCCACCGATTCGGGAGCGATTTCAAGACCGGTGGAAAGCACGACGATATCGAAGGTTTCCTCCGCGATGTCCCCGTTCTGCCGGGCGTAGCGCAACGTGAGGTCATCGCCGTGCTGGGGCGGCGCCACCGAGTGCACCCGGGCACGCTCGAAACGGATCCCGCTCTTTTTGGCGTTTTCCAGGTAACGGTCGAAATCCTTGCCCTGGGTGCGCATGTCCATGTAGAAAATGGCGCACTCCAGATCGCCGCTGCTGTGATCGCGAGCCATCACGGCCTGTTTGACGGCATACATGCAGCACACCGACGAACAGTAACCGTGATCGCAGCGGTTGATATCCCGGGAACCGACGCACTGAATCCAGGCGATTTTTTTGGGCGCCGTGCCCGCCTTGGCCGCCGACGGTTTCACCAGGTGGCCGCCGAAGGGACCAGTGGCTGAAAGGATGCGCTCAAACTCCACGGCCGTGATTACATTGGGAGCCTGGCCGTAGCTGTAAGTATCGAGACGACCGGGATCGAAGCTGCGAAACCCCGGGGCCAGGATCACCGACCCCACCTCGATGGTCCGCATCTTCTCGGTGTCTTCAAAATTGATGGCACCCGAGGGACAAACCTTGGCGCAGACCCCGCAGCGCCCCTTTTGCAGGTAGATGCAGTAGCGCGGATCGATGGCGTACTTCAGGGGCACCGCCTGGCTGTAGGGCACGTAAATCGCCTTACGCTTGTTGAGCCCCGCGTTGTACTCGTCATCGACCTTCTTGGGACATTTGGCGGCGCATTGGCCACAGGCGATGCACTTGTCCATATCCACGTAGCGCGGGTGCTGGCGCACCTGCACCTGGAAATCGCCCGGAGCGCCTTGGATGGACTCGACTTCCGCCAGGGTAATCAGCTCGATGTTGTTGTGCCGGCCGACCTCGACCAGTTTGGGGGCCAGGATTCACATCGAGCAATCGTTGGTGGGGAAAGTCTTGTCCAGCTGGGCCATCACGCCGCCGATGGACGGCGAGCGTTCCACCAAATAAACGAAAAATCCCGCGTCTGCCATGTCCAGGGCGGCCTGCATGCCGGCGATGCCGCCACCGGCGACCAGGACCGCCCCCTTGGGTTGCGCTGCGTTGGAAATCGTCATGTCGAACTCCACGGTTGGGCGTTGAAATCGATCCGCGCCGAGGCCGGTGGCCCGGTTTTTACCAGGCCTCCCGCTCCAGACGCTTGTAGATGAACATGAGTTGTTTTTGGGTCAGTTCACCGATGTGGGCGTTGATCCATCCCAGGTCACCGGAAACGATGGCCGCCTTGGCCTCGTCGGACAGTTCGTAGTTGACCAGCGCATCGGATCCTTTTTCCATCAGGGCATTCCAGAAGGCCCCGTCCTCGCTGGTGCGGTTGAGCACCCGCATCACCTCGCGTTTCTCGATGAGCGCCCGCGACGCCTCGTCCGCCGCCGGGGTTTCCATCGGCGCGGTGCGGGTTTTCTTGCCCTTGAGGGTCTTTTCCACCGCCGATCGAATCTGCTCCTCGGTGAACGGTTTGGCCAGGTAGTCCGACGCGCCGTAACGCATCGCCTCCACCGCCGTGTCCACCGTGGAGTAGCCGGTGATCACAATCACGTTGGTCTCCGGCTTTTCGGCCTTGATCTGCTTGATGACCTCCATGCCGTCGATGTCCGGCAGGCGCAAATCCGCCACCAACAGGTCGTAGGATTGACTGTGAAACTGCTCCAGGGCGCCGTTGCCCGTGCCGGCGATCTCAACCCGGTAGCCGTCCTCGGAAAGGATCATCTTCAAGCCTTCAGCCACCACGTTCTCGTCTTCCATCAAAAGGATCCGTACGTCCTGTGCTTCGTCTCTGTCCACGGTTTGGGCCTGTGCGTTCATTTGCTCCTCCTTAATAGTATGAATTATAAATAAAGTTGGAAAAGGTTGACTGCAATCGAGCGTTGCCTTTTCCAGGAGCAAAGGGCGTGCCGAGACGAGACGCCGGGTCCAAAAAATAATATTTAATAACAAACTCAAACGATTACGCGTTTTTCGACTTCGCGCCGAAATGGTCTGCCGTCCTCTATACTGTATAAAGGATCATACAAGCAAGGGGTGAAAATCGCTAAAAACGATAAAAACCTAAATTATTTCAAAATGTATAAAAAATCATACGCCCCGAATCCCCGCGATGAATCCAGCCGCAAGGGGATTCGCCGCCTGGGGACGATCCGCATCAGGTGCTCAGACTTGATCGCCGCTGATGCCATGCTTGCGCATCAGCGCGTGAAAGTTGGACCGCTGCATGCCCACCTTGGCCGCCGCCTGGCTGATGTTGCCCTTGGTTTCCTGGAGGGCCTTGAGGATGAAGGCCTTTTCTATCTGCCCGAAAGTTTCATCGAGGAGTTGCTGTTTGGCAGCCTTGAGTTCGGCGAGGGACTCGGGAACGCTGGGGGCGTCGGCGCTGGGCCGGGACTGAAGGTTGTCAAGCAGGTAGACGATGTCCAGGAAACGGCGGTCGGAGAGAATCACGAGGCGTTCGACGACGTTTTTGAGCTGGCGCACGTTGCCTGGCCAGTTCTGGTTGACCAGCAGATCCATCGCCTCGTCGGTGAACCCGTCGATGCGCTTGCTGGTTTTCTTGTTAAAGAGTTTCAAAAAATGGTTGGCCAGACGCGGGATGTCGTCCCGCCGCTCCCGCAGCGGGGGGATGAAAATGGGAAAAACGCTGAGCCGGTAAAAGAGGTCCTCACGGAAGCGCCCCTCGTCCACCATGGCCTTCAGGTCCCGGTTGGAGGCGGCGATGATGCGCGCCTTGGTCTTTTGCTCCGTCGTGGCACCGACCCGCTTGAATTCCCCCGATTCCATCACCCTCAGGAGCTTGCCCTGGATCTCCAGGCTCAAGCCGGAGATTTCGTCCAGAAAAAGGGTGCTGGCGCTGGCCACTTCGAAGATCCCCGGCTTGTCCTTGACCGCTCCGGAAAAAGATCCGCGGACGTGTCCGAAGAGCTCGCTCTCCAGCACCCCGGGTGCCAGGGTGCTACAGTCCAGGGCCACGAGTTGGTGCGCCGCCCGCTGGCTGTAGGCGTGGATTGCCCGGGCGAAGAGCTCCTTGCCCGTTCCGCTTTCGCCGTAGATGAGCACGGTGCTGTCGGTGGGGGCCACCTTTTTGATTTGATCGAAGATTTTCAGGATGGCCGGATTCTCACCGATGATGTTGTGAAAATGAAACGGTTCGGTGAGCTGGCGCCGCATGGAGAGGTTTTCCATCACCAGGCGACGATTTTCCAGGACCCGATCCAGAACGATATTCAACTCGTCGTCGCTGAAAGGTTTGGGCAAGAAATCGAAGGCCCCCGCCTTCATGGCCGCAATGGCGTTGCTGACGGTGGAATATCCCGTCATGACGATGACATATACGTTCGGGTTGCGACTGTGAATCGCCTCCAGAATCTCCATTCCGTCCGCATCGGGGAGCTTGAGGTCCAGCAGTACCACGTCGAAGCGGCCCTGGAAAAAAGCGTCCAATCCGGCACAGCCGCTCACATGGGTCTTTACCCGGTGACCGGCATCGTTGAGCACCAACCGGCAACCGTCACAAATGACCGGTTCGTCGTCAATGACCAGAATATCAAGGGGTTCCATGCTCGGTTCCTCTGTCGGAGGTATCGGCACCGGAGCCGACGTGGACCGGCAACTCGATGGTGAAACGGGTCCCGCCGCCCAGCTTGCTCGCCACTTTGATGTGGCCGTTGTGGTTGCGCACGATGCCGTAGCTCACCGCCAGACCCAGGCCGGTGCCGGTGTTCTTGTTGGAATAGAACGGTTCGAAAAGCCGGGTGGCATCTATGGGGGCAATCCCGCAACCGTCATCGGTGATCTCCACGATCTCTATCCGCCGGCAAGGGTCCATCCGCGTTTCGATGACGATGTGACCGTTCTTGTCGATGGCCTGGGCCGCATTGAGCAGCAGGTTGATGAAGACCTGCTCCATCTGGTTGCCGTCGAGGAGAATATTCTCCATGTCCCGGGCCAGACGCTTTTCCACCTTGATATGACGCAGCATCATTTCGTTGTCCACGATGCTCAGCGCCTTTTCGATGATCTCGTTGATTTTGGCCGGACATTTCTTGGGCGGTTTGTGACGGGAAAACTCCAAGAGTTCCTGAATGATCCCCTTGCACCGGCTCGTTTCGCGAACGATGATCTCCAACCCCTGGCGAAACGGGCTCTCCGGCCCCGCCTTCTTGAGCATGTTGGAGCTGTAGAGCAGGATCCCCGCCAGCGGATTGTTGATCTCATGGGCGATGCCGGCGGCCATGCGCCCGAGGGCCGAAAGCTTCTCCGTTTGCAAAACCAGCCGATTGTACTGGCTACGCTGGGTTTCGATGAGGCGGGCCTTGTTGAGGGCACAGGCGCACTGTTCCCCCAGGGAGACGACAAAATCGAGTTCGGCCTGTTCGAAACCATGGGCGTCGGACAGGTAGGCCCGGATCAGGCCGAGCAATTCCTCGTCATGGTAAAGGGGCACGTCCAGGATCATGCGCACCCCTTCATCCCAGACCTGCTGGGGGGAATCGGTTCGCGGGGCGGCCCAGATGTCGCGAAAGATCCGCACCTTTTCGCCCCCCTGGAGGTCTTCCATGATCTTTTCGCAGGAGACGGGAGGCTTGTCGAGAAAGCGTTCGGCAATGCCGCAGGCCGCGGCCACCTCGAATTCACCGGTGTCCGGATTGCGCACCCGCATCAACGTGCCTTTGGCGTAGAGGAGTTCGGTGGTCTTGTACACGGCCAGCCGAATCACCTCGTCCACGCTGCTGGTGGAGTGCACCAGGCGGCTGATTTCGCGAAAAACGAGGTAAAACCCCCTGTAATCGATGGGATGCGTCATCTTTCAGTCCTCTGTCCACCCGCTGAGCGCCGGGCGCGGTCCAGTCGGCACGCCAGTTCCCCTCTTCCCAAACCGTCCTGCTTTTTAAAAATTTTAAAATACCCGGCCCGCCGGTTCCAGGCAAGGGATTTGTCCCCTGTCACCGGCGGCAAAAAATGCGTTTGACACCCTGAACGCCGTTCGATATAGCGAATCGCATCTAGTTCTTCTTGGATCTTGCCTTGGCGGTTGTGCCATCTTCACAACTTTTTTGCGGCCGGAGGAAACCATGACATCCCTTTCCCGAGTGTCTTACGATCCGTCCTGGGGGCTGAGGCCCACTCCGCCAGTCGATGAAATGACCACCTATGCCATGTTCGCCCGCAGTGCCCGCCACCACCCGCAAAAACCGGCCCTGATCTTCCTGGATCGGTCCATCTCCTACCGTGCCCTGGACGATGAGGTGGGCCGTTTTGCCGCGGCTCTTGCGAATTTCGGGATCAAGGCGGGAGACCGCGTCGGGGTGGTGCTGCCCAACTGCCCCCAGCATATCATCGCTTTTCTGGCCGCCAACCGGCTGGGGGCCATCCACGTACCGGCCAACGTGATGTACGGCCCGGAGGAGCTTCGCTACATTTTCGAGGACGCCGGCATTCGCCTCGTGGTGACCCTGGACCTGTTCTTCGAAAACGTGAAGGCGGCGGCAGCGGATACGGCGGTGGAACGCATCGTGGTCACCGGCATCGACGATTTTCTCGGTTTCCCCAAAAATCTGCTCTACCGGGTCAAGAGCCGCCTGGACGGCAGCCGCCCCAAAGTCGCCTTCGGCAAAAACATCCACCGCTACCTCGACCTGCTCAACACCGGCGGTCCGGCCCCGGCGCCCACGGCGGAGGTCGATTTCGACGCCACCATGATGATCCTCTATACCGCCGGTACCACCGGCAAGAGCAAGGGGGTGATGCTCACCCACCGCAATTTCGTCTACAACGCGGCCAACCAGGCGGAAAACTTCGCCATGACCCCCGAAGACATCAACCTGGTGCTCTTTCCCCTGTTTCACATCTCCGGCTACCTGCTGGCCACCATCTGCATGTTCTACGACGGCGGCACCACCATCCTGGAACCGCGCTTCGACGCCAGGCGTTACGTCCGGATTCTCGACAAATACCGGGTGACGATTTTTTTTGCCCCCCCGACGGTGTACATCGCCTTTCTCGCCCTCCCCGACCTGGACCGCTACGACCTTTCGGCCCTGCGGATTTCCGGCGCTTCCGGCGCACCGGTGCCCCAGGCGATTCAGGCCCGGTGGCGCCAACGCACCAATCTTGACCTGCTCAACGGCTACGGGCTGACGGAAACCACCGCCGGCGCCATCGTCTCCCTGCCCAACAAGTATAACCTCGATGCCCTGGGCGTTCCGCTGGGCGGAGAGGTCAAAATCGCCGACAGCCAGGGCCGTCCGGTACCCATCGGCGAGCGGGGCGAAATCTGGTTCAGAGGCCCCCAGGTGGCCAAGGGATACTGGAACAAGCCCGAAGAGACGGCCAAAACCTTCGTGGACGGGTGGCTGCGCACCGGCGACATCGGCACCATGGACGAGGACGGGTTTCTCTATTTCGTGGACCGGGAAAAGGACCTGATCATCGCTTCGGCTTACAATATCGCGCCGGCGGACGTCGAATCGGTCCTGCTGCGGCATCCGGCAATCCAGGAGGTGGCGGTGATCGGAGTGCCGGACGAATACCGCGGCGAGACGGTCAAGGCCTTCGTGGTCCTGGCCGATGCCTACAGGGGAAAGGTCACCGAGGCGGATATCATCGCCTACGGCAAGGCCAACATGGCCGCCTACAAGTATCCACGCCAGGTGGAATTCATCGATCAACTGCCCAAGTCGCCCATCCAGAAGGTGTTGCGCAAACAGTTGCGCGACATGGAGGCGGCCCGGCGCAAGGGATGAAAACAGTCCCTGGGAAAGGAAAGAAGCCACATGTGGCAAAAAGAAGTTGAGGAACTGGCCCGGCGCAAGGCCCGGGCAGAGGAAATGGGGGGCGCCGAATCGGTGGCCCGCCAGCATGCCGCCGGCAAAATGACGGTTCGTGAGCGGATCGCGGCGCTGCTCGACCCGGATTCGTTCAGCGAAACCGGGGCCCTTACCGGCGAAGGGCGCTACGACGCCCAGAACCGCCACCTGGAAGCGTTCACGCCGTGTCCCATCGTCATGGGTCTCGGCCGCATCGACGGCCGGCCGGTGGTGGTCCAGGGAGACGATTTCACCATCCGGGGCGCTTCGGTGGGCCGGATGTACAAGGCCAAGCTGGCCTACAACGGCAAGATGGCCTACGAACTGCGCCTGCCGTTGATTCGCCTCCTCGACGGCGCCGGCGGCACCATCCGCGAGGTGGCCCAGATCGGCTACCTGGAGTTGCCCTACATCAACGACGTGGCGCCCGGGATGCTCGCCGACATGATGTCCCGGGTGCCGATGGTGTCCCTGGTGCTCGGGCCGGTATCGGGGATCGGTGCCCTGCTCACGGTGGAATCCCATTTTTCCGTCATGGTGAAGGAAAAGAGCCAGGTCTTCGTCGGCGGCCCGCCGCTGGTGGAATGGGCCCAGGGGCAGCGCGTCACCAAGGAGGAGCTGGGCGGGTACAAGATTCACACCCGCATCAGCGGGGTGGTGGACAACCTGGCCGAGGATGAAGCCGACGCCATGGCCCAGACCCGCCGCTTTCTCGACTACCTGCCCGCCAACGTCTGGGAGATGCCCCAACGCAAATACGCCGAACGCGATGACCCGGACCGCCGGGATGAAAGCCTCCTTTCCATCGTGCCCCGGGAGGGGAAAAAAACCTACGACATGCGCCGGATCATGACGGCGGTGTTCGACCGCGACTCGATCTTCGAAATCGGCCGGGACCAGGGCTGCTCCCAGATCACGGCCCTGGCGCGCCTGGACGGCTATCCCGTGGGGGTCCTGGCCAGCGACGTGCGCCACAAGGCCGGGGCCTTTTCCTGGGACGTGGCCGAAAAGTTCCAGCGTTTCGTGGACCTGTGCGACACGTTTCATCTGCCCGTGGTCAACCTCATCGACCAGCCGGGCTTTTTCATCGGCGTCGAAGCCGAACACCAGGGCACGATCCGCAAGGGGGTACGGGCCAGTTTCGCCGTGCTCCAGGCCACCATTCCCTGGGCCTCGATTTACATCCGCAAATGTTTCGGGGTGGCCGGCGGGGCCCAGAGCGATCCGCGCAAACTCAACTGGCGCTACGCTTGGCCTTCGGCCTACTGGGGCAACATTCCCATCGAAGGCGGCGTCTTTGCCGCCCACAAGGCCGAAATCCTGGCGGACCCCGATCCCATGGCCCGGCATGAAGCCCTCCAGGCCTACTACGCCGGTTTCGCCCAACCCTTCCGGGCCGCTGAACACTTCGGCATCGAGGACATCATCGACCCCCGGGACACCCGCCCCCTGCTCTGCCGCTGGGTGGCGCTGGCCTTCGAAGGAGAACGGCTGCATCTGGGCCCCAAAGGCCGGGGGATGCGCTGTTAACGGAAGAGAAGCCAACAACGCCAAAGCCAAAAAGGAGCAATGCGCATGGTTCCCTATTTTGCCAGGCTGGTGGAAAATCACGCCGCCGCCCGTCCCGATCACGTGGCTTACATCTTCATGGGCCAGTCGATCACCTACGGGCAGTTCAACGAGATGGTCCAACGCACCGCCAACGCCATGATCGCCCTGGGGCTGGTTCCCGGGGACCGCATCGCCACCATCTTGCCCCAGTCACCGGCCTTCGTGACCCTCTACATGGCCGCCGCCACCATGGGGCTGGTACTCATCCCGCTGGATCCCCGGGACACCCCCCAGGAGATGCAGGCGCTCTGCGAACGGGCCAAGCCGAAACTCCTCGTGGGGCTCGCCTACCCGGACCCCTTTCGCGAAAAGACCGAAACCCTGACCCAGCTTTATTCCTTTTCCCATGTTTACAGCTACTTCGGCAATCTATCCACTCCGGGTGCCCAGCCGTTCGAGCAACTGCTCCAGGGCGCGCCGGACCCGGTGCCCCAACGCTTTCACCCCAAGCCGGACGATCCGCTGATCGTCATCTTCACCAGCGGCACCACCGGCAAACCGAAGGGAGCAGTGATCAGCCACAAAAACTCCTGGGCCATCGCCAAGGCGACGGTGGAATCCGGTGGCGTCCACCATACCGACCGCACCATCATCAACATGCCCACCAGTCATGTGGCCGGCACCCACGACCTCATCGCCCACCAGCTCTACGCCGGCTCGACGGCGGTGCTCTGCCCGAGGTTCGACCCCAAGGAGATGCTCGAAATCATCCAGGCCCACCGCATCACCCTCACCGGCGGGGTCCCCACCATGTTCCGGCTGATGTTCAAAAACTGCAATCTGGCCGACTACGACACGTCCTCGGTGACCAAGCTCATCGTTTCCGGCGAACCCCAGACCCCGGAATTCATGGAACGGCTGCATGCCGCCTTCCCCAAGGCCACGATTTTCGCCAGTTTCGGCATGAGCGAAACCGCCGGTTTCTTCACCTTCACAAAACCGGACGACGACTTTCAGACCATCATCGAGACCGAGGGGCCCCCGGCCCTGGATTTTCAGATGCGGGTCATGCGACTGGACGACACCTGGGCGCCTCCCGGGGAGGTGGGAGAATTGCTCATCCGGGGCGACAGCGTCATTTCAGGCTACATGGATGAAAAGGACAACGCCGGGGCGTTCCACCAGGGCTGGTTCCGCACCGGCGATCTCGGCTTTCTGGACCAACGGAACTATCTGCACTACGTCGGTCGCTGTAAGGAGATGTACAAAAGCGGCGGCTACAATGTCTATCCCCTGGAAATCGAAATCTATCTGAACGCCTATCCCGGGGTGAATACCTCGGCGGTGGTTTCCGGCCCCCATCCGATCTGGGGGGAAACCGGTTATGCCTTCGTGGTGCCGGAAGAAGGCGCCGCGATCACCAGTGAAGAAATCAAGGCCTACTGCAAGAAGGGACTGGCCGACTACAAGCAGCCCAGCCGGATCATCGTCACCACCGATGTGCCGCGCTCGTCCATCGGCAAGGTGGCCAAGAAGGAGCTGCAACGGTCGTTGCAAAACTACATCTGACGTCGTCGGTGGATCTTGCACAACGACAAGGGAGAAAAAAACATGACGGAAATCAAGGCCCCCATGCCGGGGACGATCATCGAGGTGCTGATCGCGCCGGGACAGAATGTCGATGAAAACCAGGAGCTGTTGATTCTGGAATCCATGAAGATGGAAAACCCCGTCTGCGCCCGGGACCCGGGGACGGTTGCCGAGGTGCGGGTCAAGCCCGGCGACAAGGTTCTGGCCCAGCAGGTGCTGCTGGTCATGGAATGATGCAAAAAAATCTCAGGGCATCGGCGGGACGGTTTTCTCCCTGGCGGCGATATGGGTCATGAGCATGTCGCGTACCATCCTGCCGATGCGTTTCATGTGAGCCCGCACCTGATCGTCGTCGCGGCCCGGATACTTGCGAAAGGAGATCAGGATCCCGCTCAGGGCGGAAAAAAAGGTATGGGAGAGCAGACGGACGTCCCCGGCATAGTTCATCTGGGCGAAGATCCCATCGAAGATGTTCAGCAACCGGCGGGCCACTTCATTGAGTCGGGCCGATGAGGCGGGGCCGATCTGCCCGAAGAGAAAAAAGTGCGTGATCATGCGCCAGTGGGTTTCATGGTCGATGTAAAAGTCCAGGTAGCGGTTCATGAACCGCTCGATATCGATGTCGCCCTCTTCCGTCAGCATCTGCTCCAGCTCGTCGATGAGGCCGCCGGTGTCCCGCACCATCGCTTCGACGAAGAGCGTTTCCTGGTTGGGGAAATAGGTATAGATCGTCGAGGCGGCGATTCCGGCCTCCTCGGCGATTTCGCGCATGCTGGTGCGATCGTAGGTCTTGGTACCGAAGATCCGCTGGGCGGCATCAATGATCAGGTCGCGGCGGACCTGACGTTCCTGCGCCTTGAGTTTGGTCAGGGTGTTTTTTTTGGGCATCCGGCCACTCGGCATTCCGGCCGGATCGATCCTGACAGGGACCCACGGCACGGAAGAAGGTTTGAGAGTGCGCAAAGGTTTTAAAAATCGAACAGCAATCATTATAGCGAACGCTGCACGCCGGGCACAAGGGTTTTTGCCGCCGCGCCGCCTTGCGTAGCCCCGTTGTTGAAGGAAAAAAAGCCGATGGCCTTTGAAGAACTTCTCGATCAGTTGGCGCAGAAAAGAGCCAGGGCCCTGGAGATGGGGGGCGCTGAAAAAGTGGCCAAGCAGCATGCCGCCGGCAAGCTGACGGCCCGGGAACGCATCCAGCGGCTCCTGGATCCGGACTCGTTTCTCGAGTTCGGCCAGTTGGCCGTCTCCGATATGCCGGGCATGCAGGCACGCACCCCCGCCGACGGGCTCATCTGCGGCTACGGCGGCCTCGACGGCCGCCGGGTGGGTATCATCGCCAACGATTTCACCGTTCTGGCGGCCACCAACGCCCGCATCAACCTGAAGAAGATGCTCGCGTTCAAGACCCGGGTCAAGGCGGACCAGGTGCCCTTGATCTGGCTCGGCGAGGCCGGCGGGGCGCGGATGCCCGACTGCCAAGGGGCCCGCAACATCTGTACCCTGGGCGGCGGCGGCACCCACACCCTCTATGCCGAGTACACCCACTTCCGGCAGATGCCCTTTGTCATGGCCGCCATGGGCGAGTGCTACGGGGTACCGGATTTCGAGGCCATGCTGGCCGACTGCGTGATCCAGGTCAAGGGCAGCGCCCTGTCCGTATCCGGGCCGCGGGCCCTGAGCCGGGCCATCGGCCAGCGCTTCACCGGCGAAGAGATGGGCGGCTGGCGCATCCACGACGAGATCACCGGCATCGCCGACCGCGTGGCCGAAAACGAAGACGACTGCTTCGCCCAGATCCGCGCCTTCCTCGACTACATGCCCCAGAACCACCACCAGCGTCCGCCGCGGCGGCCGGTTCCCGAAGGATCGGGTAGGAACATGGCGCGGATCCTGGATTTCCTGCCCGAGCGGCGCAACCGCAGCTACGACATGCACCGGATCATCGCCTGCATGGTGGACGGCGGCGAGATCTTCGAGCTCAAGCCCAACTTCGGCAAGATGCTCATCACCTGCCTGGCGCGCATCGACGGCGAGGTGGTGGGCTTCATCGCCAACAACCCGATCCACAACGTGGGCGCCATGGACACCGACGGCCTGGAGAAGCACACCAGCTTCCTGTGCCTCTGTGATTCGTTCAACATCCCCATCATCTTTCTCCATGACACCCCCGGCCACATGGTGGGCCTGGAGGCGGAAAAAAACCGGGTGGGCGCCAAGGTGGTGAACAACCTCCAGGCCCTGTGCCAGGTGACGGTGCCCAAGATCGCCATCGTCATCCGCAAGTCCTACGGCCAGGCGGCGGCGAACATGTGCGGTCCCGGCGCCGGACCGGACTACTTCGTGGCCTGGCCCACCGCGGAACTCGGCTTTATGGAACCGAGCATCGCCGCCGATGTGGTCTTCGGCAACCTCTCGGAAAAAGAGCGCCAGGAGATGGTGGCCCTGATGGTGGCCGACTCCTCGCCGTATCCGGCCGCCGAGGGGTATTTCATCCAGGACGTCATCGACCCGCGCCAGACCAGGGACTACCTGATCCGGGTGCTTTCGATCATCCGCGACAGCCGCAACGGCGGCATCGGTGAGCACCGCCTGGCCAATTGGCCCACCAAGTTTTAAATTCCGGCCACCGTGGGTTTATTTGACCGCCGCCCGCCAAGGATCTGCAAAAAAAGAGAGGCGAAATTCCACCATCAATATTGCAAAAATGCAACGTCACCGTTGAAATCAGGCTGGATTTTCCCCCATTTTCCGTTTCCCGGCGTGCATGATTGCATCCTCCCGGAACCCCGAACGTCTTCCCGCCATGGGAAAACCGGACTTGGCTTGAGCCACCGATTTCGCCGATACGATGAAAACAGGTGTCAAAACAGCAACCGCGCCGGCACCGTCCGCGGGAACGAATCGCTCGGATAAAATGGCATGAGGCTTGCTGTGCCAGGAGCCTGCCGGGGTTGATCGCCGGCAAGATGATACTCTTTCCCCTCAACCCTTACCCGAGTGAAGGAGAAAACCCGTGGAACCTCAGACCATCGACCGCTGTGAAGTGTTGTCCCCCCAGGAAAGGCGGATCCAGGAAGATCAGTTGGGTCGGGAAAATGCCTATCTGGCATCGCGCAAGCGGGTCAGTGCGATTCTGAACAGTTTTCAGGCAATGCGGCCGAAAATCGATATCGAGCGGGCCCTCTACTTCACCCGATCAATGAGGGAAACCGAAGGTCAGCCATTGATCCTGCGCTGGGCCAAGGCCATGCGGCGCATCGCTGAGAACATCACCGTGTACATCGATCCCCACCAGCTTCTGGCGGGTCGGGCCGGTTGCCCTGGGCGCTACGGTATCCTCTATCCCGAGTTGGACGGCGACTTTCTCGGATTGGCGATCGAGCAACTTCCCAAACGCGTCGAGTCTCCATTTAACATCACAGATGAGGATGCCCGGCTGCTCATCGAGGAAGTGGCCCCCTACTGGAAGGGAAAGACCTTTCATGAGGACCTCGCGGTGGCGCTGCCCGAGGAAACCCTCCGGCTGACCTATCACCCCGAAAACGTTTTGCTCTCGCGCTACATCGTCAACGAGACCGCCTCCTTCCGCAGCTCCCTGCAGTGGGTGCACGACTTTGAGAAGGTGGTCAAGCGCGGATTCGCATCGATTCGCGATGAGGCCCGCCAGCGCCTGGAGGAACTGGACCCCTTCAGTCCGGTGAACAACATGGAGAAGCGCCCCTTCCTCGAGGCCATCATCATCGACTGCGAGGCCATCATTACTTGGGCTCATCGCCATGCCGAGCTAGCGGCGCAGATGGCTGCTGCCGAATCCGACCCGCAACGCAAAGCCGAACTCGAACACATCGCCGAGATCTGCCGCCGGGTTCCCGAGCATCCGGCGCGCAATTTCCAAGAGGCCATGCAATCACAGTGGTTTGCCCAGATGTGGTCGCGCATCGAGCAGAAAACTGGAACCGTCATCTCCAACGGCCGCATGGATCAGTATCTCTACCCCTTTTACAAGCAGGATCTTGATGCCGGCTTGATCGACGAGGACCAGGCCACGGAGATGCTTGAGTGCATGTGGGTGGCCATGGCCCAGTTCATCGACCTGTATATCTCCCCCAACGGTTCGGACTTCAACGAGGGATATGCCCACTGGGAAGCGGTGACCATCGGCGGCCAGACCAAGGACGGCCGGGATGCCACCAACGACTTGACCTATCTCTTCCTGCGCAGCAAGCAGCAGTTTCCCCTCAACTACCCGGATCTGTGCGCCCGCATCCACGCTCGCGCCCCCGAGCGTTACCTCTGGGAAGTGGCCGAAACCATCAAGGAGGGATCCGGTTTTCCCAAGCTCCTCAACGACGAAGAAATCATTCCCCTGCACCTTGCCAAAGGCGCCACCTTCGAGGAAATCTATGACTACTCGGGGTCCGGTTGCGCCGAGGTCCGCATGCCGAACCGGGACACCTACACCAGCGGCTGCGCCTACATCAATTTCGCCGCGGCCCTGGAAATGGCCCTGTACAACGGCCGCATGAAGCTTTACGGCGACGAACGCATCGGCCTGGAAACCGGAGACCCTCGGGAATTCAAGACCTTCGACGAGTTTTGGAACGCCTACCTCACCCAGCAGACCAACTTCCTCAAGCACGCTTTCATTCAGCAGCACATCATCATCCGGCTGCGGCACCGGCATTTCGCCTTTCCGCTGGGTTCAGCCCTCCACGACCTGTGCATGGAGCACTGCCTCGATCTGCACACGCCCCAGATCCCCGGCGGCATCGACCTAGGCTACTTTGAATGCATTGGCTACGGAACGGTCATCGACTCCCTCTCGGCCATCAAACGCCTGGTCTTCGAGGAAAAGAAGCTCACCATGGCCCAGCTCATCCAAGCCATGGAAGCCAACTTCGACGGCTACGAGGATGTCCGCCACTTCCTGATGAACGTGCCCTGTTACGGCAACAACACTCCCTACGCCGACGAGATCGGCAAGGCCATCGACCGCGCCGCGGTGCAGTTCGCCCACAAGTATTCCCGGGAGCTGGGGGTGCACCTGGATCTGCGCTACGTGCCGTTTACCTCGCACGTCCCCTTCGGCCGGGTGGTCAGCGCCACCCCCAATGGTCGCAAGGCCTGGAGCCCCCTGTCCGATGGGTCGTCGGCTTCCCACGGCGCCGACAACAACGGTCCCACGGCGATTCTCCTGTCGAATTTCAACACCAAGAATTACGATTATCGCGAACGGGCCGCCCGGCTGCTCAATATCAAGCTGTCGCCCAAAACCGTGGCCGGCGAAGAGGGAACCGCCAAGTTGGTTTCCTTCCTGCGGACCTTCTGTGATCTGAAACTGTGGCACATCCAATTCAACATCATCAACAGGGAGACACTGCTGGCGGCCCAGAAGGACCCTGAAAAATATCGGGGACTTATCGTGCGGATTGCCGGCTACAGCGCCTACTTCGTGGATCTGTCGCCCGAGCTGCAGGACGACCTCATCCGACGCACCGAGCACGGCACCATCTGAGCCTCCCGAGGGGCCCGGCGGGCAGAAGGGCCGGCCACCGGCGCGTTGCCCGCCGCCTACCCCAGGCCGGTGCATCTTTTTGACAACCCGGCTTCATCGAGCCGGCAATCGGTGCGTGTTCGAACCGGCCAGGCACCGATGCGCCAAGTGAGGTACCATGGGAACACCCAACGCCCGGGTCAAAGGAATCCTGTTCAACATCCAGCAATTTTCGGTCCATGATGGGCCGGGAATCCGCACCATCGCTTTTTTCAAGGGGTGTCCCCTGCGCTGCATCTGGTGCTCCAACCCCGAGAGTCAATCCGCAACGCCTGAACTGGCCTACAACCCGGAGCGGTGCCTGACCTTCGACCACTGCGTCCGTTGCCTGGAAATCTGCACCCCCGGGGCCATTCACAAAAATGACGACAACCGGCCGCGCATCGACCGGCGCCTGTGCACCCAATGCCTGCTGTGTACCGATGCCTGCCCCGCTAAGGCGCTGTGGGGTTACGGCGAAACGACCTCGGTGGCACAGGTGCTCGAGGCGGTGGAGCGGGACGGCGTTTTCTACGCACGAAGCGGCGGCGGTCTGACCCTCAGCGGCGGGGAACCGATGCATCAGCCCGCCTTCGCCATCGCCCTGCTGGAAGAGGCGCGTCGGCACCGCATCAACACCGCCATGGAAACCTGCGGCCACTGCCGGACGGCGGATCTGGTATCCGCCGCGGCCCACCTCAACACCCTCATCTACGACCTGAAGATCATGGATGATTCGCTGCACCGCCAGTACACCGGCGTTTCCAACGCCCTGATCCTTTCCAACCTGAAACAGGTACGCCAGGCCTGCCCCCAACTGCCGGTCCTGGTGCGGACCCCGATCATCCCGGGGATCAATGACAACGCGGAGGCCATCGCCGCCATCGTCGACTTCATCGCCGGGATGCCCCGGGTGCGTTACGAAATGCTCGCCTATCACCGGATGGGAACGCCCAAATACGGCTACCTGGGGCGCACCTATGAAATCGCTGAAACCGCGTTGGCCGACGGCAGGATGACCCAGTTGAAGCAGATGGTGCACCACCGTCATCCGGACCTGCCACTGGTCCAATAGGCGGCAGGCGCCTGCCAGAGGGGCCTCGCAAACCGGCCGGCCCAGTCAATAGTTGGCCTCCAACAGGCCGATGACATCCGCCTCGGTGACGGCCCGCGGGTTGTTGCGCATGAAGCGCTGTGCCCCCGCCGCATCCCTGGCGATTTCCGGGAACTGTTCGGGGGGCACGCCGTAATCGCTCAGCTTGTAGGAAATCCCCACGTCGTCCAGCAGGCTTTTCACCGCCTTGACCGACAGCCGCGCCGCCTCGATCTGGGGCAACGCGGCGGTCTTTTCCCCGAAGGCCTCGGCGATCTGGACGAATTTGGCCGGGCTGGCGATGAGGTTGTACGCCATCACCCAGGGGATGATGAGCGCCGTGAGCAATCCGTGGGGCAGGGGGTGCCGCCCCCCGATGGCCAGGGCGATGGCATGGGCCAACCCCGTCTGGGTGTTGGAAAAGGCCATGCCCGCCATGGCGGAGGCGTGCAACATGTTTTCCCGGGCCGCCAGATTCTCGCCCTGGGCGTAGGCCAGCCGGAGGTTGGCGGCCGCCAGTTGTATCGCCTTCAGGTTCAGCGTGTCCGTGAAAACCGTGCCCAGGCGGCCCACGAAGGATTCGATGGCATGCACCAGGGCGTCCATGCCGGTCATGGCGGTGATCCGGGGCGGCAGGGCCACGGTCAATTGGGGATCCAGCAGCGCCGTCCGGGCGTACATATGCTCGCTGACGACCCCCTTTTTCACCCGGTTTTTCGTATCCGACAGGACGCAGATGGAGGTCATCTCGCTGCCGGTGCCGGCGGTGGTGGGAACGAGGATCAGCGGCACCCCCGGCTTGGGCACCCGTTCCATGCCGAAATACGGTTCGATGCCCCCCGGGTTGGTGAGCATCACCGAGGTGACCTTGGCGATATCCAGCGAGCTCCCCCCGCCCAGGCCGACAATGACATCCGGACCCCATGCCTTGGCCGCCGCGGCACTGGCCAGGGCGACGTCCACCTTGGGATCGGGCTCGACGTCGGCAAAAACGGAAAAACCGAACTTCTCCTTTTCCAGGACGGCGGTCACCTGATCCACCACCCCGGCCTTTTTCAACCCCGGATCCGTGACCACCAGGACCTTGGTGCCCCCGAGGCGCCGGATTTCCTCGCCCAATCCTTCCAGGCTTCCCACTCCAAAGACGATCCGTCGCATGCTTTGAAAGGATTTGATCATCCTCATCCCCCTTTTTTCAAACGTTTCAGGCCATCGTCGCCGCCTCCGGCGCGGTTTGACAAGGACGGCGAGGCATGGGTAAAGTAATAAAATTTTTGCAACGCTGAAAGAACATGATGGCAATGGACCAACGCAAGGCGAACCCCTCGGTGCAACAATATTGCCAGCGCATTCTCGATCTTCTGGCGGACGGGGTCTACATTTCCGACCGGGACGGCAACACCCTGGCCGTCAATGACATGTACGAGCGGCTCACCGGCCTGAAAAAGGCCGACCTGGTGGGGCGGCATGTCGAGGAGCTCGTCCGCCGGGGGTTTGATACCGTCCTCAACCCCCAGATCGTGAAAACGGGCAAACCGGCCGCCTCGGTACAGACCGACGACCGGGGCAACAAACGGGTCTTGAACGGCTATCCGCTCCTGGATGCCGAGGGCCGGGTGGAACTGGTGGTCACCTTCGTGCGTGACGTGACCCTCATGACCCAATTGACGGAACAACTCGCCGCCCAACGCCGCCTCATCGAACACTACCGCACCAGCGTCCGGTACGCCAATGAGGAGAGACGCAAAAAATATCCGATCATCTCCAGCAGTCCGGTCATGGCGGCACTGATGGTCCGGCTGGAAAATGTGGCCGCCACCGACGCCACGGTCCTTCTACAGGGAGAAACCGGCGTGGGCAAGGATATCCTCGCGCGCCGCATCCACCAGACCAGCCCCCGTCATGACCGGGCCTTCTTCAAGGTGGATTGTCCCAGCATCCCTGAATCCCTCATCGAGTCGGAGCTGTTCGGCTATGCGCCGGGGGCCTTTTCCGGTGCCAGCACCAAAGGCAAGGTCGGCTTTTTCGAGCTGGCCGACAAGGGCACCTTGTTTCTGGATGAAATCGGCGAACTGCCCTTGTCCCTGCAAACCAAACTGCTGCGGGTGCTTCAGGATTCGGAAATCATGCGCCTGGGCGCCACCCGGGTGCGCCCGGTGGATGTGCGCATCGTGGCTGCCACCCATCGCGATCTGGAGCAGGACGTGCGCTCGGGCCGCTTCCGCGGCGACCTGTTCTATCGCCTCCGCGTGGCGGTCCTCCACATTCCTCCTTTGCGGGAACGCCGGGAAGACATCCTTCCCCTGGCCCGGCATTTTCTCGAACGCAACAATGCACGCTACAAAAAGACGGTGCGGCTCAGCCCCGAGACCGAGCAGATATGGCTGGCCCATCCATGGCCGGGAAATGTCCGGGAGCTGGAAAACCTGATTCAAGGTCTAGTGATCGGCAACGACACCGGAACCATCAGACCGTGCGACCTCCCCGGGTCCATGGCGGGGCAATCGGCCTCCCTCCGCCATGAAGAAGCGCCGGGTGTCCCCGCCGGGATGGTCCCGTCCGGCAGAAACGGCCCGGACGTTGGCGTCAATCTCTACCAAATGCTCGGGAAAAGCGGACGGTCGCTGAAGGAAATCATCACCGACGTCGAATGCGCCATTCTCAAGGAGGCCATCCAGACCCATGGCTCCATCGGCGAAACCGCCCGGCGGCTCAAGGTGGATCGCTCCACCTTGTTTCGCAAGCTGCGATGCGCCCGCCCTGGAAAGACCACGCCTTCCGCCGCGCCGTCTTCGCCGTCCAAGTAACAGCTGCCCGGTCATCCCGGGGCGATCTCTTCCTTCAACAGGCAGCAGGCAATGCGATGCAGCGGTTTGCCGTCGGCGTCGTACTCGATGTTGGCCGGCTGGATCAGCCGGTTCATCACGCAGCCTTCCGGGATCTCCAGATTGAAGAGATCCGCTTCGTTGATTTTGCCGGTGGCCACCAACCGCTGGTCCTCGATGGCAAAGGCGTGCAGGGGAAAGTCCTCGCACAGGGGACAGCGGTACACCCGACCGTTGGGAAAGATGAAGAAGTTCTCCGCTACCCGACCGGCGCATTCGAAGGGCTCGGCCAGGTCGAGATACACCTTGGGCCAGGTGACGGTGATCCCCAGGTCGGCCACGGCCTGGGCCACCGGGGCCACCGCGGCGAGCCAATCCACCCTGGAGACCTGGAGCTGCTCCTGGTGGTCGGCCCGCTGGGCCGACTTGCCCCGGATCCCGATCACCTGGATGAAAAACCGCTCCACGCCCAGCTCGGCCAGAAGGGGCGGCATGTCTTTCAGGGCCTCGATATTGTCGCTGCTCACCGTGTAGATCAAACTGGTTCGGAACCCCCGCCGGCGAGCGGCCCGGAGTCCGGCGGTGCAGTGGGCGAAGCTCCCCTTGCCGCGGATGGGGTCGTTGACCGCCGGCGCGGGACCGTCGAGACTGAAGCTGAAAAAATCGACGTCCTGGGGGGTGACCTGGTTCAGGATGTCGTGGAAGAGGTAGCCGTTGGTATCCACGGTGACCGAAGCGTATCCCAGGCGCCGGGCGGCCCGGATCGCCCCGGCAAGATCCGGGTGCAGGGTCGGCTCACCGCCGAGAAAGATCACGTTGGCCTGCGGACCGCGACCGGCAAATATCCCCAGCCAGGTTTCGATGGTGGCCAGGGGCAGATCGGCGGCGCCGTGCTGGGCCGGGTTGATGTAGCAGTGCCGGCAGCGCAGGTTGCAGCGGGTGAGAATGTGGAAAAAGACGTTGGTGGCGTCGC
Organism: Desulfobacteraceae bacterium; assembly: GCA_028700185.1. Classification (GTDB taxonomy): domain Bacteria; phylum Desulfobacterota; class Desulfobacteria; order Desulfobacterales; family UBA2174; genus UBA2174. The sequence continues at coordinate 3,254 of JAQVTF010000003.1, read as the reverse complement.
GGGAAAATTCAACGGTGCGGGCAGTCGAGTTCATGGCAGCGGCTCTGCGCCGAGGGCGCGATCAGGTTTCAGGTTGATATTTGGCGCGTGTTGATCGCGTGTTGGCTACCATGGAATTGCAGGGCAAATCAACCGCCGCCCGGCAGCCGGCCGACGCCCGCGATGGTCGCCATGCGGCGATTTGTCGCACGCTATCCGACATGCGACGGGTCAAGCAGCGAATAGGCGTGAGGCCATCTTTCGAGGAACGCTTTCTACAAGCTCGGAGCCAACCCCTCGAACGCCTCCTGGTGGCGGTTGACAAAGGCTTCCAGGGTGGCAAGGCCCTGGAGGCCGGCGCCTTCATAACGCGGCTGAATGGCCTTTTCTTCCGCGGAAAAGGCATCGGCGATGGACTCCGGTACCCGTGATCCGGGGCACTTGTTGACCACCACCCGGTGAATCGGCTTGCCGATTTCCGCCATGCGGGTGCGGATGCGCAGGGCCTCGGCCAGTGACAAGCGGTCGGCGTTGAGCACAAGATGGATCCAGGCCGATTCGGCCAGGAGCAGGTCCCGCAGGCGGGTGTGGCCGGCGATGAGGGTTTGGAGCTTGCTCCTGACCCGGTCGCTTTCCAGCTCGCAGGTCCCGATGCGGATTTTGGAGATGATCTCCTTTTTGTGGCAGATCTCGTTGCGCAGCTTGAGCAGTTCGCCCAACCAGGTCAAGGTGATGGCCGGAAGCGAAAAAAACCGCAGGGTCAGGGCCGTGGGCGCCATGTCGAAGATGATGGCATCGGTGTTTTTGGCGCTGGCGAGCACATTTTCAAAGGCCAGCAGCAGGGCGTACTCTTCGAGCCCCGGCGAAAACTGCAAGACCTTGAAATGGTCCTGGAGGTTGAAGGCGCTCTGATAGAGGTAGGATTTGCTCAGGTGCTCCCGGGTCTGCTTGAGGTAGGTACGGATCCAGTAGGCGGTGTCGATCTCCTTCACCGCCAACCCCCGGCGTACCGTTCGCGGCTTTTCGGCAAATTCGGTCTCGAAGAGATCACGCTGGTTGTGGGCCGGGTCCATCGACACCAGGAGGGTGTTTTTCCCCGAAGCGGCCATATACAAGGCCGACAGGGCCGACGAAGTGGATTTTCCCACCCCGCCCTTGCCCACGAAAAAATGCAGTTGCGGCATTCCACTGCCTTTCCGACGTCAGTCGATGGAAAACACCGAAAACAGCTCTCCCAGCGGGTCGTGGGCCGTGGTGACCTTGTCGAGCATCAGGGCGAACTCGCGCTCCATCACCGGCATCATCTCCATGGTGATCTGAATCGGCGGCGACGGGATGCCCACGAAGCTGCCGAGCACCAGCAAGGCGAAGATGTGCTCCAGCTCCTCCAGTTCGTGCTCCACGGTGTCGCAGGCCTTGTCCCGGAACACGGCGTCGGTAATCTGGTAGACGCTGCGCAATTGTTTGAAAATGCGACTCAGCATGTTTGGGATTTTCCTGCCCGAAACAGCCGCCGGTCAAAGGCGATGCGCCGCTGGGAGGGGTAATGGTAGTAGATGCCATAAAGAGCCGCCAGCATCGCACCCCCCTGGTAAAACGCATCCAACTGAAAGGACAGGGCGACGGCCGCCAGATAAGGGGCCGTCAGGGCCGCTGTGATCAACCGGCGCTGGAATCGATTAAAGTTCTCTTCGTCAACGCTGTGCTGCATCCGCACCCGGTTGGCGAAAACCGCACGGATCCAGATCGGCAGCCCAACGGCGGCAATAACCGCTCCCGCGAAAAGAACGGCCCCTATCGCCTTGGCCGCCACCGGTGAGAGGCCCACCGCCGACCCCAATCCACGGATCGCCGCTGCCGCGGCAAGGGCGACCAGGGCCGGCAGCAGACGGCGATAGTACGCTTGTTTGAGGTCCGCCATCATGAAATCCTTTTCCCGTCAATGAAACCTCAACGATCATGATTTCTGCCGACCTCTCTGCAAAAGAACCCCTCCGGCGGGCGCCGACGGATTGGATCAACGCCCGCCGGAGGGCGGTGGCAGAACTGGCTGGCCGCGGGTTGACGGGCCACAGGCCCGCGGAGGGAGGATTGGCCGTCGGCCGAGCCAATTCCACACCCACGATATCCTGTCGGTTGGTGAACCGATCAGGTAGTGGCGTGTTGCGCACGCGCAGCGGTGGTTTCGTCCGTCTGGAAAAACTTAATAAACCCTTCGACCACGATCCACGCGGCCAAGATGATGATAATGAAATTAATCGTCTGAAGCAGCAGATTGTGTGCTTTTCCGAAATCGAGTTGATTGATCACCGTGGCCCAGAGGGTCATCACGGCCATGAAGACGGCCGGAATCCCGGCCACCAGCCATTTCAGGCCACCCCGGGCCTTGAGATAGACGGTGATCACGATGAGGGCCAGGGCCGCCAGAGTCTGGTTAACGGCACCGAACAGCGGCCAGAGCTTCATGGCCCCCTTCCCGTCGGCGCCGGTGGCAAAGGCCAGGACCATGGCGGTGCCCACGGCGATGAAGGTAGCGGTGTACTTGCCGCTGAGAAAGTCCAGTTTGAAGCTGGTGAACAACTCGCTGAGCACGTAGCGCTGAATACGGGTGGCGGTGTCCAGAGTGGTACCGGCAAACGAGGCCACGAAGACGGCCATGATGGCCAGGGTGAACTGCTTGGGAATCCCCAGGGTCATGATCATGTTGCCCGCACCGTCCACGAAGGCGATGATCTTGGAGCCCAGCCCGTCAGCGGCGGCCCAAGAGGCGTAGTGGGTGGTCCAGGCGGCCACCCCCGTCAGGGTTTCGCCGGCCTTGGTGGTATAGCCCATGCCGATGCCGGCGGCCACGGCAATGATCACCAGGGTGGCCAGGGCGCCTTCCATCAGCATGGCGCCGTAGCCGACAAAGAGCGCGTCATCCTCGGAGCGCACCTGCTTGCCCGAGGTGCCCGAGGAAACCAGGGCGTGAAAGCCGGAGATGGCCCCACAGGCGATGGTGATGAACAGGAACGGCCACATGGCCGGCGCCTGGGCCGGGGTGGTTTGAAGGGCAGGGGCCACGACCTCCAGCCGCCCGGTAAAAGCCGAAACCAGCACGCCCAGCATGATCAGCGCCATGGCGACCATCAACTGATGGGAGTTGATAAAGTCCCGGGGCTGAAGCAGGGTGGTCACCGGCAGCACCGAGGCGATGAAACCATAGGCCAGCAGAATGATGGTCCACACCCCGGTGGGCGGGATCCCGGCCACCGCCGGCATCTTGATGGGCACAT
>JAQVTF010000222.1 GCA_028700185.1 Desulfobacteraceae bacterium | reverse complement strand
AAATACTGCAGTAGCCTTCATTCCCATGATCCCCCGCGATGTCCAACCATACATGCACCAACTCTTGACCGGATTTCCCATTGTTACGGTCACTGGTCCGCGACAATCGGGGAAAACCACCCTGGCCCGGGCTGTTTTTGATGAAAAGCCCTACCTGTCGCTGGAAGAGCCGGATACTCGGCAAATGGCCCTTGATGATCCGCGTGCCTTTCTGGACCGATTGCCGGAGGGCGCGGTTCTCGATGAAGTGCAACGAGCGCCCGAGTTGCTCTCCTACCTGCAGACCAACGTCGACACGGACGGCCGCATGGGAAGGTTTTTGCTCACCGGATCGCAGCAATTCGGCTTGATGTCCGGCATCAGCCAGTCGTTGGCCGGTCGCACGGCCTTCATCGAGCTGATGCCGTTTTCGATTCAGGAGTTGCAGGTCTCCGGCAAGATGCCGGCCAGCTTGGAGGAAATGCTGTTCAAGGGCGGCTACCCGCCGATTTACGACCGGGACCTGGCTCCCCGGATCTGGCTTTCGGCCTATGTGACAGCCTACGTGGAACGCGATGTCCGCCAGCTCCTCAATGTGCAGGACCTGGAAACTTTCCAGCGGTTCGTGCGGTTGTGCGCCGGCCGCAGCGGGCAGGTCCTCAACCTTTCCTCCCTGGCCGCCGATTGCGGGATCAGTCACAACACCGCCAAGGCCTGGATCGGCGTGCTCGAGGCCAGCTACCTTTTGTTTCGCTTGCGCCCTCATCACCAAAATTTCAATAAACGGGTGATCAAGTCCCCCAAGATCTATTTTTACGACACCGGCCTGCTGTGCTGGATGCTTGGCATCCAGGGACCCGACCAGTTGGTCACTCATCCGCTGCGGGGGGCCATATTCGAAACCTTCGTCGTCTCCGAGTTGGTGAAAACCCGACTAAACCGAGGGCAACGGGCCGACCTGTATTTTTTCCGCGACAGCGGGGGCCATGAAGTGGATGTGATTGCCGAGGTGGGCGACCGGTTGCAGCCCATCGAAATCAAGTCCGGCCAGACCCTCAACCGGGATTTTTTCACCGGACTGGAGCGATGGATGGCCTTGGCGGGCAGCAGAGCAGTGGCCCCGGCCCTGGTTTACGGCGGGAAGGAATCGCTGGAGCGAAAAGGAGTCCGCGTATGGGGCTGGCACGCGGCGGGGCGGGTTCTGGAAGGATCGCAGCCGTGAAGCGGGCCGTGATCTTCAAGCATTGGCAAAGGAAAATTATCCGACTATTTAATACAAAATAATCGGATAAAGGAGATCCCGAATTATGCGTGCTGCTGACTACCTTTCCGCCACGGCCCTTTCCAAGAAAACTTCCGCGACGCTGGAAGCCCTTGAAAAAGGTGAGACGGAGCGGCTTATCATTTTGAAAAACAATGCGCCCAAGGCCATCTTGTTGTCCATGGAAAGCTACGAGGCCATGCTGGAGGAGATCGAAGATTTGCGCCTTACGGCTCTGGCCCTCGCCCGACTGGACAGTTTTGACGGGAAGAAAGCCCTGTCCCACGATGACATTCGGCGAAAATTCGACCGATGACCTGGTCTGTCATCTATCATCATGCCGTGGAAGACGATCTTGAAAGCATCGGGCCATCGGCGGCCCGGCGGGTGGTCCGCGCTATCGATGCCAAGCTGACCGTTGCGCCGATGCAATTCGGGGCGCCGCTGGCGGGAAACTTGGCCGATTTTCGCAAGCTGCGCCTCGGTGACTACCGGGTGGTCTACTAGGTGAGAGATCGGACGGTTGTGGTCCATTTGCTGCGGTTGGGTCAGAGAAGATGCTGAACGGTTTACAGATATCCGATTCAGGTATAAATTGTAGGCAAAATGGTTACCGCGAATCGCTGGAGGTGGCAGATGGGGCAAATTCAATACATTGCCGATGAAAACAATATCATCACGGGTGTTATCGTGCCCATTGATCTTTGGCGAGAGATCGAATCCGAAAGGGAGACCGCTTACCTGTTGAAAAGTGAGGCGATGAAAAACCGCCTGGTCGATGCCAAAAACCGTGCAGAGGGGATTCCTTTTCGTATTCTGGCCTGCCGTTATCATTACAAGTAGAGAGCCCCTGCATCCCATGCCAAGTCCAAGTGTCTCCGTCATCATCCCGGCCTACAACGAAGCCCAGAGCATCGCCGACGTGGTGTCGAAGGTGCGCGCCGTGGGGCCGCAATTCCAGGTGCTGGTCATCGACGACGGCTCCGCGGACGATACCGCCGAAGCGGCCCGGGCCGCCGGCGCCGAGGTGCACCGCCATCCGTACAACATCGGCAACGGGGCGGCGGTGAAAACCGGCATCCGCAACGCCGCCGGCGACATCCTGGTCTTCATGGACGGCGACGGCCAGCACGACCCGGGCGACATTCCCCGGCTGCTGGATCATCTGCCCGCTTACGACCTGGTGGTGGGCGCCCGCACCTTCAAGGACCAAGCCACATTGGGTCGCGCCCTGGGCAACGCCGTCTACAACCGCTTTGCCGGCTACGTGGCCAAGTTTCCCATCCAGGATCTCACCAGCGGATTTCGTGCCGTCAAGGCGCACTTGGCTCGCGACCTGATTCATCTGCTTCCCAACACCTATTCCTACCCCACCACCATGACCCTGGCGGTGCTGCGCTCGGGTCTGAGCCTCAAGTACGTGCCCATCCGCACCGAGCGGCGCGCCAAGGGAAAAAGCCACATTTCGTTCTTCAAGGACGGGGTGCGCTTCTTCATGATCATCACCCGAATCTGCACCCTGTTTTCTCCCTTCCGGGTTTTTCTGCCGGTGAGCTTCGCCATGTTCATGCTGGGGCTGCTCTGGTACCTGTACACCTTCATTACGGGAGGCCGCTTCACCAACATGAGCGCCCTGCTCCTCACCACCTCGGTGACCATCTTCATGATCGGCATGGTCTCCGAGCAGATCTCCCAGATGCGCTTCGAGCGGCGGGGGGAAAGGGAGGAGGGGGGAGGAAAGGGCTGAGGGGGGAAACCTTTCTCCGATCTAATGGGCGGCGGGCAGTCTGACAGCGCAGCGGGCAAGGCCTGTGGCTCTTTTGATCATATCTTTATCGAAGGTCAAAAAGGCTTGATGGTCCTGTCCGGCAGCCAGATGAAGCGCGTCGGCAAAGTCGAGACCCTGGCTTTGCCAGGCGATTGCCTCGGCGACCATCGCGGCATTTCGCACCTGGACATTGGATAGGCCCAACAGCTTGATCAAAGCATCACCGATGACCTTCTTCGGGAACGCGTAGGCGTACCGAAGGACCCATTCGGTCTCCAGCAAGACTGTATCGGGGATAAAGACACGGTATCGGCTAAAGACGGCTTTGGCCGCCCGGTACTGGTCTTCATCGTCACGGGTGAGAAAGCGGACAACGACATTGGTGTCAACCGTCACCACGAGAAGCCTCCAGTGCGCCTCGGCGAATGGCGTCCTCCATGTCTTGCAATGACTTGGCCTCGCCCTTGTAGCAAAGACATCCCCCGACTTCCTCGATGAGCGTTTCAGGAAAGGGGGCCGCGGGCTTGAGCAGCACCCCGTCTGCGCAATCGATCACCACCAGCGCCTGCCCCGCTTCCCACCCCTGGGCTGCGCGCACGGATTTTGGGATGATCACCTGCCCCTTGCTTGATAGTTTCGTCGTTTGCATCAGATGTCCCTATGAAGTAAGAAATTTGTAAGACAACTTTAACTTAATCCAAGCCGGTGCAGCTGTCAAGTCATGGGTTAGCTTCAGGACCATGTTGACCGGCCGCCTTTCGCCATATGGAAAAAGGTTCGTCATTCCGGTCCCGTATCGAATTCCGCATCTCCTCCGTCATTCCTGCGAAAGCAGGAATCCATGTTCATCGGAACGAATTCCGCTTTTTTTCCGTCATTCCCGCGAAAGCGGGAATCCATGTTCATCGGAACGAGGCCTCGGAAAGCCGATCCGGAAATGACCACTGACCCCTGACGAATGACTAATGATGATGCCTTCGTAAAAAATCCGAATTGTC
>JAQVTF010000002.1 GCA_028700185.1 Desulfobacteraceae bacterium | reverse complement strand
GAGGCGCAACTGGGCCGAGGACCGGACTTGGGCGCCCCAAATGTCCGTGGAGCGACGTACCACCGCCTTGGCCGGCTGGCAGAAGGCCGTGGCGCGTACCTTCGACTGGGTCGAGGGGTGAGGGTTGCCGCTTGGCGGGGTTCAAAAGCCCAGGTTCAAGGTTCAAAGTTCAAGGTTCGAGATTCGGGGTTTGGGGCTTCAGGTTTCAGCTCGGCCGCTGGCCGCCGTATTTTCCTCTGAAATCTGTCGCAGCCCCGTGGGCAGGACCTTCAGACGCCGGCGTCGGCGAAGAGCTTGACGAGATCAAGGCGATTGATTGTTACGGTGAAAACGTCGCTGATCACCCGTTCGGCATCCCTGCTTCCGGGTAGGCGCAGGCGCTCTTCGGTGGCACTGATGGTCTGGGAGGCTTGTCGGCTATCGGCGCCGGCCAGCTCGACGCGATAGTCGATTTCCGCGGTCCACTTCGTGCTGTTGTGGTCCAGTGCGAAGCGCGTCAGGATCACCCGCATCCGCGGCGCCGATATCGCCGTCGAATCCACCACTTGCACTCCCGAAGCGTTGAGCCGCTTTGTCATGGCTTCCCGAAAAAGTCCCGTGAGATTCACAGGCCCCAGCAGGACGCCGCGTTCGTCGTCCTGGGCCACTCTCAGGGCGAAGTTTCCGGTGAAGTGGCGAAAGGTCTGTCGCATCGTCGGGCCGAAAATATCCGCTCGGGACCGTTGGTCGACCGCTTCCAGGATGACCTGTTTGGCGGCCAGGTCGGGGGCGGAGGAGGGCAGTTGGTAGCGTACGGGCAGGTAATCGGTGCTGGCGCAGGCGCCGAGGGACGAAGCCGCGGAGAGGAGCAGAACGGCGGCGATGGTCTGGCGAAGAGAAGGACCCATTGAATTCTCCTTGGGAGGTTGACGGCAAAACCCCGGCCCATGGCCGCGGGAATGGAAATTATTAGAAATTCTAACCGCTCCAGGGAATGCGGTCAATAGGGGAGGCCAGGGGGCAACATCGGAAGATATTCTTCGTTGCCGGCTCGGCGCTTTGACGGGGCTCCGGGCAAGTGCCGACATTCGTTTGACAGTTCCGCCGCGGGCAGAGTATAGCTGGCCGCCATGAAACCCATTGTCGTCATTATCGGTCGGCCCAACGTGGGCAAATCGACCCTGTTCAATCGGATCACCCAAAGCCGCGCGGCCCTGGTGGACGATTTTCCCGGCGTGACCCGGGATCGACTCAGCGGCAACGCCGTCTGGAACGATGTGGCCTTCACCGTTGTGGACACCGGTGGGTTCGCCGGCCCCCAAGATGATCCCTTCGCCCCCCAAGTGCGTGAACAGGTGGATCTCGCCGTGGCCGAGGCAGACCTGGTGGTGGTGGTCTTCGACGGGCGCAGCGGGGTGACCCCTTTCGACCGGGAGATGGTGGATCGGCTTCACGACCATCAAGGGCCGGTTCTTTACGCCGTCAACAAGATCGACGGGGAGGAACAGGAACAGGCCTTGTATGAATTTTTCGCCCTGGGGATGAAACAGCTCTATCCCATATCGGCCGAGCACCGCTATGGCATGGATGATTTTCTCGACGCCCTGGTGGCGCGGTTACCGCGGGCGACGCGTGGCGGCAAAGATGAAACGGAGGCGGGCCAGATCCGTATCGCCGTGGTCGGTCGGCCCAACGTGGGCAAGTCCTCTCTCATCAACCGGATCCTGGGCCAAGAGCGCCTTTTGGTCAGTGATCAGCCAGGCACGACCCGGGATGCGGTGGACACCCGCTGGACAGTGAGCGGTCGTGACTACCGGTTGGTGGACACGGCCGGAATCCGGCGCAAAGCCAAGGTGTCGGCGCGCATCGAGAAGTTCTCGGTGATCAAGGCGTTGCGCAGCCTGGAGCGTTGCGACGTGGCCCTGGTGGTGGTGGATGCGGCCCAGGGGATCACGGAACAGGACGTGAGCATCGCCGGGCACGTCGAGGATCGCGGCCGGGGCTGCATTTTCGTGGTCAACAAGTGGGACCTGGTGGATGCCCGGGCCGGGGCGGCGCGACGCGTGGAGCTGGCCCTGCGGGATGCGGCCAAGTTCATGGCCCACGCTCCGGTGGTGACGGTATCGGCGCATACCGGCCAGCGTGTAGGCCGGATTTTTCCTCTTGTCAACACGGTTTACGACCAGTACATGACCCGTCTGGGCACCGGGCGGGTCAACCGCATCCTCGAGGAGGCGGTGACCCGCACCGTGCCACCCCTTTACAAGGGCCGGCGCCTCAAGTTCTACTATGCCACCCAGGTGTCTGTCCGACCGCCGACCTTCGTCGCCTTTGTCAACGCCCCGGAAGGGGTCCATCTTTCCTACCAGCGCTACCTGGTCAACCAGATCCGCCAAGGGACGGGGCTCACCCGGACCCCGCTGCGCCTCATCTTTCGGGAACGCAGCGGGCGAATCGATTTCGGCGACGGCAAAAAGCCGGCCCGAAAACCCCGCCGTGGCGGCAAGAGCTGATTTTTCACGGAGATCGATCCACCGTGGACTTGTTCGATCAGGCCGGCCGTCACGCGGCCGGCGGCATCCCCTTGGCCGAACGGATGCGCCCCCGAAGCCTGACGGAGTTCGAGGGGCACGAGTCCATCGTCGGCCCCGGGACCCTCATCGGTAGCGCCGTATCCCGCGATCAGGTTTTCTCCATGATCCTCTGGGGGCCGCCGGGATGCGGCAAGACGACCCTGGCCCGTCTCATGGCCAACGCCACCGCGGCCCATTTCGTTCAGTTTTCCGCCGTGTTGGCCGGGGTGCGCCAGATTCGAGACGTCATCGAGGAGGCCCGGCGACAACGGGAGTTTCACCGCCGCCGCACCGTGCTCTTCGTGGACGAGATCCACCGCTTCAACAAGGCCCAGCAGGATGCCTTTCTCCACCACGTGGAAAGCGGTCTCATCACCCTCATCGGGGCCACCACCGAAAATCCATCCTTTGAAGTGATTCCCGCCTTGATGTCCCGTTGCCGGGTCATCGTTCTGGACGCCTTGGACGATGCGGCGGTGAACCGGATCGTGGACCGGGCCCTGGAGGATTCCGAACGGGGACTCGGCGGCCAGGGGCTCGTCCTTGAACCCGAAGCCCGGGCCCATCTGGTGGCGGCGGCAGAGGGTGATGTCCGTCGGGCGCTCAACAGCCTGGAGATCGCCGCGGCCATGGCCGTCGGCGAGGGGGAGAGAAAGGGTCAGCAGGGGCCGGTTTCCATCACCACGGCCCAGGTCGAGCAGGCGTTGCAGCAAAAGATGCTGGCCTACGACAAGGCGGGCGAGGCGCACTTCAATCTGATTTCGGCCTTGCACAAGAGCCTGCGGGGAAGCGATCCGGATGCAGCGGTTTACTGGCTGGCACGGATGCTTGCCGGAGGAGAAGATCCCCTCTACATTGCCCGGCGCATGGTGCGGTTCGCCGCCGAAGACGTGGGGCTGGCGGATCCCTTCGCCTTGACCCTGGCCATGGCCGCGGTGGATGCTTATCGGATGCTCGGCAGTCCCGAAGGCGAACTGGCCTTGGTGGAGGCGGCGGTCTACCTGGCCACCGCACCCAAGAGCAACCGGCTTTACACCGCCTACGGCCAAGTGATGGAAACGATCCGGCAAACCGGCAGCCTGCCCGTGCCCCTGCATATCCGCAACGCGCCCACCGGCCTGATGAAAAAACTGGGTTACGGCCGTAACTACCGTTACGCTCACGATTTCGAGGACGCTTACACCCCCCAGGCGTACCTGCCGGAAGGGCTCGAAGGGAAGACGTTCTACCGGCCTACGGAGCGGGGATATGAGAAGACGGTGGGTCAGCGCCTGGCGCGCTGGCGGGAAATCAAGGCCCGGGCCGGTGAAAAAGGCAGGAAAGACGATGGACAATGACGGTGCCCCACCTTGAGGCAATTGATCGCTAAACGGCATAAGAAACGCCGCCCCGGAGGGCGGCGTTGTCGATCAGGGTCTCGGATTCAAGCGAAAAGCATCTACTCGGCGGGGTTGGTTTCTTCGGTGGCCGGTTCTTCAGCAACTGCCGTTTCGGCGGCGGTCGCCTCAGCTATCCGCGCCTTCAGGTCGGCCCGGGCTGTTTCCACGGCGGCAATGCGCGTTCCGATGGCCTGAATGTCGATGTCCGCTTCCGCGAGGCGCAGGGCTTCACGATAAGCGTTGATGGCCTCGTCATACCCATCGAGGGATTGGCGGGCGGCGCTGATCTGTGCTTTGTAGATCAACATGGCCCGATCGATGGCATCCAGGCGATCCTGGATCAACAGTTTTTCATCGCGGCTGGTGGCGTATTCCAGGGCCTTTTCCAGCGGCTCCTTGACCTGCGCGTAATCCGCCACGGACGCCTCGGCCAGGCGAGCGTCGGCCTGGGCGAGGAAATACTGGACCGCGAAGGGCATCACCTCCGACCGACGATACACCGGCGCCGGTGCTTCCGGTCCGGTCACCCCAGGCAGAAAGAGGACCTGGCGGGTGCCCAGGGGAGCAAATTTGCCCTGGTAAATCTCCAGACCCTGTGAAGTCGACTCGAGATAGTACTTGCTCGAATTGGCCAAGCTGGCGCCGACGATCAGGACAAAAAGCAACGCGATGCCCCCGGCCAAGCCCATCATGGCCCAGCGGCCGGTGTTGTCCACGGGGGCCGATGGGGCTGAGGGCGGAGTGCCCTGGGCATCTCCGTAAGTGACCGAAACCTGCGGTTCACTGGCCGCCGCTGCCTTTCGTGCCGCAGCGCGTTCAGCGACCAGCTTTTCGGCTTCCGCCTTGATTCGCGCTTCCTCTTTTGCTTTCAATCGCGCTTCCTCCTCAGCTTTGGCCTTGGCTTCCGCCTCGGCTTTCTTTCGCGCTTCTTCTTCGGCTTTGGCCTTGGCTTCCGCCTCGGCCTTTTTCCGGGCTTCCTCTTCGGCCTTGGCCTTGGCTTCCGCCTCGGCTTTCTTTCGCGCTTCCTCCTCGGCCTTGGCCTTGGCTTCCGCCTCGGCCTTTTTCCGGGCTTCCTCCTCGGCCTTGGCCTTGGCTTCCGCCTCGGCCTTTTTCCGGGCTTCCTCTTCGGCCTTGGCCTTGGCTTCCGCCTCGGCTTTCTTCCGGGCTTCCTCTTCGGCCTTGGCCTTGGCTTCCGCCTCGGCCTTTTTCCGGGCTTCCTCCTCGGCTTTGGCCTTGGCTTTCGCCTCGGCTTTCTTCTGGGCTTCCGCTTCGGCCTTGGCCTTGGCTTCGGCTTTCTTCCGGGCCTCCTCTTCGGCCTTTAATCGAGCCTCCGCTTCAGCCTTTGCAGCGGCAGCCAAGTCGGCGAGACTGAATTTTTTGAACAACAGCGCACGGATCCGTTTCGCTTCTTCAGGATCGTCGGTTTCGATAAACGGCGGTGCGGTAAAATCTCCGCGGGTTGCCGGTGCCGGCGGCTGGTAAAGTGATTCAGGCCCGCGCCAATCGAATTTCTTGTGCAGCAGGTCGCGCAGGGACGGTGCGGCGGCCTTTTTGGCGGCGGCTGTTTTCTTTTTCTTGGAGGAAGTCTTCTTCTTGGTGGTAGACTTTGTCAGACTGTCTTTGCCCATTTAAAAACCCCTTTGCGATTGCTGAATGGTTGGCATATCATCCAAAGGTTGGCATCGTTGCCATGTATAATGGACCGTGTCGTTCTTGTAAACAACTTTTCAGTTCTTCATTCAAGTGGATAAGGGAATAGCGCCCTGTATGGATCCCGGAATCGCCCACGAAAAACAAGACCGCCTCAAACGTTGGCTCCGGGATCACCGGCCGTTGTTGATCGCCTTTTCAGGAGGAGTGGATTCGACCTACCTGCTGGCAATGGCAAGACGGGTGTTGGGAGAAGAAGTGACGGCCGCCACGGCTTGCGGAGGGGTGCATTCGACCGACGAGACCGCTGCGGCACGCGCGTTGGCCAATCGGCTGTCCGTGGTCCACGAGTGCTTCACGGACTCGATTTTGGACTGTCAAGACTTTGTCCGAAATGGGCCTGAGCGCTGTTATGTCTGCAAACAGCGCTTGTTTGTCAAACTGAAAGAGATCGCTGCCCATCGCGGTATAGCCCACATCGCCCATGGGGCCACGGTGGATGATGGGCGCGATTATCGCCCCGGTCACCGGGCCGCTCGCGAGGCGGGTATCCTGGCACCACTGGAGGCGGTTGGCCTGGAAAAGAGTGAGATTCGTGTCCTGTCGCGGGAATTGGGATTGGAGACCTGGAATCAGCCGGCCCAGCCGTGTCTGGCCACGCGCATCGCCTACGGGATCCCCATCACGGCGGCCCGTTTGGCGCAAGTGGCGGAAGCCGAAGCCGAGCTGAGGCGCCGCGGGGTTCCCGAAGGTCGGGTGCGGCACCACGGCGACATCGCTCGCATCGAAGTGGCCCCGGCTTATTTTGACCGGTTGATGACGCCGGCCTCGAGAATCGGTTTACGGCAAGCGTTGCAACGACTCGGGTTCACCTTTGTCGCCCTGGACCTGGAAGGATACGTCACCGGAAGCATGAACCGCAGCCTTCAGAGGCCCCAATCGAATCACCAACGAAGCGACTGATTGCCGATGTCTGCCCCCGATCTTGAAAAAATCGCCGCTGACCTTGAAAGCCTGGAAGAAACCATCATCGCCAGACTCATCGACCGGGCCCAATTCCGCTGTAATCGCCAGGCCTATCTTCCCGGCCGCAGCGGGTTCGAAGGAGAGGCCACGGCGAGTCTCTTCGAAGTGCGTCTGCGCTACCAGGAAGAAATGGACGCCCGTTTCGGCCGTTTCTGCGCCCCGGAGGAAAGACCCTTCAACCGTTGCCTGCCCCCGGCTCGCCGCCGGGTTCATCTGCCGGAAAATTGTCTTGAAATAGATAATTATGATCGGGTGAACCTCACTGATCCCATCCGTTCCAGCTACCTGGAGCTGGTGGCGCGGATTTGCGCCCCCGGGGACGACGCCCAGTACGGCTCCAGCGTCGAACACGATGTCTACGCCATTCAGGCCATCTCGCGGCGGATCCATTACGGGGCCCTCTATGTGGCCGAGAGCAAGTACCGCGCCGATCCCGAAACCTTCAAGGACCTGCTGGCCGCCGGTGACCGCGAGCGGTTGCTGGCAAGGTTGACCCGCACCGAGGTGGAAGCGCGTATCCTGGACCGGGTGGCACGCAAGGTGGAAACCCTCCAGGCTTCGGCCGTCGGCAATAGCCGGCACCGCATCGATCCGACCGTGGTGCGCGACTACTACGCCGATTGGGTCATCCCCCTCACCAAGGAAGGGCAGGTCCGGTACCTGCGAAGGCGTCTTGCCGACCGCTGAACAACAGGACAACGATTTGGAGGCTTGTGGTCATGAACCCCCTGCAAACCATTCTGGCGCAGTATTCCGTGGTGATCCTGGACGGTGCCCTGGCCACCGAACTGGAAACCCGGGGGTGTGATCTCAACGATCCCCTCTGGTCGGCCAAGGTGTTGCTGGAGACCCCCGAGCGGATTGCCGCGGTACATGCGGACTACTTTGCCGCCGGCGCCGACGTGGCCATCACCGCCAGCTACCAGGCTTCGCTGCCGGGATTGATCCGCCGGGGCCTGGAGCCGGATGAAGCCTTGGCGTTGATGGGGCGTTCCGTGACCCTGGCCGCTGAAGTCCGCGATGCGTTTTGGCGGCAACCGGCCAACCGGGTTGACCGTCCCCGGCCCCTGGTGGCCGCCTCGGTGGGACCTTACGGCGCCTATCTGGCCGATGGGTCCGAGTACCGGGGCGACTACGATTTGAGCGAAGACGCGCTGGTGGCGTTTCATCGACCCCGGATGGCGGCACTGGTGGCGGCCGGAGCGGATTTGCTGGCTTGCGAGACCCTGCCCTGCCTGGCCGAGGCCAGGGCCTTGAGCCGGCTCCTGAGCGAGTTCCCCGGTACTTGGGCCTGGTTCAGCTTCAGCGCCAGGGACGGCGCCCATGTCTGCCACGGCGAGGCGTTGGCCGACTGCGCCCGTTTTCTCGACGCCCACCCCCAGGTGGCGGCCGTGGGCGTCAACTGCACAGCCCCCATCTTCGTGCCGGATCTGATTCGGGCGGCCCGTGGCGCCACCGACAAGCCCATCATCGTTTATCCCAATTCCGGGGAGGTGTACGATGCACAGATTCGTGCCTGGCGAGACGGATCCCAACCGGCCCCCTTTGCCGAGGCGGCCCCCCACTGGTACCGGGCCGGGGCCCGGATTATCGGTGGTTGCTGCCGTACCACGCCGGCGGATATCGCCGCCCTGGCGCGATGGGCCGGATCGTTGAGACGGCAAGAGAAAAAGAGCGGGGCGATGCCCGGGTGACGACGCAGGGAAAAAGATAGGAAATACGATTTTATACGATTTTATAATAGAGGAACACTCAAGTGTCTGAACAGCATGATCACAGGGACAGCGTCCGCATCAACCTGCCGGCCAGGATGACCTATTTGCCCATGGTGACGGAGACCGCCGCACGGTTTGGCAAAATGGTCGGATTGTCCGCCGAGCAGATTCACAAGGTACTGTTATCCATTGAAGAAACTGTGGTGAATGTCATTCATCACAGTTTGGGGGATCAGGCGGCGTCAGCCACCTTCGAAATCTGTTTCGGCATCAGCGATCCTTACGGGATGTCGATTTGCATCGACGATCAGGGGATGCCCTTCGATCCGAATCTGCTGCCGGCCTACGATCCGAAAAAGGCCTGGCGCGATACCACGGTTTCGGGGTTGGGATTGAAGCTCGTGCAGGGGATGATGGACCACGTCGAGTACTGTAATCTAGGACTTCACGGCAAGCGGACCTTGCTGGTGAAGTATTGCGACGCCCCCCCCGCGGAACCGCCTCAAAAGGATTCGTCGGAGGCCCCGGCAACAGAAGACGAAGCAGAGATCCGGCCGCCCGTGGTGGAATACACCGTTCGATCTCTGCTCCCCCATGAAGCCATTGAAGTGAGCCGAGGGGCCTACAAGTCCCACGGTTATACTTTTTTCGATGACGTGATCTACTACCCCGAAAAAATACGGGCGCTCAACGAGCAAGGTCTCATGGTTTCCGCCGTTGCCGTAACCCGGCGGGGAGAGTTCATGGGGCACGGCGCCCTGATTATAGATGGGCCCGAAGCCCGAAGCGGCAGTGTCGATTTCGTGTTCGTGGACCCCAAATACCGGCACATGAACCGGCTGGGCAGCCAGATCGCCGAGTTTCTGTATAAGACCGCCATCCAGAAAGATCTCGTGGGTCTTTTCTGTTATTCCGTGACCATTCATCTCTTCAGCCAGAAGATGGCCGTCCGAAGCGGCTTGAAACCGCTGGCCCTCCTCTTGGCCACTTCCCCGGCGACCTGGAATTTCAAGGGGATCAGTGAACGGGTGGACCAGAGGATCAGCGTGGTTTTCTCTTACCAGTACCTGCGCAAGCCCCAGGCGCGGACGCTTTACCCGCCCTCGCGGCATGGCGAAGAGATCCGGCGCCTGTACGGGACGGTCCATGCCCCGCATTGTTTCGTTGAAGAAGCCGCTCCGCCGCCGGCTGAACCGACCGGCGACACGGTGTTGAGAACCAGGGTAGTGCCGGTTGAAAGCAGCGCCGAAATTTACGTTTGCCGTCCCGGCGCGGATTTGGCGGACCGGATTCGCCATGAACTGCGCCGGCTCTGCGTCCAGGGGGTGGCGTCCATCTCTCTGGGACTGAGCCTCGAAGACGGCACCGCTTTGCGCTACACGGAGTGCTTTGAAGACATGGGCTTCTTTTTCGCCGGTGTTTTCCCGGAATCGCCCATCGGGGATGCCTTGCTTTTGCAGTACCTCAACAACGTCGTGCTCGATTATCAGCAGCTTCACATCCTGCCCGGGGAAACCCAAACGTTGCTGGATTACATTCGACGCTGTCATCCGGACGTCGGTTTATGATCAATGCCGGGCTGATTTGCCTATCAGTGCGGTGGACCGTCGGCCAAGGCGATGCTCACGGCGCTGTGGGGAATCTTTTCCTGGATGGACTGGCGCAGCCGGGCCGCGACCGCCTGAATTTCTCCCACCGACCGCTGGGGGTCGAATTCCAGGAAAATTTCGATGAAAATCCGGCCGCCGGTGCGCCTTGACCGAACTCCGTGAAAATGCCGGTATTCTTCAAAAAATTGAGCCAGTTCCCTTGTGATGGTCATCTGGTGGCGCTCTTCCAGGGTCCTGTCCAGAAGATCGAAAAAGGATGTTTTGATCACGCCGAAGAAGGTGCACAGGATAAAGGCGGACATGATCAGGGAGACGACCGGATCGATGTAGATGGACCACGCGGAACGACGAAAAATCACCATGGCGCCCAAGACAAGCAGGAGGGCCACGGAGATCAACGCGTTGGACATGGGCACGCGCCACTGGAGGTCGGCGATGGGAGACGGGTGGATTTGGCTGATCCGATAGTTGCGAAACCACAAAAAACCGTACAGCACGGCGGCGAAGGACATGACCAGCGCGCCGAGCAAGGTGGCTTCGGTTTGCAGCTGAACGGGGGAAAAAAGCCGCGCCACGGCCGTGTAGACCACGTATCCCAGGGAAAGGATCAGAACGCAGGCGCCGATAACCGTGACGAGGTTTTCGACTTTTCCGGTGCCATAGTCGTAGTGAACGCCCATGCCACGGCGCATTCGCCTGAGAATCAGCCAAAGCATGAAATTGGTGAAAAGGACATTCAGGTCCCCCATGATGTCGGTGTACAGGGTCATGGAGTTGGCCAGAACGGCCACGATAACGGAAGGAATGAGCTGGAGTCCATCCGTCAGCAGGGAGATGACGGCGGTCCGTTCCTTGACGCTATTGGCATCGGTAGGGGGAGGCATGGGTTCCAAGGGGCTCCACTGGGTTGGTGTTGTTCAAAAATGGCCATGACCGGCGGTTGCGGCACTGTTTGGGCGGCTCGGCGTCAGCCGGAAGTTGACGTTGCGCCTAGGGGAAGACCGAGGCGGTGTTTGGCGTTATTTTTGAAAATGTTTCAGCCGATACGCTCAAAGGATCCGCGGCCAGGGTCTCATAAAAGTCGGCTTCCGCCAGACGGCCCCGCTTGCGGCAGCCTGCCGCATAGATGCGGCACTTGGTGCGCAGGACCGACACGGCGGCCCGCTGCTGGCCGGAGTCCAGTATGCCCGCGGCCAAAAGCCCGGCGATGGCACGAATCCTGAAGCGGTCCAGGCCTGGCATGCGGGAAAGCTGGTCCCCATGCCCCCCGCGCTTGACCACCAAGGGGGCGTCGATGAGCCCCACCGGGTGCCGGCACCCGATGCGCAGCCACAGGTCGTAATCTTCGCAGGCGGGCAGGGATTCGTCGAAACCGCCCAGGGCCTCAAACAGGCTCCGGCGCATCATCACCGCCGAAGGGCTCACCAGGCAGAGCTCGAGGCTGCGTTCGAAGAACAGTCCGGCGGCCTTGCGGTGACGCTGGCGGGGGTTGACCCGCCGGCCGTTGCGGATCCAGATCTCCTCGGTCTGGCAGATGGACATTTCCGGATGGGCCGCCATGAAGGCCACCTGGGCGGCGAGTTTGCCGGGCAACCACAGGTCGTCGGAGTCCAGAAACGCCAGGAATTCACCGTGGCTTATCACCACGCCCCGATTGCGGGCCCGGGACACCCCGCCACGTTCCAGACGCAAAACCTGAAGGCGATGGCCGTAGGCGGCCAGCACCTTGGGCGTTTCGTCGACGGAGCCGTCGTCCACCACGATCAGCTCAAAGCTCGGCCCCTCCTGATCCAGCACCGAGTCCACCGCTTCGGCCACCCAGGCGGCCCGATTGTAGGTGGGCAGGATGACGCTGACCAAGGGGAGGCGCCTTCGGCGCGTTCCAGGTTCCAAGTTCAAGGCGCCTTTGGCGCGTTCAAGGTTCAAGGTTCAAAGCACCTTCGGCGCGTTCCAGGTTCAAGGTTTCAGCACTGCCTCCGGCCTCTATTGTGACCGGTTGGGGCAAGCCGGTGACGGCGGCTTTGGCAATTTCCGGAGAGGCTTCCGCGGTCTCGTCCCGATGAAGATAAATTCCGGATCAAGCCCGGAATGACGGAATGGGGCCGGAGCCTCGGACTGTGCCGCATGCATCCGGCATTTTTCAGCAGCTCGTCCCCCCGGACCTTGATCCGGGGGCCATGTTGAAGGGCCGAAGATCTCCAGGCGCATCTCCAGGCAATTGGGCATGGTCACATCCAAGTTTTCAGGTTTCTGGCTTCAGCGGAAAAAACTTGATGTGGCCGCAGGGCCCTCCCTGGCACCCGGAACCGGACAGGCGACACCTCGCTGTTCCCGCCCCCCGAAACCTTACCCCGATAACCGATAACTGTTAACCGACAACCGATCACCCTCTACGCCCAAATTCCCGCCACCGGTGCGCCGCAGTCGGGGCAGGCGCCGTTTTTCAGCCGGATGCGGCCCAGGGAAAACCCCCGGCGCTGGATCAAGACCTGGCCGCACTCCGGGCAGCGGGTGTCCTCGCCGTCGAGGCCGGGGGCATTGCCCACATAGACATGCTTGAGACCGGCTTGCAGGCCGATTTCGCGGGCTTTGGTCAAGGTGGCCAGGGGAGTGACCGGACGATCCAGGAGCCGGTAGGTGGGATGAAACCGGCTCACGTGCCACGGGGTTTGCGGCCCGAGGGTTTCGACAATGAAATCGGCCAGGGCGCGCAGTTCGGACGGATCGTCGTTGAGACCGGGAATCACCAGGGTGGTCACTTCCACGAAGATGCCCAGCTTGTGCATGTAGGCCAGCGTCTCTGTGACTCCCGCGAGACGGGCACCGCAGTAGGCGCGGTAAAAATCATCGGAAAAGGCCTTCAAGTCCACATTGGCCGCGTGCAGGTCCGATCCGATGGCATCCAGGGCTTCGGGGGTCATGTAGCCATTGGTCACAAAGATGTTGCGTAGTCCTTGGGCCGTCGCCAGGCGGGCCGTATCCCGGGCGAACTCGAAAAAGACGGTGGGCTCCGTGTAGGTATAGGCGATGCTGCGGCATCCCTGGGCCAAGGCGTCCGAGACCACCTCCTCAGGGGTCGCCGGCTCTCCGAGGATCATGCCCTCGTGATCCGCGGGAAGCTGGGCGATGTCGGCGTTCTGGCAAAAGGCGCAGCGGAAATTGCAACCCACCGTGGCGATGGAGTAGCTGCGGGTACCGGGCAAAACGTGAAAGAGCGGTTTCTTTTCGATGGGGTCCACGTGCCTGGCGATGAGCCGTCCGTAAACGAGGGTTTCCAGGACCCCGTGCCGGTTTTCGCGCACCTGGCAGATCCCTCGCCGGCCTTCCTTGATCCGGCAGCGGTGATGGCACAGATGGCACCGGACGACATCGTCCTCCAGTTTTTCATACAGAGAGGCTTCCATGGCGATCTCCTTGGCCGGCGGTCTCCCGGCCGCTCGGCGCGCGTCTGGAGAGAAAAGGCCCCGCCCCGGCCACCGTGGATCGGCCGGCCGGGCAGGTGAGCTCCAGGGGGCGGGTGCGGTAGCGGGGCACCAGGCTCACCGCCACCCCCAAAAAATCGCCGAAAGGGCAATGTTGGATCAGCCGAAGCCGCTCAGCCCACAGGGTGGCGCCCTGTGGCCTGGCGGACAGTTGACAGACGCTGCGCCACCGCAACGGCACTTCGCCCATCCGCTCGCCCACCAAGCGCCGTATTTGCCAGAGATCGAGGAAGCGGGCGTTGTTAAACAGCGATGATCCCGCCCGTCGGGCGGTCCAACGCCGGAGGTGATGGGGGCTGAAACGGTTCCAGGCACCGATGAAGACACGGTCCTTGGCGACCCGGAACGCCTCGGCGAGGGCCTGGTCCGGGTCGTCCACGTATTCCAGGGAAAAGAAAAACACCGCGTGGTTGAATTGGTTGTCATCGAAAGGAAGGTCTTCGGCCACTCCCCGGTACAGTTCGATGCGGCGGCCGAAGCGTTCGCGAGCGATATCGAGCATGTAGGGAGACGGGTCGATGCCGCTGACGTCGATTCCCCGCGCCAGCAGTGGCGCCAGGCAGCCGCAGGTGCCGCAGCCGATGGCCAAGAGGGAATCGAGGCGCTTGGGATCCAGAAGATCCAGCATCGTCTGACACTGTAAGCCCAAAGAGGCCTGATAGGCCGGTTCTTCGAGCCAGTCGCGCCATACTTGCGCATCGTTGAAATCGAACACGTAGCCCATAAGATTTTATTTAGTAAAATCGACGATCCATTACAAGGGCGGACGGTGGCGAGGATCCGGGGGCGGCGGTAAAAGCGAGCCGAAGATCGGCCGCATCGCACCGGTGTGGCGGCTTCCGACGATGGGCACGAATCCTCTCTGAATGATTTTCTAACATGCCGCTCACCGCTTTCCCACAAAACACCAATATGATACGCACCAACACAGACACAGCGACAGCCCTGAAAGGGAGCCTTCAGATGAAAAAGGAGACAATCCTGGTCGTCGATGACGAGGAAGACATCGTGGAGCTGGTTGGCTACAACCTCCAGCGGGAAGGGTTCCAGGTGGAGACGGCGACTTCGGGAGAAAGGGCGCTGGACAGGGTCCGCCAGCAGCCGCCGGATCTCATCGTGCTGGACCTGATGCTGACCGGCATGGACGGTCTGGACGTGGCCCGGCGCCTGAAGAACGATGCCCGCTGCCGGTCGATTCCCATCGTGATGCTCACCGCCAAGGGAGAGGAGGCCGACGTGGTGGCCGGCCTGGAGCTGGGGGCCGAGGATTACGTCACCAAACCGTTCAGCCCCCGCATTCTCGTGGCGCGGGTCAAGGCGGTGCTGCGGCGCCGCAGCGAGCCGGCCGTCGAGGGCGAGGATCCCATCGAAATTCACGATTTGACCATTCATCCCGGCCGCCGGGAGGTCAGGGTCGCCGGGGTACCGGTGGACCTCACCTACACGGAATTTCAGGTCCTCTACTGTCTGGCGCGGAGACCCGGTTGGGTTTTTACCCGGACCCAGATTGTTGACGCGGTTCGCGGCGATAACTATCCGGTCACCGATCGCAGCGTGGATGTTCAGGTGGTGGGGTTGCGAAAGAAGCTCGGCAGCGCCGGCCGATACATTGAAACGGTACGTGGCGTCGGTTACCGTTTTTGTGAGGCGGTATGAAAAAACGGTCGTTGATCTGGCAACTGTTTCCCTCTTACATGATCGTGGTTCTCGTTGCATTGGGCGCCGCCACGGCCCTGGGCTCCGCTGCCCTGCGTCGGTTCTATTACGATCAGACCGCCGCCAATCTCACCGCCCGGGCCAGGTTGGCCGGTCTTCAGGCGGCCGCCTACCTGACCCCTCTGGACGCCGGTGCGGTGGATGGGTTCTGCAAGCACGCCGGGCGCCTGTCTGAGACCCGGATCACGGTGATGAATCCCTCCGGTGAGGTGTTGGGGGACAGCATTGGGGATCCGGTGCAGATGGACGACCACAGTGATCGGCCGGAGTTTATCGCCGCGCGGCAAGTCGGGACGGGGCGGGCCATGCGCTACAGCGATACCCTGCATCAACCGATGATGTACGTGGCGGTGGCCCTGGGAGAAAAGCAACGGCCGACGGCGGTGATCCGCTGTGCCCTGCCGGTGTCCGACCTCGACACCCAGCTGAGTCTCATCTACGGTCGTATTGCCGCGGGGGGGCTGCTTATCGCCTTGTTGGCGGCGGGATTGAGCTGGTGGGTGGCCCGTCGTCTCAGCGTGCCGCTGAAAACCCTCCAGGCCGGCGCCCAACGTTTTGCCGAAGGCGACCTGGCGCACCGGGTGCCGATCTACGGGACGCTGGAACTCGGGGCTCTGGCCGAGGCAATGAACCACATGGCCGTCCAGTTGGACGAGCATGTCCAGAGGGCGATTCGCCGGCGCAACGAGATGGCCACCATCCTCTCGAGCATGGGGGAAGGGGTACTGGCCCTGGATTTGGACGAAAGAATCATCCAATCCAACCTGCCGGCCGCCGAGATTCTCGGGGTCCCCCAGGCCGACAAGCTGGTCGGCCGCCCCCTGGCCGAGGTGATCCGCAACAGCGAGTTACAGCGCCTGGTGGCGCGCGCCCAGGAGGAGGATCAGCGGACCGAGGCCGATCTGACGGTGTACCAACCGGAAGCCAGAACCCTTTTCATCCGCTGCACGCCTCTGCGCGACCAGGAGGGGCGGCGCATCGGCCTGCTGTTGGTGATGAGCGACGTGACCCATGTGCGACGGCTGGAGAACATGCGCCGGGATTTCGCCGCCAACGTGTCCCATGAAATCAAGACGCCGCTGACCGCCATCCGCGGATTCGTCGAGACCCTCCAACATGGCGGGGTGGAAAAGCCCGAGGAGGTCCAACGGTTTCTGGGCATCATCGAAAAGCATGTCCGGCGACTGGGGGCCATCATCGACGATTTGATCAAGCTGTCACGGATCGAGCGGGATGCCGAGACACGGGAGATCGCCCTGCGCAACGAGGATGTCGGCGCGGTGGTAAGGGGTGCGGTAAACCTCTGTCAGGCGGCCGCGACGGCTCGGGGGATTCGTATCGTCCAAAACGATTCCCCCCAACCGGTGACGGCCCGCGTTTCGGCGCCACTGCTGGAACAGGCTCTGGTCAACCTCATCGACAACGCCGTCAAGTACAGCCCCGAGGAAACGGCGGTGGAGGTGACCATCGAGGCCGACGATCACCAGGTCCGGATCACGGTGAGGGATCAGGGACCGGGCATCGCCCGACAGCACCTGCCGAGATTGTTCGAACGGTTCTACCGGGTGGACAAGGCGCGCAGCCGCAAAATGGGGGGAACGGGGCTGGGGCTGGCCATCGTCAAGCACATCGTCCAGGCCCACGGCGGCGAGGTTTCGGTGGACAGCGCCCCGGGGCGCGGGACGGTTTTTACCATTCGACTGCCGCGGGCGTTCTGAGGGAAGAAGCAGCGGCCGGTAAATCGGAGAAGTGGGGACCGATTGAACAAAATTCCTTGCGCGAGGCAACAATAAAATGAAACTCGTCCTGTTGATGGCTCAAACCGTCGATGGCAAGATCGCCCGCAACAGCGAGCATTTCCCCGATTGGACCGCTTCGGCCGACAAGCGTTTCTTCGCCGCCCGCACCCGGGAAGCGGGGGTGATCATCATGGGGTCGAAGACTTTCGATACCCTCGGCAAGCCGCTACCGGGGCGTAAAAATGTGGTGTTGACGCGCAACGCCGAACGGGTCAGCCGTTTTCCCGATCTTGTTTTTACCGCCGACCCGCCTGCCCGACTGCTGGCCAAACTGGCTGGAGAGGGATACCGGGAGGCGATTCTCGCAGGCGGGGCGCGTATCAACAGTCTCTTTGCCACCGCGAATCTCATCGACGAGATCATCATCACCATTTCACCAAGGTTGTTCGGTAGCGGTCTTTCCCTTTTCGACACCCCGCTGGACCTCCATCTGCAACTGTTGGAAACCCGTCGCCTCGACGTGGATCTCGTGCTGCTCCACTATGGGGTGCTTCGTTGAACCGACCGCGGTGGGCATCTTCCCGTGCGATGGTGGGGCCGTCACCTTCGCCCCGATCGGTGGGACAGCGTTTAGATGATTTTTCCTGTATTGGAAGTGCCTGAACTTAAAGAGAATAATTGACAGCTTGCCAGGGGTGGGGTATTAAGATGAGACATTTCATCAAGCCGGAGCACCTCTGCCAAAATTCAAAAAAATAGGCACCTCCATGACCTATCTTGAATATTTTCAGCTCAATGAAAAACCGTTCAAGCTCAGTCCGGATCCCCGGTTCATGTGGTTCAGCGAAGCCCACAAGGAAGCCTGGGCCAGTCTCCATTTCGGCGTGCTGGACAAGAGGGGGTTTATCCTGCTCATCGGCGATGTCGGCACGGGAAAAACCACCGTGATCAATAAGCTGGTGCAAGGCCTGGACAAAAACACCCATGTGGCCCGAATTTCCGATCCAGGCTTGGATCAGTTGGATTTTTTCCGGTTCTTGGCCGCTCAATTCAATATCAAAAGTGATTTTCGGACCAAAGGCGAATTTCTCGTTGAAATGAACCTTTTTCTGCATCGGGCCCACGAAGAGCGAAACAATGTGGTGGTCATTGTCGATGAAGCCCAGCGCCTGAGCGACGAGATGCTCGAGGAGATTCGTCTGCTGTCAAACATTGAACGGCCGGACGAAAAGCTCATCAATATCGTTTTGGTGGGGCAGAATGAACTGAATCAGAAGTTGTTGAAAGATGCCAATCGTGCGTTGCGGCAGCGGATTACAACCCTTTATACCATCGGTCCGTTGGCCCGGAACGAAGTTGAAGACTTTATCCGATTTCGTCTGAAAGTGGCGGGCACCGAAGAAAAAATCTTCACGGATCGCGCCGTTCGACTCATGGCGAATTATTCCAGGGGAAACCCTCGCCTGATCAATGTGATGGGTGATCAGGCGTTGCTGACGGCCTTTGTTCAGGAAAAGCATCGGGTGGACGAAATCGTGGTGCAGCAATGCATCAAAGAGTTGAAGTCCGCTTTCTCCGGGGTGAACAAAGCCAAGGATGAGCCGGCCTCGGATCCCGGGGCAGACGCGGCGGCCCCTGCAATTCTCCCCAAAAAACAGGATGAAAAAGATCCTGATGGCCGCAACGGAATCGGTGACGCCCGGCTTTTGCCGCCTCGGCCGCGGCCGTGGCCGCGGATTCTTGCCACGGGATTGGCGGTGGTCTTTTTAGGCTTGCTGGCCTTTCAGGCCATCTCTATTTATCCCCCCCGGTACCTGGAACGATGGACCGCTCCGGCCGGTACTTCTTCGCGGAATGTTTACCAGATACATTCTTCTGTATCCGAAGACGGGCCGCCCCTTCAATCGCTTCCCGACGGCGGTCCGTCGGAAGTGCCCGCAACCGCGCCCGGGGAGGGTTCTCCCCCTGGGATGGCCAGCCTGGCCGACAGAGAGACACAAACCTTCGGTGCCGGGGAGGCCGAGGCGGTTCAGCTTCCCGCGCCGGAGCAAAGCCCTGCCACTGGGGGCGTGGGGGAGGGCAATCCGGTGCCCGGGGATGTCCAGGCCCGCCAGTTGGCCCATCCGGTGGCGGTGGGACCGTTGGCGCCTGAAGCCGCGTCCCCTGGAGCGGTTCCGTTGTCCAAGGAAACCACCGTGATTCGCTTTCCCTACAATTCCAACCAGATCGGTGACGATGCATTCCAGAAACTCCAGCAACTGGCCGAGGTGGTGAAAAGCCGTCCGGGGACGCGGCTGATCATCACCGGATACACGGACAGCCTGGGGGACAAGACCTACAACATAAACGTTTCCAAATTCCGGGCGGATGCGATCAAAAGCTACTTCATCGGGCAGGGCATCAGCGCCGCTCAGATCACCGCCACCGGTCTGGGACCGGCGAACCCGGTGGCCTCCGATGACACCTACCACGGACGCAGCCAGAACCGTCGGGTCGAGATCGAAATGATCGCCGGCGACTGATCCCCGATCTTCACTTCTCGAAAAATCTTTCCCGTCACTGTAACGCGGTGCGGCGAATCGGAAGGTTCGGGTGCCTCAAGGGATTGTTGCCGGTGTCAGGGGCCAGAACCAGAAAATCAACGGCACGGCGACCATCGTCACCAGTGCCGAGAGGGGGAGTCCCAGGCGCCAGTAGTCACCGAATTGATAACCCCCCGGGGCCATGACCAGAGCGTTGGACTGGTGCCCCACCGGGGTGAGAAAGGCGCAGGAAGCGCCTACGGCCACCGCCATGAGGAGGGGATCCGCCGAAACGCCCATGCCCCGGGCCAGGGTGATGGCGATGGGCGCCATGAGCACCGCGGCGGCCGCGTTGTTCACCACGTTGGACAGCAGCATGGTGCCCACCAGGATGACGGCCAGGGTCGCCATGGGGGATATGCCCTCGGAAAGCCGCAGCAACTGCGCGGCGATCAGTTGCGCCCCCCCGGTGCTTTCCAAGGCGTGCCCCAGGGGAAACATGGCCCCCAGGAGCACGATGACGGGCCAGTCAATGCTCTCGTAGATGTCTGCCGGGGAAACGAGGCCGACGATTACCATCACCACGGCGGCGGCGGTGAAGGAAATTTGCACCGGCAGCAGGTTCAGGGCGGAAAGGAGCATGGCCGCGGCGAAGATGCCCACGGCCAGCAGCACCCGCCGGGGCTCGCCGATGCGCAGCTTCCGTTCGGCCAGGGGCAGGCAGTTGAAGGTTTTCAGGGTGGCCTGCAAGGCCTCTTCGCTGCCCTGGAGCAGCAGAATGTCGCCGATGATGAACTGCGTCTGGCCGATGCGGCGTTTGAGCCTTCGCCCCCGGCGGGCGATGGCCAGGAGGTTGACCCCGTAGTCCCGGCGCAGGTGCAGGCTGGCCGCCGTCTTGCCGGGCAGGGGCGAGTCCATCGTCACCACGGCCTCCAGCAGGCGGATCTCATCCGAACCCAGGGTGGCCTTGCAGTCGCCCTTGCATTCGGCCAGTTCGAATCCGGTGGTGTCGATGAGCGCCTTGAGATCCTCGGGAGTGGCCTCCACCATCAGGATGTCGCCGGCCTGGATCTCCTCGTACCAGGAGGGGGCCGGAATGTGACGCTCGCCGCGCACCAGCCCCACCACGGTGGCCTCGGTTTCCTTTTCCAACTGCGAGGTGAGGTGAAAGATGGTTCTGCCCACGAGCTTGGATGTTTCGGGGATGATGACCTCGCTGATGTAGTTTTCGATCTCAAAGAGGTCTTCCGTCGCATTCGCGCTGTCCCGCTTGGGGGTGAGCCGCCATCCCAGCACGGCGATGAACAGCCACCCCACCAGGGCCACGGCGGTGCCCACCGGAACGAAGTCGAACATGCCGAAGGCCGGGGCGCCGGTCTCGGCGCGGTAGGCGGCAATGATGATGTTGGGCGGAGTGCCGATGAGGGTGACCAGGCCGCCGATGAGCGAACCGAAGGCCAGGGGCATGAGCAGCAGGGACGGAGAACGGCCGCTGCGGCGCGACATCCAGATGGCCACCGGCATCAACAGCGCCAGCGCCCCCACGTTGTTCATGGCGCTGGAGCACAGCACCACGGCGCCGGTCAGGGTGGCCGTCTGGGCCGTGGGGCGGTCGCCCACCTTGGCCAGGCGGCGCGACAAAACGTCCACCACCCCGGCGTTGAGCAGTCCGCGGCTCATCACCAGAACGGCCGCCACCGTGACCACCGCCGGGTGCCCGAAGCCCAGGAAAGCCTGGTCGGCCGGCACAAGCCCGGCGATGAAGACCAGCATCAGGGCGGTCAGGGCCACCAGATCGTAACGCCAACGCCCCCAGACAAAAAACACCAGGGTCACCGCCAAGATGATGAACACCACCGCTTGATCGAATGTGACCGACACGTTCCCGTACCTCCGTCAGCGCCGTCGCCCGCCACCGGTGCCGTCGATTTTATCCATTGTTTGCCAACAGGGGCGCCAGCATGTAGATCAAGTCGCTTTCGCGGCTGGGATACGGCGTCATGATGCTCTGGCGGTGCAGCTGATCCACGGTGAGACCGGCGAGCATGGCGTCCTTGATCGTGTTGGCCAGTCCCGTGGCGTTGTCGGAGAGGAAATGGGCCCCGAGGATCCGTTGGTCGTCACCGACGAGGATCTTGTAAGCGGCGTGGCCAAGGCCGACCCGGCGGTAGGTGGGCCAGGCCAGGCGGCTGCCGGTACTCTTGCGGTATCGGATCCCCGCCTTGCGCAGGGCGTCTTCGGTCTTGCCGATCATCGCGTACTGGGGGTAGGTGAACAGAAGAAAGGGGATGGCCCTGTAGTCGAGGTCGGAAAGCGCCTTGCCGCCCAGATCGGCCAGAATGTTCCAGGCCGCCGCGTGTCCTTCGGCGTCCGCCACCCGTGCCAGCTGCACCGTGGCGGCGCAATCGCCGATGGCGAACACCCGGGGGTGCGAGGTCCGCAGGTGGGTGCCCACCGTGATGCCGCGCCGGGTGTGGGCGATGCCGGCGGCGTCGAGGTTCAGGTCTTCGATGGCCGGTATTCGACCGGCCCCATGGACCACGAGGTCCGCTTCCAGGGGCTGTTCACCTGCAATGGAGATGGTAAAGCCGCCCTGGGAACGCGGAGTCACGGCCTCGATGGTGACGCTGCTTTGGACCTCGATGCCCTCTTCGGCGGAAGCCGCCACCAGCAGCGCCACCATTTCGGCATCGAAAGGCCCCAGGGGACGAGGGGCGGCCTCAAGGATGCGCACCGGGGCGGCGCCGGGACCGAGACGAGCGGCGAAGTGAGCGAATTCAAAGGAAATAAAGCCACCACCGACAAACACGAGACGCCGGGGAAGATCCTCCAGGTCAAGAAACTGATCACTGGTGGCCAGGTGATGGCTGCCGTCGAAGGGAAGGGGCATGGGAGACGCCCCGGTGGCCAGAACGTGGTAGCGGGCCTTGAGGGGCCGCCCGTCAACGGTGAGGGTTTCGGCGTCCCGGTAGCGTGCGCGGCCGCGCAAAAAGTCGATGCCGGCCGCCTTCAGCCCCTGCACCGCCCCTTCCGGAATCTTGGCGGTGAAGGTGTTTTTCTGCGCCCGGGCCTGGGCCCAGGATCCCCGGGGCGCCGTTTCGATGCCCTTGCCCAGCAGGTGACGACCGCGGGCGACGGTTTCGGCGATTTCGTAGTAAAACTTCTTGGGCTGGCATCCGCTCAGGGCGCAGGTGCCGCCGGGCCGATCGCTGCTATCCACCACGGCCACCTTCAGGCCGCCTTCCATCAGGTCGTAGGCCGCCGTCTGACCGGCGGTGCCGGAGCCGATGATCACAACGTCGTAGTCCTGGGGCATGGGTTCCTCCGTCGGGTGTGGTTTCATTCCGGGGGGCCTGTTTCGTGGCAATGATCCCTTTTTGTTTTTTTATCATTGACGGCTGTCGATGTCACGACCACAAGCGGCGGTGCCAGGGCGGGGTCGATGCTTTCCAGTACCGAGTGAAAAGCATGCAACCCGGGGCGGCGGGGGAATCGTACCAGGTGGGATCGGCAGCGGCAGTCGCTGGCGCCGAAGCCTGGCACCGGCAGGGATGCGCCCGGCATGGCCGCCAGGGCCGCGGCCCATCGGTGCTCCAGGCGCCGATGAGAAATGTTGCACCAAACCGCCATGGGGGCAGCAACCCGGCGGAGAAAATCGATGTGCCAGCGGAGCGTCCCGTTTCCCCTGATGTGCCGTCCCACCCGGGCGGCCAGTCCTCCCGGCCCCTGGGCACTTCCCGTATAGGCGTACCAGCCGCGGACAAAATCCACGGCTCCCAGGCAGCCCACAACGATGCGCCGGGCCGACGGCAGGCGCAGCCACAGGACATAGGTGCCCCCTTCCGGCGGCAGGTGCAGCAGCTCCGGGGGGTTGTCTTTTGGCGCGGGGCTGTCGTAAATAGGCCTGCGGTTGGAACGGGATTTTCGGAGTGGTTTCATTGTTATGTTTTTTCTCAAACAACCCGATGCCGTCCCGGTGGGACGCACGATGACTCTTGGAAATGGAGGAACCCTTTTCATGCACCCCCCTGTCGATGCTGAACACAAACTCGAAATTCGCAATCTGCGCCCCGAGGATTACCCGGACATCCGTGACATCATGGATCGCGTCTATCGCGGCATGGGCGGTGCCTGGAGTCCGGCGGAGTACCATCGGTTGCTGGAGATTTTTCCCGAGGGGCAGATCTGTATCGCCGACAAGGGCCGGGTGGTGGCCGCGGCCTTGACCCTGATCATCGACTATGCCAAGCACGGCGACCGGCACAGCTACGACGACATCGTCTCCAGCGGCGAGTTTACCAACCACGATGCCGAAGGCGACTACCTCTACGGCATCGATCTCTTCGTTCATCCCGACTACCGGGGCATGCGCCTGGGGCGACGCCTCTACGACGCCCGCAAGGAGCTCTGCGAAAAACTCAACCTCAAGGGAATCCTGGTGGGCGGACGCATCCCCGGCTACGCGGCCCACGCCGCCACCCTGACTCCCAAGCAGTATATCGAGAAGGTGCGGCAAAAGGAAATCATCGATCGGGTGCTCACCTTTCAACTGGCCAACGATTTCCATCCCAAGCGGGCCATCGAGAACTACAACCCCCAGGACCAGAAGAGCCAGCGCTACGCGGTGCTGCTGGAATGGAACAACATTTTCTACCGAGGCCGCAAGCGTATCGTCTGGGGCCGCAAGTCCAACGTGCGCATCGGCACGGTCCAGTGGCAGATGCGCCTTTTCGCCGACCTGGACGACGTTCTGCAACAGGTGGAATTCTTCGTGGACGCCATCTCCGGCTACAACGCCGACCTGCTGCTGTTCCCCGAGCTGTTCAACGCCCCGTTGCTGGCCCACCAGAACCAGGATGATCCGCCGGCGGCCATGCGCGCCATCGCCGAGTACACCGAACAGTTGCGCAGCGAGATCCTCAATCTGGCGGTGAGCTACAACATCAACATCGTGGCCGGCAGCCTGCCCGAGTACACGGACCGGGGGTTGTACAATGTGGCCTACCTCTGCCGGCGGGACGGCACCTGGGACAGCCAGTACAAGTTGCACATCACCCCGGACGAGGCGGCCTACTGGGGCCTGCGCGGCGGCAACGGCCTCAAGGTCTTCGACACCGACGTGGGCAAGGTGGGGATTCTGGTGTGCTACGACGTGGAATTCCCCGAGCTGGCGCGCATCCTGGCGGAAAGGGGAATGCAGATTCTGCTGGTGCCCTTTTGGACCGACACCAAGAACGGATACCTTCGCGTGCGCCGCTGCGCCCAGGCGCGGGCCATCGAAAACGAGTGCTACGTGGCCATCACCGGATCGGTGGGCAACCTGCCCAAGGTGGAGAACATGGATATCCAGTACTCCCAGTCGGCAATTTTCACCCCGTCGGATTTCGCCTTTCCCCACGACGCCACCGCCGCCGAGGCCACCCCCAACACCGAGATGACCCTGGTTACCGATTTGGACCTGGATCTGCTCAAGGAACTGCGTCGCCAGGGCAGTGTACGCAACTTGCAGAGCCGGCGGCGGGACCTGTACGAGGTTCGCTGGAAGGCGATGGCGCCGGTGGGCAGCCGAAGCCGTTAACCGAAGACGGTGCCATGAAGCCTGCGCGACCCAAACGCCGGCCTTTGTCCAGGACCTTGTCCGCCGTCCGGCGCCGTCCGGGCCGCTGGCTTCTGGCGGGACTGTCTCTGCTGGTATCGCTGACCGTGCTCCAGGTGCTGGCGCTGCGCTGGGTGCCGCCGCTGTTTACCATCCCCATGGCTTGGCACTGGGCGAGTCGGCCATTCGTCGATGGCGCGCCGCCGCCTGTCCGATATCGGTGGACCGGTCTTGGCGACGTGTCGCCCCATCTGCGACGGGCGGTGATCGCCGCCGAGGACCAACGTTTTTTAGACCATGGCGGCTTTGACATGGTGGAAATCAGGAAAGCGGTGGCCGAAGCCGTGGGCGGCGAGCGCCTGCGCGGGGCGTCCACCATCTCCATGCAGACGGCCCGCAGCGTTTTTCTCATTCCCAGCCGCAGCATCTGGCGCAAGGCTCTGGAAGCCTACTACACCGTGCTCATCGAGGCCCTGTGGAGCAAGCGGCGGATCCTGGAAATTTACCTGAACACGGTGGACTGGGGGGACGGGATCTTTGGTGCCGAGGCGGCCGCCCAGTCTTATTTCAAATCTTCCGCCGCTGAATTGAATCGATCCCGGGCGGCGCTGCTGGCGGCCATTCTGCCCAATCCCCACCGGTTTTCACCGACACGTCCCAGCGCTTTCGTGCGCCAACGCCAACAGCGCATCCTGGCGGACTTGTCCCGCATGCCACTGGTGCGCTGAATTTCATTGACAGGTATCAAACACTTGATTTAATCACTTGATTAAATCAAGTGGCCCTATTTTTTGAAGGGAGGCTGAAGTGAGTGAAGCCCTTTCCGGCACGCGGGAACGGATCCTGACGGCGGCGGCGGAGATTTTTGGCGTCAGGGGATACCGGGCGGCCACCACGCGCCAGATCGCCGAGAAGGCGGGGGTGAACGTGGCGGCCATCAACTATCATTTCAAGGGAAAGCTGGGGCTGTACACCGAGGTGTTGGAAACGCTTCTCCGCGAGGGATTCGACCGCTATCCGGCCGCCATGGGCCTGGGGCCCGAGGCCCCGGCGACCCAGCGCCTGGAGGCTTTCGTCCGTTCCTTCTGTTACCGGCTCCTGGGCCCGGAAGGTTGGGGCGGCTACCATGGCAAAGCCCGTTTGATCGTCAAGGAAATGGCCGATCCGAGTCCGGCTCTGGCCGAGGTGGTGGCGCGGCACATTCAACCCCACAAGCAGATGCTGGTGGGCATTGTCCAGGAGCTCCTCGGTCCCGGCGTGGCGCCCCGGACGGCGGTGGCCTGCGCCCTCAGCATCGTGGGCCAATGCATCTACTACGCGATGGCCGAACCCCTGCTCACGCTGCTGGTGCCAGACCAGCAGCGGGTTGAGGCGCGGATCGAGGAGCTGGTGGATCACGTGGTGGTTTTTTCGCTGGGGGGGATGGAAAAAATCGCCGACAGTTCATCGGTGAAGCCGGTGGAGGAAAGGGCATGACCCCAAGACAAAAAATCGCGTTGATTTTGGCCGGCGTGGTGGCCGCCGCGGCGGCGGTGGGTTTTGTGGTGCGCCAGAATGGCGATTCGGGGGGCCGGGTGCAATTCTCCGGCAACATCGAAGTGGTGGACGTACCCCTTTCCTTCAAGACGGCCGGGCGTCTGCAAGCTCGCTTGGTGGATGAAGGTGACCCGGTGCGCCGGGGCCAGGTGGTGGCCCGCCTGGATACCAGCGACCAGGAGCGGCTGGTGGCCCGGGCCGAAGCCGATTTCCACTATGTCGAGGCGGTGCTGGCCGAGCTGTTGGCGGGCAGTCGTGCCGAGGATGTTCTAGAGGCGGAGGCCCGGGTGGCCCAGGCCCACCAGCACCTCAAGGCGCTGGAAACCGGCAGCCGGCGTCAGCAGATCGAAGCGGCGCGGGCCGAGTTGGAACGGGCCCGCGCCGCTTTGTCCGCCGCCGCGGCCCAACGGGTTTTGGCCCGGGCCGACGAGGCGCGCTATGCGGCCTTGGTGGAAGCGGGCGGGGTGAGCCGGCGGGACTACGAAACCCATCAGACCCGCCTGGAAACCACTACCGGGGCGGAAGCCGAAGGCCGCGCGCGGCTGGAAACCGCCCGGGCCCAGCTTGACCTGGTGACCGAAGGCCCCCGTGAAGAGGATATCGCCGCGGCCCGGGCAGGGCTGCAACAGGCCGAAGCGGTTCTGGAAAAAGTCCGAAACGGTCCCCGCCAGGAAACTGTTACCGCGGCCCGGGCACGGGTACAGGCGGCCGCCGAGGCGGTCAAGCTTGCCCGTCAGCAGCTGGCGGACATGGAACTGAAAGCCCCGCTGGATGGCGTGGTCCTCTACAAGGCAGCCGAACCGGGTGCTTTTCTCGGTCCCGGCACCCCCGTGGTGGTGATCGGAGATTTGGACCATCCCTGGTTGAGGGGTTACGTGAACGGCCTCGACCTGGGACGCATCCGCCTCGGCCAGAAGGTACGCGTCACCGTGGATGCTTACCCGGATCGGCCCCTGGAGGGGACCCTGTCCTTCATCGCCGGAGAGGCGGAGTTTACTCCCAAGACCGTCCAGACCGAAGAGGAGCGGGTGCGGCTCATGTACCGGGTCAAGGTGGACCTGCTCAATCCAGAGGGGTTGCTCAAGCCGGGGATGCCGGCCGATGCGGTGATCGTGCCGGAAGAGTGAGACGGGAGGCGGCGGGCGTCTTCGACGCGTTTCCGATTCGAGATTCAAGGTTTC
The DNA here is from genome assembly GCA_028700185.1 of Desulfobacteraceae bacterium. Lineage (GTDB taxonomy): Bacteria > Desulfobacterota > Desulfobacteria > Desulfobacterales > UBA2174 > UBA2174. The sequence goes on along the minus strand of JAQVTF010000002.1, from coordinate 31,072 downwards.
GGGTGCCAGGAACAGCGAGGTGTCCGGGTGGAAGGGCTGAAAATTGCAGGAAGGTTTTCAGGCAATTGAGGGTAGTCGCATCCGAGATGTCCGCAACGACCCGGAGTCAACATTGAGCTTTTTCTGCTGAAACCTTGAACCTTGACCCCTGAAATCCAGGCGTTGCCCGGGATGACAAAAAGAGAAGGGAACGGCATGAGTAGTCCCTCGATCCGCGCCGATGACGCCCATGCCGCCGTTTACGCCCGGGGCCTGACCCGGCGGTTCGGCGATTTCACCGCTCTGGACGGCTTGGACCTGACGGTGGCCTACGGTGAAATTTTTGGTCTGGTGGGGCCGGACGGCGCCGGCAAAACCACCGCCCTGCGCATCCTGGCCGGGATCATGTCTCCCCACGCCGGCCAGGTGCGGGTGGCCGGGGTGGACGTGGCCGTCGATGCCACCGGCGTGCGGGATCACCTGGCCTACATGAGCCAACGCTTCGGCCTCTATCCGGATCTCACCGTGGCCGAAAACATCGACTTTTACGCCGATCTCTACGGCATGGGACGCCGCCAGCGGCGTGAACCGGTGGCGGAGCTGCTGGCGCTTTCGGGAATGACCCCCTTCCGGCGCCGCCTGGCCGGAGACCTTTCCGGCGGCATGAAGCAGAAGCTTCAGCTTGTTTGCGCCCTGATCCATACCCCCCGGGTGCTGCTTCTGGACGAACCCACCAACGGAGTGGATCCGGTAAGCCGGCGCGAGTTCTGGAACATTCTCTACCGGCTCCTGGACCGGCAGGTGGGCATTGTGGTCACCACCGCCTACATGGATGAGGCCGAGCGGTGCACCCGCATCGGAATGATCGACGCCGGGCGGATGATGGGGGTGGGCACGGCGGCCGAAATCCGACGGGGGATGCACGGGAAGATTCTGGCGGTCCGCAGCGACCGGGCCCGGCAGGTGCAGCATATCTTGCAGGCGGCGGGCGAATGGGGGCGGGTGGATCTGTTCGGCGACCGGGTTCACCTGGCGGTGGACGATCCGGAGGCCGCCGCGGCCGACATCACGGCCCGTCTGAACGAAGCCGGCCTCGATTTCGACGCCCCGCGAGAAGCGGCGCCGAGTCTGGAGGATGTCTTTGTCAGCATCCTGGGGCGGTCCGCCGCGGGGCAGGCAATCCAGCCGATGGAACCGTTGGCCTCGCCCAAGGCGTCAAAATCGGAGACGGCGGTAACCGTTTCGGACCTGACCCGTCGTTTCAAGCGTTTTACCGCCGTGGACCGGATCAGCTTCCAGGTGGCCGGGGGCGAAGTCTTCGGGTTTCTCGGCCCCAACGGCGCCGGCAAGAGCACCACCATCCGCATGCTTTGCGGGTTGCTACGGCCCAGCGCGGGACGGGCCGAGGTGGCCGGTTTCGACGTGGCCGATCAGGCCGAGGCGGTCAAGCACCAAATCGGGTACATGAGCCAGAAGTTTTCCCTCTACGACGACCTCACCGTCATCGAGAATATCAATTTTTACGGTGGGATCTACGGGCTCGAGGGCCGGCGTCTCGCCCGGCGACGGGATTGGGCCCTGGCCACCGCGAACCTGACCGAGCGGCGCCACAGCCTTACCCGGATCCTGGGCGGCGGGCTGAAGCAGCGCCTGGCTTTGGCCTGTGCCGTGTTGCACCAACCGCCGATCCTTTTTCTCGATGAACCCACCAGCGGCGTGGATCCCTTGAGCCGGCGCCGCTTCTGGGATCTCATCTACGCCATGGCCGAAGACGGGGTGACGGTTTTCGTCACGACCCACTACATGCAGGAGGCCGAGTACTGCGACCGGGTGGCCATGATCTACCGTGGGCGGCTCATTGCCCTGGGAACCCCGGCGCAGCTCAAGGCCGGCAGCATCGACGGGCGGATCGTGGACGTGCGCTGCGACCGGCCCCGGGCGGCCCACAAGGCGGTGGCCGGCTTGCCCGAAGTACGCGAGGCCTCGCTTTTCGGTGCCGGTCTGCACGTGGTCGCCGTTGATGCCGAAGCGGCCATGGCTGCCATCGAGGCTGTGTTGAAGGTCGAAGGCATCGGCGCCGAGCGCATTGAGATCGTGCCGCCGGGAATGGAAGATGTCTTCGTGGCCCTCATCGAGGCCCATGACCGGGAAAACGGGCGGGAGACGGTCCATGGCTGATTCAGCGGTTTTCCGGAGCCTGGTGCGCACTTTCGCCGTGGCCCGCAAGGAGGCCATCCACCTCCGGCGCGACTGGCGCAGTCTCCTGCTGGCCCTGGCGATTCCGGTGCTGTTGATTCTGCTGTTCGGCTATGCCCTGACCCTGGATTTGAAGAATGTGCCCACCGTGGTCTGGGACCAGTCGCGCACCCCGCCGAGCCGGGATTTCCTCGCCCTGGTCCAGGGATCGGCCTATTTCGAGCTGTACGCCATGCGCGAGAGCGAAAAGGAACTGCGCCATGACCTGGACGCCGGCCGGGCCATGGTGGCCCTGGTGATCCCTTCCGATTTCGCCGAGCACATCGCCGCCGGCCGGCCGGTGACGGTGGAGGCCGTGGTGGACGGCAGCGACGCCAACACCTCGCGCCTGGCGGCCAGCTACTGCCGCGGCCTGGGGTTGATCTTCAACCGGCGGCTCACCGTGGACGCCCGGCCCGCCGGGGTGACCCTGGTTTCCCGGGCCTGGTACAATCCGGCCTTGCGCAGCCCCAATGCCCTGCTGCCGGGGATCGTGGCCATTGTGATGATGGTCATTGCCGCCATGCTCACCAGCGTCACCGTGGCCCGGGAGTGGGAGACCGGTACCATGGAGCAGCTCATCGGCACCCCCGTTCGGGCCGGTGAACTGATTGGCGGCAAGGTGCTGCCCTACTTCGTGGTGGGCATGGTCGACGTGGCCATCGCCGTGGGGTTGAGCCGCTGGCTCTTCCACGTCCCGCTGCGGGGGCATCCGGGGCTGCTCTTCGCCACGGCGGCGGTGTTTCTCACCGGGGCGCTCTTCTTCGGCCTCACCCTGAGCATCCGCTTTAAAACCCAGGTTCTGGCCAACCAGATCGCTCTGGCGGCCGGATTTTTGCCCACCCTGATCCTTTCGGGATTCGTCTTTGCCATCGAGAACATGCCGACGGCCCTCCAGTACCTGACCTACATTGTACCGGCGCGCTACCTCATCGCCATCATGCGCGGCATTTTCATGAAGGGCATCGGCCTGGAGATTCTCTGGCTCGACGCCTTGCTGCTGTTCGTTTACGCCCTGGCCATGATCGCCGCGGCCAGGGGCGGGCTGAAGCTGAGGCTGGAGTGATGAAGCGGCTCAAACCGATGCTGGTGAAGGAGTTTTTGCAGATGCTGCGCGATCCGCGCATGCGTCTGGTGGTGTTCGGCTTGCCCGTGATGCAGATGCTCATCATGGCCTTTGCCCTGACCACCGACGTCAACCGCATCCGCACGGGTCTCCTGGATCGGGACCGCAGCGTCGCCTCCCGCGCCCTGGTGGCTGCCTTCGAGGCCGGGGGCTACTTTCGGATGGTGGCGGCCCCCGAGAACGAAGCCGAGGTGCGTCGGCTGCTGGATGCCGGCAGGGTGCAGGCCATGGTGGTGATTCCATCCGGATTCAGCGAAGATTTGAGCGGTGGTCGGCCCCCGGTCGTGCAGGTCATCTGCGACGGCACGGACAGCAACACCACCGCCATCGTGCTGGGCTACGCCGAGGCCATCATGGCCGGTTTCAACGCTCGGCAGGGGGGCGCCGCGGAGCTGGTGACCGTGGCGGTGCGGGCCTGGTACAACCCCAATCAGGAAAGCCCCCTCTACTATGTGCCGGCCCTCATCGCCGTGATGCTGCTGGTTTTTTCCATTATGCTCACCAGCATCGCCATCGTGCGGGAAAAGGAGATCGGCACCATCGAGCAGGTGATGGTCACCCCCATCGCCAATCTCGAGTTCATCCTGGGAAAGACCATTCCTTACATGATTACCGGGTACCTGACCATGACGGTGATGCTGGCGGCCGCGGTGGCCATCTTCGGAGTGCGCATCCACGGCAGCCTCTTTCTGCTCTACCTGCTCACCGGGATCTTCCTGGCCGGCAATCTCGGGTTGGCCCTGTGGGTCAGCGCCGGCGCCCGCACCCAGCAGCAGGCCCTGCTCACCGCCTTTCTGATCATCATGCCCTGCGTGATGCTCTCCGGTTTCATGTTCCCCATTCACAACATGCCCCTGTCGGTGCGGCTCGCCACCTGGCTCAACCCCATGCGCTGGTATCTGACCATCCTGCGTGGGGTGTTGACCAAAGGGGTGGGGCTGGCGGTCCTCTGGCCGGCCGTGGCGGCCCAGGGCGCCTTGGCGGTGGGATTCATTCTTCTCGCCTCCCGGCGTTTTCGCAAGACGCTGAGATGATCCGATACTGATGTTTTCAGGCGGATGGATGGACTTCGATTGATGTCGGAAAGCCCGTAAAGGCTGACCTCTCGGGGGGATACGAACAAGCGGTTGAAATCAGGCGGCGTCGATATCGTTCTGGAAGAAAGCGTTTCTGATGAAATGGCGAAGCAAGCCGGATGCACTTCAGGGAAACGAAAGGGAAAAGCGGTGATTCAGGGATAACTTGTGCGGCCGGTCATTGCGTTGAATCCCGGTGTGCGCTATGAGCAAAAAATGCTTTATCTGGACAAGGCGTCCAGGCGAACCCATATAAAGGGGAGCTCCCATGAAAATACACACATGGATCTGGAACGGCGTCGGCCTGGTCTTGGCGTTGGCTGTTGTGGTGCTGATGCAGCCGGCGGAAATCAAGGCAGGGACTGACTGGCTCAAGAGCGGCGGGGACCTGCTCAAGCGGGCCACCAGTGCATCCACCGGGCGGCCGGCGGCCGGTGGATCGACGCTGACCTCCAGCGAAATCGCCGACGGGCTCAAAGAAGCATTGCGGGTGGGCTCGGAGCGGGTGGTGGACCGTCTGGGGGCCGCCGATGGGTTCAACGCCGATCCCAAGGTGCACATTCCGTTGCCCAAGAGCCTGCAAACGGTTCACGAGGCCCTGTCGCGGGTGGGCATGGGCGGCTTGACCGAGGACCTGGAGCTGCGCCTCAACCGGGCCGCCGAGGCCGCGGCCCCTAAAGCCAGGGACCTGTTCGTGGATGCGATTTCCCGGATGACCCTGGAAGATGCCCGGGCCATCTGGCAGGGCCCCCCGGATGCGGCAACCCGTTATTTCGAAGGCAAGATGAGTCCACCTCTGGCCGTTGAAATGCGGCCGGTGGTGGAGGAAAGCCTCAACGAGGCCGGTGCCGTGCAGGCTTACGATCAGATGATGGGCCGCTACCGAAGTCTGCCCTTTGTGCCCGACCTGAAGGCGGATCTGACCGGGCACGTCGTCGACGGCGCCCTTGCCGGCATCTTCAGCTATCTGGCCGAAGAGGAAGCCGCCATCCGATCCAACCCGGTCCACCGCACCACCGAACTGCTGCAAAAAGTATTCGGCGCCGCCAACTGATCCCGCCCATGCGGCTGTTGCCCATTCTCATCTTCGTGGTGACCTATCTCGGCGTGGCCGCGGGGCGGGTGCCGTGGCTGACCCTGGATCGCACCGGGATCGCCTTGTTGGGGGCCATTGCCATGGTGGCCAGCGGGGCCCTGCCGCTGGATTTCGCCCTGGGGGCCATCGATCACGGCACCATCCTGCTGCTCTTTGCCCTGATGATCGTTTCAGCCCAGCTTCGGCTGGGGGGATTCTACACCCGGGTAGCCCTCCACAGCGCTGCCCTGCTGCACCGACCGCGTCTGTTCCTGTTGATCAGCATGTTGGTGAGCGCCGTGCTCAGCGCGGTGCTGGCCAACGACATCGTCTGTTTGGCCTTCGCCCCGGTGATCGCCGTCAGCGTGGTTCGTGCCGGTTTCAATCCGGTGCCGTTTCTGCTCGGGCTGGCACTGGCGAGCAACATCGGTTCCGCGGCCACCCTCATCGGCAATCCCCAGAACATGCTCATCGGTCAGGTGGGGCGTCTGGCCTTTGGACCGTTTCTCGCCTGGTGCCTGCCGCCGACCCTCGCGAGCCTGGGGATCGCCTTCGCTCTCCTATGCGGCTTGTACCGGGGACGGTTGACCCAGCGCGGATCATGGGTTGAAGCGAACGATGACTGCCGCCTTCAACCGTTCAACCGGTGGCAGAGCACCAAGGGCATCGCCGGCACGGCAGTGCTGATTGGCCTGTTCTTCACCGGGATCCCGAGGGAGCTGTCCGCTCTGGCGGTGGCCGGGTTGCTGTTGTGCAGCCGGCACATGAAGTCGCGCCAGATCCTCGGTTTGGTCGACTGGCACCTCATCACGCTGTTTTGCGCCTTGTTTATCGTCATCGAAGGCGTGAGCCTTCAGGGGTTGCCGGAGTGGATCGTGGCGAAACTGGCCGCGGGGGGGATATCGTTGGACGATCTGCCCGTGCTCGTTGGAATCGCCACCGTCTTGAGCAACCTGGTGAGCAACGTGCCGGCGGTGATGCTCCTGGTGCGTTTTCTCGATCCGACAATGCCGGTACAGTGGTACGCCCTGGCGGTAGCCAGCACCTTTGCCGGCAACCTGATTCTCATCGGCTCCATCGCCAATCTCATCGTGGTGGAACAGGCCCGCCACTGCGGGATCGAAATCGGTTTCGGCGAACACGCCCGCGTGGGTGTCCCCGCTACCTTGGCCAGTCTTTTGGTGCTCTGGGGCTGGATCGAATGGGTGGGGTGAGTGGTTTCGGCGGGTTCCGGGTTCAAGGTTCAAGGTTTCAGCCAAAAATTCCCAATGTTGCCTCCGGGGCGTTGCTCATTTGCGACCATGTTTTAATTGCTTAAAACATTCCGGCAATCTTCAGTCCTTCGATATGAACCCCGGGTCAGGCCCGGGGAGACCGGCGGTCGAAGAATGCCGGATGGATCCGGTTTTTTCCGTCATTCCTGCGAAAGCAGAGCCTGCCCTGGACTCGATCCGGGGAATCCATGTTTATCGGAACGAGACGGCGCAAGACGATCGGCAAGCGTCAAGCACCGCGGTCACCTCCTTGGGCAAACCGGACACGATAGGAGGCGACACCTGAAACCCGATACCTGATTCCGCCCTGTTCCGGACACTCGAAACCTTTTCCCCCCGGCCAAAATTCCGCCTCCCGGTGGCGGTGACGGGGTTAGAAAATGCTGTCATTCGGAGACGATTTCGGCTAATAGAGCCGACACAGCGCCAGGCATCGCTTTTTGCCCGCCGACGGGGCAAATCGGTGGGCGATAGACGCCCTTTCTCCTCAACTTGCCACCGGGGTTGTGCATGAGCGCCTTGAAACGCATTCTCGTCATCTCTGCCGATTCATCTCACCGTGGCGCCATCGAAGGAGCCCTCAAGGGTCGCTATCGCGTTGAAGGGGCACATACCCTGGCGCGGGGATTCGAGCTGTTTCAGGCCCAACGCTACGAGGTCACTTTCATCGAGCTGGCCACTTTGGCGGAAGATCAGAATCCCCGGGACCACAAGGAGGCCCTCAACCGTTTTTTCCAGGTCTATCCCACCGCCGGTGTTGTGGTGATGTGCACCCAGTCGACCCTGCGTGAGGCGGTGGCGGCGGTCAAGGCCGGGGCCAACGACTACCTGCTCTGTCCGGTGGAATCCGACGAAGTCAAACTGATCATCGATCATTTTTTCGACAGTCGCATCCGCGAAAGCGAACTCAACTATCTCTGGGACCAATTCTGGGAAAAGGATGCCCTGGAGCTGGTGCGGACTCGCAGTCCCTTGATGCGCGGGGTCTACCAGAAGTTGCGATCAGTGGCGCCCACCAAGACAACGGTGCTGCTCACCGGCGAGACCGGTACCGGCAAGGGGATCATGGCCCAGTTGATTCACAAGCACAGCAACCGACGGGATCGCCAGTTCATCAGCGTCCACTGCGGCGCCATACCCGACACCTTGCTGGAAAGCGAACTGTTCGGTCACGAAAAGGGAGCCTTCACCGGGGCCACCCGGCGCAAACTGGGCAAGTTCGAAATCGCTCGTGACGGAACAATTTTTCTCGATGAGATCGCCACCATCAGCGCCGCCGCCCAGGTCAAGCTGCTCAAGGTGCTCCAGGAGCGTACCTACGAGCGGGTAGGGGGGGAGCAGACCCTCGAAACCCAGGCGCGTATCATCGCCGCCACCAACATGGATCTCAAGCAGATGACTGAAGCCGGCACCTTTCGCAAGGATTTGTTCTACCGACTCAACGTTTTTCCCATCGAGATTCCGCCTTTGCGCGACCGCAAGGAGGATCTACCACTGTTGGCCGAGCTGTTCGTCCAGCGGCTCAACCAGTTCTACAACAAAGAGATCACCGGGGTGCACGCGGCAGTGCTCAGGGCCTTCGAGGCCTACGATTGGCCGGGGAACATCCGGGAGCTGGAAAATCTCATCGAACGGGCCTATATTCTAGAAACAAGCAAGCTGTTGACCCCGGAAAGTTTTCCCGGCGAACTGTTCAGTACCGCCCCCGTGGCCCAGGTGCCCATGGATGCCTCCCACACCTTGGCCGAAGTGCGACGCCGGGGCATCGAACACATCGAAAGACAGTATCTCAAGGAACTGCTCACCGCCAAAAAGGGACGGATCAAGGATTCGGCCGCCCATGCCGGCATTACCACGCGTCAACTTCACAAATTGCTCACCCGCTATCACATCCACAAGGAAGACTACAAAAACTGAAAAAAGGAACGCCGGATTCCGCCATGGGTCAAAGTGGAACGTCCGGTTCCGACGTGCGGGATGGAAAAAGGTCCGCTTCGGTGCACTGCGTCATGCCGTCACTTTTCCAAAATGCTTGCCGGTGGCCTGTGCGCGGCCGGTAGCGGCCATCGGCTTGCACCCTTAATCGATGGTTGGCACGGCAGTTGCTGATGGTTCGGAAAGCCGGAAGGCCGGGGTTGAGGAAGATTGAACGAAAAGGAGGAAGCAAAATGCATCGGATGAGAAGTTGGGTGTCGGTGATCATGCTGGTGACGCTGACGGCATGGGTGTTTGCCGCCGCTGCGGCCAGTGAGGCACCCGAGGTGGAATTAAGCGGAGAAATCAACGAAATATACCAGTTGGTGACCGATGATGGCGAAGTCTACGAGATCGGCATCAACGACGTCGGCAACGAACTGGTGGATAGTCACATCAACGAGAAGGTGCGCGTGCGCGGCGCCATCAGCACGGCGGAAGACGGCGCCCGGGTGATCACGGTGACGTCTTTTGAAGTGATTTCCGAGTAGCCGCCTGCCTTGGCGAGGCGCCTTGCATGAAAAAGAAAAAAGATTCCCGTAACCAGGAAGTACATGAAACCATCGCCGGGGTATTGACCCCGGCGGGATGGGACGATGATGGTCGCGTTACCGCGGTAATGCTCTCGGCCTTGGACGATGAAGAATACCTGGTCGAAAATGGCGAAAAATTCGTCGATCTGGTACACTGCAACGTCGAGGCCAGCGGGGTCGTGAAACGCGACCGTAAACGTTTTCGTACCATCAATATCAAAAAGATCGTTCTGACCGAACCCCCGGCGCCGGAGGATACCGGCGACGGGTGGATTATGGCATCGCGAAGGTAAGAGTGATGGGCCGGTGCTCGCTTTCGGTGAAATCGACGCCGCGGCGATCATTCGCTTAAAAGGCGATGGAGGGGATTGTGCCCGGCTCAGAGATGGGACAAGCGAAAGGAGTACAAAACGGATGAATAAACAAGAACTGATTGCCGAAGTCGAAAAAGAGATTGCCGACCGCAAGGCCGCCCGCAGTGCCGTGGAGAGTCTGTTGGCGCACATCGGCGAGGCGCTGAAAGCGGGGGAAACCGTGACGTTGACCGGCTTCGGTGCCTTCAAGGTGGTGGAACGTCGGGCCCGTACCGGAAGGAACCCGAAAACCGGCGCGCCGCTGGATATTCCAGCCCGCCGTTCCGTGATTTTTGCGCCAGGGAAGAATCTCCGCGACGCCGTTGCCGATTGATCGTCGACAAGAGTTGAAAAAAGATGATCACCGTCTCCATTCCGGCCCGCAAGGGGCCAGGGGACGGCGACATTCGCGTGGGGGCGGAACCGTTCCACTTCGTTTGACAGGGATTTTTTGCCGATGTACATTCAAAACGGCGCTGGCTTCGAGCTCAGCGCCGTTTTGAAAATCCGGCTGACGGAGGAAAACGATGCACGATTCCCACGAGCAAGGGCACGCCCATCACCACCACCCCCATCCTCACGACGACGATCATGCCCATCCTCACCATGAGCACGGCCACGGCCACGGCCACGGGCACGACCATCCTCATTCCTCCCATGCGCCGGCGGCGATGCCCTTTGCCGAAAAACTGGTCAAGCGCCTGGAACACTGGCATCGGCATAACGAAGACCATCTTTGCGACTACCAGCAGTGGGTAACCGAAGCCCAGCGCCAGGGACGAACCGAAGTGGCCGCTCATCTCCAGGAAGTAGCGGCGCTGACCGGCCAGATCAGCGACCGGCTCGCCCGGGCCTTGGCGGCGGCGCGAAGGGATGGCGGACCCGCCTGAGGCGTCCCCGGCCGGTTGAAGGGCATTATTGGAAATTTCCAACTCTCGCCGGTGGCTTGCTGGCCGGCTGTAGCGCCGATATCTGTTTTTGTGGTCCCCCCCCCCTTTTGTCGTAAGTTCGGAAACTTTTCCTCAGCGTCGCGCCGAAGGAGGAAACCTGCACCTTCGTTCCTTGGCATTTTTCACCCCCCGCAACCGGGTGGGGAATCTGTGTTGATTAAAATTTTTCTTGCCGGAAAAAAGAAATTGGTGTAGGCCGACGATTTTAAAAATGGCATCTTTTGCACAATCTCTATTGACTATATTGCCCAAATCGGTAATTGTTATTGTTTTTTAATCCAAGACTTTGGGGGCCTGGATCATGCTCAAGCGCATTTACGAAAAACCCCGGCTGGTGTTTGGCTGCGGCAACCCTCTGTTCGGTGACGACGGGTTCGGGGCGGAAGTGATTCGACTGCTTGAAGCCGAGTATCGACTACCGTCCGACGTGGCCTACCTGGATGTGGGCACCGCGGTGCGCGACATTCTTTTCGATATGCTCCTGTCGCGAAAATATCCGCGGCAGATCATCATCGTGGACGCCATGGCCCTCAAGGACGCTTCCCCCGGCGAAATCCGCGAAATCGGGCTCGACGAAATCCAGCCGGCCAAGATCGTCGATTATTCGCTGCACCAGTTTCCCACCACCAATATGCTCAAGGAGCTGCGACAGCACACCGACATCGACGTGCGCATTCTGGTGGTCAATCCGGCCGATATCCCATCCGAGGTCCATCCGGGCCTTTCCGCTTCGGTGCAGGCTGCCGTGAGGCCCATGTGTCAGTGGATCATGGATATCCTTGTGCCCCCGTCTGGTACCGTAGCCGGCGGCGGGGGTGGAAACGCCCTTATGTTTCGGGTCGGCACTCTCGCCGCCCAATTGGGGGTCCACCGCAACACCGTCACCAACTGGATTAAAACCGGCAAATTGCCCGCCCGGCCCACCATCGGCAAGAAGTATCTGATCCAGGAGGAGGAACTGGAGCGGTTTTGCCAGGATGCGGGGATCGAAGAGGACGCTTGGCGGGCCGCGATGGCGTCCGGGCACCACACGGTGCCCGGTCAGGCAGCAACCCCTTTAACTTTTTCTGAAAACAAAAAAGAGGTTTCCATGTCTCAATCTCCCATTGGAGCGGCAATGGTGGTCGGCGGGGGCATCGCCGCCATCCAGGCGACCCTCGACCTGGCCGAGTCCGGCTATTACGTTCACATGGTGGAAAAGACCGCCGGCATCGGCGGCGTCATGGCCCAGTTGGACAAGACTTATCCCACCAACGATTGCGCCATGTGAATCATCTCTCCGAAACTGGTCGAGGTCGGCCGGCATCTCAACGTCAATTTGCTTACCCTTTCGGAAGTGGTCGATGTCAAGGGCGAGGCGGGCAACTTCACCGTCACCGTCAAGCAACACCCCCGTTACATCGACATGGAAAAGTGCATCGCCTGCGGGCTGTGCGCGGAAAAATGTCCCAAACGGGTCGATGACGCCTTCAACATGGGGCTCAACAAGCGCAAGGCGGCCTACATCAAGTACGGTCAGTCGGTGCCGCTCAAGTATGCCATCGATCCCGAGCACTGCATCTATCTGACCCGGGGCAAATGCCGGGCCTGCGAGAAGTTCTGTCCCACCGGCGCCATCCGTTTCGACGACGAGGAAAAGTTTTTCGATCTCCAAGTGGGGGCGGTGATTCTGGCCCCCGGTTTCCAGCCGTTCGACCCGTCACCGTATGATTTCTACGGCTACAAGAAGATCCCCGATGTGGTTACCAGTCTGGAGTACGAACGACTGCTCTCGGCCGGAGGGCCCTGCATGGGGCACCTCAAGCGCCCCTCGGACAACCGGGAACCCCGCCGTATCGCCTGGATCCAGTGCGTGGGCTCCCGCAGCACCAACCGTTGCACCAATGCTTACTGTTCCAGCGTTTGCTGCATGTATGCCATCAAGCAGTCCCTGGTCACCGCCGAGCACCTCACCGGCGACGAGGTCCAACAGAGCATTTTTTACATGGACATCCGCAGTCCGGGCAAAGAATTCGAACGCTTCTACGAAGACGCTCGGGCCAAGGGGGTGCAGTTTATCCGGGCTCGGCCCCACTCCATCGACCCGGGCCCCGACGGGCACGGTGTCAGCCTGCGGTACACCACCGAAGATGGGCAGACGCAGGTGGAAACCTTCGACATGACGGTCCTGTCCGTGGGGTTGGAGGCGCCGGCGGACGCCCGGCAGTTGGCGGCGGCCTTCGGCATCGAGCTCGACGCCTACGGTTTCGCCAAGACCGATTATTTCCATCCGGTGTGCAGCACCCGTCCCGGGGTTTTTGTCACCGGGGCCTTCCAGGGGCCCAAGGCGATCCCTCGCTCGGTGGCCGAAGCCTCCACCGCCGCCGCCGAGGCGGCTCACCTCATGCTGCCCGCCCGGGGGGCCCTGACACACGAGAAGACCTATCCGGACGAACGGGACGTGGCCGGAGAGACCCCGCGCATCGGTGTTTTTGTCTGTTCCTGCGGCATCAACATCGCCGGCGTGGTGGACGTGAAGGCGGTGGCCGCCTATGCCGCCACTTTGCCCAACGTGGTGTTTGTGGACAACAACCTGTTCACCTGTTCGGCCGACACCCAGGATCTCATCGCCAAGAAGATCGCCGAACACGGTCTCAATCGGATTGTGGTGGCCGCCTGTACCCCGCGCACCCATGAACCCTTGTTCCAGGAGACGCTTCAGGAGGCCGGCCTCAACCCGTACCTCATCGAGATGGCCAACATCCGCAACCAGAATTCCTGGGTGCACCAGAAAATGCCCGAACAGGCCACCGAAAAGGCCAAGGTCCAGGTGCGCATGGCCGTGGCCAAGGCGTCCCGCATGGCGCCCTTGGGCCGGCTGCGGGTACCGGTGACCCGCAAGGCCCTGGTCATCGGCGGTGGCATCGCCGGCATGACGGCGGCCCTGACCCTGGCTGACCGGGATATTCCCACCGTGCTGCTGGAAAAAGGCCAGCGCCTCGGGGGCAACGCCTGGCGTTTGGGCGAAACCGAGACGGGGGAACCGATTCGGCCCATGCTTGAAGCCATGATCGGTCAGGTGGAAGCCCACCCGGGGGTCCAGGTGATGAAGAACGCCCGACTCTTGACCGCGGTGGGATCGGTGGGCAATTTTGTCAGTCGCATCGAAGTCGACGGAGAAACCCGTGCCGTGAGCTACGGGGCTGCCGTGGTGGCGGTGGGCGCCCGGGAATCGGTGCCCGAGGCGTACGGCTACGGGGAGAGCGACCGGGTGATGACCCACCTGGAGTTCGACGCTTTCGTCGAGGGGCATGCGGACGAGATCCGGCAGGCCGCCGGGGTGGCCTTCATCCAGTGTGTGGGCTCCCGCGAGCCGAAGCGGCCCTACTGCAGCCGCATCTGCTGCACCCACACCATGAAAAGCGCCATCCGCCTCAAGACCCTCCAGCCGGAGATGCCGGTCTACGTGATGTACCGGGACATTCGTACCTACGGCAAGCGTGAGCTGCTCTACCAGCAGGCCCGGGCCCTGGGGGTCATTTTCATCCGCTACGATGTGGATCGCAAGCCCGGGGTCGCCCCGGGCAGCGACGGGGTGACGGTAACGGCCTTCGACCCGATTCTCCAGATGCCCCTCGAGTTTGACGTCGACTACCTCGTGCTGGCGTCGGCCATTGAACCCTACCCGAATCGGTCCCTGGTGGAGCTGTACAAGTGCGGCCAGAACGAGGACGGGTTTCTCAACGAGGCCCATCCCAAGCTGCGACCGGTGGACATGTCCGTGGACGGCCTGTTCGTGGCGGGGCTGTGCAACTACCCCAAGCCGGTGGACGAGAGTATCGCCCAGGCCCAGGCGGCGGCAGCCCGTGCCGCGATTCTGCTGGACCGGGACGAAATGCAGCTCGATGCCATCAAGAGTTTCGTCACCGACAAATGCGACGGCTGTGCCCTGTGCGTGGATGTGTGCCCGTACCGGGCCATCTCCCTGGAAGAATTCCAGGCCGAAAACGGCACCGTGCACAAACGCATCAAGACCGATCCGGCCCTGTGCAAGGGATGCGGACTCTGCGAGGCCACCTGTCCCAAGGGAGGCGTCCTGGTACACGGATTCACCCTGGACCAGCTCGAGGCCCAGGTGGAGGCGGCGTTGGTGAAATGAAAAAAAAGTGACTAAAGTGAACTAAAGTGACTAAAGTGAGCTAAAGTGAATGAATTCTGCCAGTTATATAAAAACCGGAGCGCAGCGACACCACCACTTTAGTCACTTTAGTCACTCGTAATTTTAGTCACTAAAAAGCCAAAGTGATCTAGAGTGTCAAGTGAACTAAAGTGACTAAAGTGAACTAAAGTGAGCTAAAGTGAATGAATTCTGCCAGTTATATAAAAACCGGAGCGCAGCGACACCACCACTTTAGGCACTCGTAATTTTAGTCACTAAAAAAGCCAAAGTGATCTAGAGTGTCAAGTGAACTAAAGTGAACTAAAGTGACTAAAGTGAGCTAAAGTGAATGAATTCTGCCAGTTATATAAAAACCGGAGCGCAGCGACACCACCACTTTAGTCACTTTAGTCACTCGTAATTTTAGTCACTCAGTTTTTAGTCACTTTAGTCACTCGTAATTTTAGTCACTCAGTTTTTAGTCACTTAAGTCATTTTTCCCCATTCTTAGAAAGGAATCTCATCATGGCCGACAATTTTGAGCCTGTCATCATCGGCTTTCTGTGCAACTGGTGCGCCTATGCCGGCGGCGACCTGGCCGGCGTGTCGCGCCTTCAGTACCCGCCCAACATGCGTGCGGTGCGGGTGATGTGTTCGGGGATGGTGCACCCAGACCTGGTGGTGGGGGCGCTGCAGAAGGGTGCCGACGGTGTCATCGTCATGGGTTGACACCTCGGTGAATGCCATTACCTGGACGGTAATGCCAAGGCCCTGAACCGGACCGCCGCCATTCATATCGTGCTCGAGGATTTGGGGATCGAGCCAGAGCGGTTCGCCATCGAGTGGGTATCCTCCGCCGAAGCCCCGCGCTTTGCCGAGGTGGTGACCCGTTTTACCGAGAAGATCCGGTCTCTGGGCCCCAACCCCGTGGCGGTGCCGGAAGCGCCGGTGGACAGCGCCGCCTGATGGCGCCGGCGAGAGGAGACGATCATGAAAACCTTTTTCGACCTGATCCAGGAAGTCCAGAAACCAGGGCTCTGCCACCGCTGCGGAGGCTGCGTGACCTTCTGCACGGCCGTCAACTACGGGGCGCTGGAACTGGATGAAGACGGTAAACCGCGCTATGCGGATATCGAAAAGTGCATCGAGTGCGGGTTGTGCCATGCCATCTGTCCGGAAGTGGACGAACTGGAGGAAGAGACCCGACGGCGGGCCGCCTGGAGTGAACCCATGGGGCGGATCATGGAATCCACCGTGGCCCGGGCCATGGATGAGACCGTGCGCCAGCGGGCCACCGACGGCGGTGTGGTCACGGCCCTGTTGCTGCATCTCTTCGACCGGGGACGGATCGACGGGGCCATCGTGGCCCAACAGGTGGGGCCGTTTCAGCGACGCCCCTTCCTGGCCACCACCCGCGAGGACATCCTCGAATCGGCCGGCTTTTTTTTCGACACCAGCCACGGGATGAAAAGCTTCAGCGACCAGTACATGACCTATTCTTCCATCGAAGAATTCGACCCCATGGTCAAAAAGGGGCTGCACCGGGTGGCGCTGGTGGGCACTCCCTGTCAGATCAAATCGGTGCGCCGTATGCAGACGTTAGGGCTGGTTCCCTCGGACGCGATCCAGTTCTGCTTCGGTCTGTTTTGTTCGGGCAACTTCGTTTTTGGAGAAAAACAGCGCCAAGCGCTGGCCGAGGCCCATGGCTTCGACTGGGACCAGGTGCGCAAGATCAATATCAAGGAAGCCTTGATGCTCCACCTGAACAACGGGGAAATCAAAACGATTCCGTTGGCGGACCTGGCGGCGATCCGCCGCTACGCCTGCCGTTTCTGCCCGGACTATGCCGCGGAATTCGCCGATATCGCCTTCGGCGGCATCGGCGCCCGGGAGGGTTGGACCACCACCATCATGCGCACTCCCCTTGGCCGGGCGGTGTTCTCCGATGCCCGCAGTGCAGGGGCGCTGGAGACTTTTCGCTACCAGGACGATCACCGCTACGCCAGTGCCGCCCTGGAAAAGGTGCACGAATGGTCGCGGCGCAAGAAGGAAAGTGCCGCGGCCTTCCGGCAGGAGTTGGGCGCCCCCTCGGTGAGGGTGAAGATTTAGACGGAGGAATCAGAGATGACGGTAAAAGTGGCAAGTGAATGGCTCAACTCCTGTGCCGGCTGCGAGATTTCGATCCTGGACATGGGAGAGCGGCTGCTGGAGGTGCTCAAGGTGGCCGATTTCGTGCACATCCCGGCCCTGATGGATCACAAGTACTTCGGCCAGCTCGGCGACGGTGTTCATCTCGCAATTCCCGAGGCCGATGTGGGGTTGATCAGTGGGGGCATTCGTAACGCGGAGCACCTGGAAGTGGCCCTGGAGATGCGCAAACGCTGTCGGACGATCATCGCCCTGGGCACCTGTGCCACCCACGGCGGGATTCCAGCCCTGTCCAACGCCTACAGCCCGGAAGAGATTCTCCACCGCTACTACACCACCGAGACCACCGACGCGCCGGAGCGTCATCCGGATATGAACATCGTTCCACCCCTGCTCGACCGCTGCTACGCGTTGGACGAGAAGATCGCCGTGGACATCTATCTGCCCGGCTGTCCGCCCCACCCGGACCACATCTTTTCCGCCCTGACGGCGTTGGTGGAAGGAAAAACCCCCGTGCTGCCGGGAAAGAGCGTCTGCGACGTCTGCCCGACCCGACGCGAGGGAAAGGGGCAACTCAAGAAGCTGAAGCGTTTCCTCGAAGCACCGGTGTACGCCGATCCCGACGCTCCTCTGGACGAGATGCGCTGCCTGCTGGAACAGGGGTTCTTGTGCATGGGACCGGTCACCCGGGCCGGCTGCGGCGGGATCGACGGACCGCCGCGGTGCATCGCGGCCCGGGTTCCCTGCCGGGGCTGCTACGGGCCGGTACGCCAGAACGGCAACCCGCGCCTGGACATGCTCAACGCCCTGGCTTCCAACGGAATCGATCTAGCAAGCCTGCCCGAGAGCGTGTCGCTGCTACGTTTCGCCGGCGCCCACGGCCTGTTGCGGCCGGCGGGTAAAAGAAAGGAGTCGTAAAACCATGTCCCGGGTTATCAACATTCAGCCCATCACCCGCATCGAGGGGCACGCTTCCATCGGTATCGAACTAGACGATACGGGCAACGTGAGCCAGGCGCGGGTCAACATCCTGTCCATGCGCGGGTTCGAAAAATTCGTGGAAGGCAAACCCGCCGAAGAACTGCCGCGCATCGTGAGCCGCATCTGCGGCATCTGTCCCTGGATGCATCATCTGGCCGCCAACAAGGCCGTGGACGGCTGCTTCGGCGTCACCCCGACGCCGACAGGCAGCAAGTTGCGCGAGTTGATGCAGACCATTTCCCACGCTGAAGACAAGCTGCTGCATTTCTTTTTCCTGGCGGCGGCCGATTTCGTCATCGGTCCGGATACCGATTACGCGGTGCGCAACATCATCGGCATCGTTCAGGCCAATCCGGAGTTGGCGCAGCGGGTGGTCAAGATGCGTCACCTGGCCAAGATGACCTTGGACCAGTTCTCCAACAAGGCGATCCATCCCATTGCGGGGGTGCCAGGCGGCTTTTCCAAGCCGATGCGCGAGGATCAGCGCCTGGAAATCCTCGACCGGATGCGCCAGATCCTGGATTTCGCCCTGTTCACGATGGATTTTGCCAAGAAGGAGATTTTCCCCAAGTACATGGACGCCATCACGACCATCGGCGTCATCAACACCGGTTTCATCGGCACGGTGGACGACGACGGGGCGTTGAACCTCTACGACGGCAACCTGCGCCTGATGAAGCCGGACGGCAGCATCACCGAATTCTCCCCCAACGACTACACCGACTACATCGGCGAACAGGTGCTGCCCTATTCCTACGGCAAGTTTCCCTATGCGCGGTGCTGGGACGAGGGTTTCTCCCTGGATCTGGACCAACCCCGGGGTGTATACCGGTCCAACACGTTGGCACGCATCAACGTGGCCGACCACATTTCCACGCCCCGGGCCCAGGCCGAGCTGGAGGCCTTCCGCCAGCACTTCGGCCGTCCGGCCCAGGCGACCTTGCTCTATCACTGGGCCCGGCTCATCGAGGAGGTCTACGCCTGCGAACGGGCCATCGAGATCCTGGAAGACCCGGAAATCACCAATCCCAACGTCCGGGCCAAGGTGGAACCGAGAGCCGGCCGCGGCATCGGCTGTGTCGAGGCGCCGCGGGGCACCCTGATTCACGACTACACCACCGACGAAAACGGATTGATCCGCCATGCCAACATGATCGTGGGGACTACCCACAACCTCGGGCCCATCAACATGAGCGTCAACCAGGCGGCCCGGGAGTTGATCCATGACGGCAAGGTGGACGAGGGGATTCTCAACCGGATCGAAATGGCGGTGCGCGCCTACGACCCATGAATTTCCTGCGCAACGCATCGCCTGGACGGCGATCACGGCATTACCATCACCATCACCGACGCTTCCCGCAACTTGGTGCGGCGTTGGCCGGAAAGCGGCGGACGCCTGCTGTAAAATCGCGGGTTGACATCCGTCAAGATGCCGCTGCCTGGCGGCAGCCCAATTGGGGCCGGGGCGATATGCTCCCGGCCCTGTTTTCTTGAGGGCGACCGTTCCGAGTCAATCACGTCACCGGGGGCATTGATCCGAAGTTAGAGATGGCAGGCTATCTTGTCCCTGGTGTTTTTTCTCCGAGAATTTCCACCACGGCACGCCGGTAAACGCCGCCGTGGGGCAGGTGATGGGTGCGAACGGCCACCCGCAAACGGTCCTCGGCATACAACTGAATGCACTCCGGGTAGATCTGCCACTCGAGATCCAGCCCCTTTTGCCGGATGCGTTCCTCGGTGTCGTCCGCTTGGATGGCGAAGGCGCGCTGGCCGATGATGGGGCCGCTGTCTTCGCCGTAGTCGATGAAATGTACGGTGCAGCCGCCCACCTTGGCCCCGTAACGGAACGTATCCCCGTAGCCGTCGGTTCCGGGGAAGGCCGGCAGCAGGGCGGGATGGATGTTCATGATCCGCGGCTTAGCCGGGTCGGTGTTGACGCGGTCGATGAAGTAGGGCGTCAGGTTGCGCATGAAGCCGGCCAGTACCAGCAGGTCGAAAGGATGGGCGGCCATGGCCGCCAACAGGGCCGCTTCGGCCGCCACCCGCGTGTGAAGGAAGCGCCGGATCCTGGCCGGGTCGGCGCCGGCGGGAAGCAGGGACTGGCGACGGGCCAAATCGTCCAGGTCGGCATCCGGCGGCAGCTTCACGCTGGCCGGATCGGTGCGGTAGTCGCCGATGAGGCGGGCGTAATCCACCACGAAGGTGGGGACCTCATGGCGACGGGCGCGTTCCAGGCCATTGGCGTGGGGGTTGTCGGTCCCCACGAAGACCACCCGTCCGTCGATGGTGCCCTGGGCGCAGGCGTCCAGAATGGCTTGCAGGTTGGTACCGCCGCCGGAAATCAAGGCGCCGATGCGAAGCTTGGTACCCATGGGAAAACACTCCTTGTGCGCTGGCAGTTCTTCCGATGGCCCACCGCTGATCGGCGATCAGCGACGCCATTGGCACCGAACCTTAACATGAAAGGGCGGCAAGAAGAAAACCGGAAAGTCGACAGGCGGCGATGAATTGACAATAATGAGCTTGGTCGTTATTATTATTAGATTGTATAGGGAATTTGGCACGGCCACTTGCGGCTGTTTCCGACAACCAGAAAGGATTTTTGACAAAATGGCAGCGAACATTGTTGAAATCAGTGACAGCAGTTTTGACGCGGAAGTGATTCAGGCGCAGCAACCGGTGCTGGTGGATTTTTGGGCGCCGTGGTGCGGCCCGTGCAAGGCCATCGGGCCGGTGATGCAGGATCTTTCCCAGACCTACGGAGACCGGGTCAAGTTCGCCAAGTGCAACGTGGACGAAAATCCCATGACCCCCGGCAAATTCGGAATCAAAGCGATTCCTACGCTGATTTTTTTCAAAGACGGCAAGGTCGCCGACCAGATCATTGGCATGGTGGCCAAGAGCAAGCTCGAAGAGAGCCTCAAGGCCGTCCTGTAGCACTCCCTCGACAGCCGTCGCCGGAACCCGGTTCGGCCGGGATTCCGGCGATGCGCCAACCCGGTTGAAGCCATCAATGCCAAGCCCACCAGAATTGGAACATCACCACCGAAGGAAGCCTGGCCGCCGCGGACGCCAGGGCGGTCAAGTCGACTCTCCTGCTTTCCGTCGTGATGTCGGTGGCCGGTGGGGTGAGACATGGCTCTTCACTGATGGGGCTTAAATTGTTACCGGTTAAAAAAAGGGGCCTGAAGGCCATGATCAAGCCAAGATTCGGTGTCGCCCTGCTGATTGCGTCCATCATCGTGAGCGGTTGCGCCTGGTTCGAAACCCACGAGGACCTCACGGCCTCCGAATTGGCCGCCGAAGGAATGGACGCCTATGAATTCGGCAATTACAGGACCGCCATCGAGCATTTTGAAAAGCTCAAAGACTGGTACCCCTTCAGCAAATTCGCCATTCTAGCCGAGTTGAAGATCGCCGACGCCCACTATCGGCTGCGGGAGTACGAGGAGGCGATTTTCGCCTACGAGTCCTTTGAAAATCTCCATCCGCGCAACGAAGCGGTTCCCTACGTTATCTACCAGATCGGCCGCTGCTACTTCGATCGGCTCGACACGGTGGACCGGGACCAGACCTTCGCCCGCAAGTCCCTGGAGGTTTTCGGCCGGCTCGGCGAACGCTTTCCCCGGGACCCGTATACCCGGGCCGCGGCGGCCCACCGCCTCGAATGCCTGAAAAGCCTTGCTGGCCACGAATTCTACGTGGGACGCTACTATTTTGACAACAAGCGTTACAAGGCGGCCCTGGAGCGTTTCAAAGGGGTGCTGTTCGAATACCCGGATGTTGGAATACACTATCCGACCCTGCAGTATCTGGGGCGATGTGAAGCCGAACTGCAAGCTTCCCAAGGGGCGGCGGACGCCAAAGACAACAAATAGCTTTACATACCCGCAGGTTTGCGCTATAGGACTCGCTTTCCCGAAACAATCCTTGGACGGTCCCCCATGTTGGGGACGCCGTCTTGAAAAAGGAGAACCGATCCATGTCCAAAGTCTGCGAAATCTGTGGCAAGCGGCCCCAGGTCGGACACCATGTCAGCCACGCCCACAACCTGACCAAGCGTCGCTTTAATCCCAACCTGCAGAGCGTCCGGGTCCTCAAGGACGGCCGGGTTCAGAAAATAACAGTCTGCACCCGCTGCATCCGGTCCGGAGCGGTGGTCAAGGCCCCCTGAAGGGGGATGGTTCATTTGACCCGTCGGACGCCCTGGACCCGTTTGACCTTGCGGATGTCGTTGAGGATACGATTGAGGTGCCGGGTGTCGGCCACCCCGATGGTGAACAGTCCGTCGACGGTGTGATCGTCCTTGGTTTCGGTCCAGGCGGAGATGATGTTGGCCCCATTTTTGCTGATGTTTGAGACCACGTCCACCAGCAGCCCCACCCGATCCACCGCGTTCACCCGAATCTTGACCGGGTAGGTTTCGGCGACTTCTTCGTCCCATTCCACCTCGATATACCGATCCGAGCTGAGTTTCAGGGCGTTGACGCAGTCACTGCGGTGGACGGTCACGCCCGATCCTCGGGTGATATAGCCGACGATGGGATCTCCTGGCACCGGTTGGCAGCACTTGCCGAAACGAACCAGAATGTCGTCCACCCCCTTCACGGTCACGCCGGTTTTGGTTTTGCGCTTGCGCACCGAACCGATGAGTTTCTTGATCAGCGAGGCGTCGGAGGCGGCGACGTCTTCCGGTTTGGTGAGAAACCGACGGACCACCTGAAGCGGCGTGATTTTTCCGTAACCGATACTGGCGATGAGATCCTCGGTGGTCTTGAAACCGAACTCGCCGACCACCTTCTCCATTTCCGCGCTTTTGAGCAACGTGTTGAAGTTCAACCGGTACTTGCGGAACGCCTTCTCGCACATCTCCCGGCCCAGTGATAGGCTGCGCTCCTTTTCCTGGGTCTTGATCCACTGACGGATCTTGGCCCGAGCCTTGACCGTTTTGACGAATCCCAGCCAGTCCTTGCTCGGATGCCCCTTGGGCGAAGTGGTGATCTCCACCACGTCACCGGTTTCCAACTCGGTTTGAAGCGGCACCAGGCGCCCGTTGATCTTGGCGCCGGTGAGGTGATGCCCGATTTCGGTGTGGATCAGGTAGGCGAAGTCCACCGGCGTGGCGCCCCGGGTCAGGCTGCGGATGTCCCCGTTGGGCGTGAAGACGTAAACCTCGTCCGGGAAGAGGTCGATGCGCACGTTTTCCATGAACTCGCGGGGATCCCGGATGTTTTCCTGGTTTTCGATGAGGTTCTGGATCCAGGCGAATTGTTGACTGACCTTGGGGTTGCCGCCCTTTCCCTCCTTGTAGCTCCAGTGAGCCGCAATGCCGCTCTTGGCCACCTCGTCCATTTCCTCGGTGCGGATCTGGATCTCGATGCGCATTCCGCCGGGGCCGATCACGGTGGTGTGCAGAGACTGGTACATATTGCTTTTGGGCCGGGCGATGTAGTCCTTGAATTTGACGTCGATGGGCTTCCAGAGCGCATGGATGACGCCGAGGGCCTCGTAGCAGTGGGGGATGCTATCCAGGATGATGCGAAAGCCGACGATGTCGTAGACGTCTTCGAAAGCGAGGTTCTGGGCGCGCATCTTGCTGTAGATGCTGTAGTATTTCTTGTAACGACCCAAGACCCGGCTCTGGAGCCCGGCGGTGGTCACCCGCTCCCGGATGATGTCCATCACTTTCTGGACGTACTCCTCGCGCTCGATGCGACTCCGGGCCACCAGTTGGCGGATGTTCTCGTAAGCTTCGGGTTCGGTGTACTGGAAAGCGGTGTCCTCCAGTTCGTGCTTCATCCAGTAGATGCCGAGGCGGGCCGCGATGGGCGCGTAGATATCCAGGGTCTCGGTGGCGATCTCCCGGCGCTTGGACGGCTTGTGGTACTGGAGCGTGCGCATGTTGTGGAGTCGATCGGCCAGCTTGATGAGGATCACGCGCAGATCGTCGGCCATGGCCAGGAGCATCTTGCGGATGCTTTCGGCCTGACGGGCGCGCGAATCGCTCACCGTCACCTTGCTCATCTTGGTGACGCCATCGACAATGTGGCGTACCTCGGGGCCGAAGACGGCTTCGATTTCCTCGGCCGTGGCGTGGGTGTCCTCCACCACGTCGTGGAGCAGACCGGCGGCCACGCTCACCGGATCGAGGTTCATCTGGGCCAGGATATAAGCGACTTCCAGCGGGTGGGAGAGGTAGGGCTCGCCGGAGAGGCGCAACTGTCCGGCATGGACTCTGGCTGAATAGACGTAAGCCTTGTCGATGGTATCCAGATCCGCTCCGGGGTTGGCCTCGGCCACCCGTTCGAGGATATCGCTGATCCGGATCATGGGGTCCCGCGTTCGTTCACGGTTGATGCGGCGCTGTGGGTTGTTGGGCATTCCCCCGGTTGCCCGTTGGACCCGCTGGACGCGTCTGAGCGCCCTGGCAGGTCGGGGGGGGTGGCGCGTAGGCCCGAAACTCCGGGACTGCTAATACGACTTGGCAAAAATCACCCTCCGGGGGCTCTGCCGGCCACAGACGATGCAGTGTCCCGGCGCCAAGGGGAAACGGCTTTCGTCAAAGGGCAGGCAGCGGATCGTCACTCCCAGATCCGCCTTGATTTTCTCCTCGCAGCCAGGATCGCCGCACCAGTGCGCCAGCGCGAAGCCACCGTGAATTTCGGGGCGTTCCATATCCTGGGGGGTGAAGTAAGCGTAAAAGTCTTCCTTGCCATCGATCTCCCGGGTGTGGGCCTTTTGAAAGGCCAGTGCCCGGTGGTGGAGGCGATTCTGGATGTCGTCCAGGATGTCGCCCACCGTGGCGATGAACTCGGCGCGTCCCATGGCGGTCTTGTCCCGATGGTCCCGGTCCCGCCGGGCGAAAAACACCGCGTCGTTGGCCAGATCCCGAGGGCCGATTTCCACGCGTAGAGGAATGCCCTTCTTGATCCAGTCCCAGTTCCGGGTACCGCCGGTATCCCGGGCGTCGACCTCCACCTGCAATGGCTGGCCGTGGTAGGCCACCGACCGCAGGGCCTGGGCCAAGGCGTCCACGTACGCCATCACCGGGCCCTGGTCCGCGGCTTTGCGGACGATGGGCAGCAGGACCAGGTGCGACGAGGCGATCCGCGGCGGCAGGATGGCCCCGTCGTCGTCCCCGTGGGTCATGATCAGGCCGCCCAGCAGTCGGGTGGAAACGGCCCAGGAGGTGGTCCAGGCGAACTGCTCCTGTTCGTTGGCGTCCTGGTACTTGATCTGCTGGGCCCGGGCGAAATTCTGGCCGAGGAAATGGGATGTGCCGGCCTGAAGCGCCTTGCAGTCCTGCATCATCGCTTCGATGGTCAAGGTGTCGTCGGCACCGGGAAAGCGCTCCGACGGCGATTTTTTCCCGGTGATGACCGGTATGGCGAGAAAGTTTTCCGCCAGGTCGACGTAGATGTCCAGGATCGTTTCCGTCAGCTTCATGGCCTCTTCGGCCGTGGCATGGACCGTGTGCCCCTCGTGCCACAGGAACTCGCTGGTGCGCAGGAAGATTCGGGTGCGCATTTCCCAGCGCACCACGTTGCCCCACTGGTTGATGAGGATCGGCAGGTCACGGTAGCTCTTGACCCATTTGGAAAACGAGTCGCCGATGATCGTCTCGGAGGTGGGACGGACGATGAGCGGCTCGGTGAGGGGACCGGCCGGCACCAAGCCGCCGTCGGCGCCCTTTTCCAGGCGGTGGTGGGTCACCACGGCGCATTCCTTGGCGAAGCCCTCGACGTGTTGAGCTTCCTTTTCCAGGAAATTCAATGGGATGAAGATGGGAAAGTACGCATTGCGCACCCCGATGGCCTTCAGGCGCGCATCCACGATGCGGGTGATGTTTTCCCACAGGGCGAACCCCCAGGGCTTGATGACCATGCAGCCGCGCACGGGCGAGTTTTCGGCCATATCGCTGGCCTTGATAACCTGCTGGTACCATTCTGGATAATCCTCGACACGGGTGGGCCGAATGGCGGACTGGGGGGAGGTGGGCGTCATCTGAACTCGTTCTCCTTGGCAATACGGATAAATGAAAAAAACAAAAAATCAGCGAACCGACTTTACCACAAAAGCGGGAAAGAAGAAAAACCCTGAGCGTGGCGCAACCCCGGTGCGGTTCACCGGGGAGAATTTTCGGCGTTGTCCCGGTCGTATTCGGCCACGGCGGCCAGCAGTTCTTCCACCAGGCGCTGCTGGGGAAATTTTTTGACCACCTTGCCCTTCTTGAACAAGATACCGATTCCGTCGCCGCCAGCCACGCCCACGTCCGCCTCCCGGGCTTCCCCCGGACCGTTCACCGTGCATCCCATCACCGCCACCTTGATGGGAGCGGTGCGGGTCATCAGGGCCTCCTCGACCCGGGCAGCGATGGCAAACAGGTCGATGCGGCAGCGGCCGCAGGTGGGGCATGAGATGATCTCGGCCCCCCGGTGGCGCAGGTCCAGCGCCCGGAGGATCTCGTAGCCGACGCGGACTTCCTCCACCGGGTCGCGGGTCAACGATACCCGCAGGGTGTCGCCGATCCCCTCGGCCAGCAACATCCCGATGCCCAGGGCGCTCTTGACGATGCCGGGATAAAGCCCGCCGGCTTCGGTGACCCCCACGTGCAACGGAAAATCGCAGCGACGGGACAGTTCCCGATAGGCGGTCACGGTTCGGGCCACGTCCGAGGCCTTGATGGAAATCTTGATCTGCTCGAAGCCCATGGCGGTGACGGCCTCAACGTGACGCAGGGCGCTTTCCACCATCGCTTCGGCGCTGGCATGTCCGTGGCGGGTCAGCAGGTCTTTTTCCAGGCTGCCGGCGTTGACCCCGATGCGGATGGCCAGCCCGTGGTCCCGGGCCGCGTCCACCACCGCCTGGACCTTGGCGCGACTGCCGATGTTGCCCGGGTTGATGCGCAGCCCGTCGGCACCGGCTTCGGCGGCGGCGATGGCCAGCCGGTGGTCGAAGTGGATGTCGGCGATCAACGGAATGTCGATGGCTTGACGAATGGGGCCGATGGCCCGAGCCGCGTCGGCGTCGGGAACCGCCACCCGCACGATTTCGCACCCGGCGGCGGCCAGACGCCGGATCTGGGCGATGGTGGCGGCGGAATCACGGGTATCGGTGGTGGTCATGGACTGCACGCTGATCGGTGCCCCACCGCCCACCGGGACGGTGCCGACGTTGATTTGACGGGTGTTTTTGCGTTCGATGAATGCGCTCATGCCGGCGGGTCGTGTGCGTCTGGTCTCGGCGCATCTGAAAGGGTCGCTTGGTTGGTCGGCATCGTGGTGTCGAAACGATGAGACGGGGTTTCAAAAATCGGGTTTTCAACCTACCAAAGACGTCGTCGGTGTTCAAGGGGCCAAACACCGCCGCCGCCGGGTACAGGGCTCTTTTCAAACGGAGCGCGGGTCAGCCGCGTCCCACGAAGGGGTTATGCCTTTTCTCACGTCCGATGGTGGTGGTGCCCATGTGGCCGGGGTAGACCTCCAGCGCATCATCCAGGGTGAAAAGCCGGCCATGAATGCTCTGGATCAGCGTATCGAAGTTTCCTCCGGGTAGATCGGTACGTCCGATGGAGCCGGCAAAAAGGGTGTCGCCCACAAAAACGGCGCCGTCGGCAAGGAAGGCCACGCCACCGGGGGTGTGGCCCGGGGTGTGGATGACCGTCAGGGCCAGGTTGCCCACCTGGATGCGGTCACCGTCACCGAGGGTCCGGTCCGGCGGGGGAGAGTTTTCCACCCGCAGACCGAACATGCGTCCGGCGGCGGCCAGATCGGCAAGCATCGGGGCGTCCAGGGCGTGGATCATGATGTCGGCGCCGGTGGCCGCCTTGAGCGCCGCGTTGGCCCCCACATGGTCGAAGTGCCCGTGAGTGTTCAAAATGGCGACCACTTTGAGCCCGTGCCGGGCCACGGTTTCCAGAATGCGCGCCGGTTCGTCGCCGGGGTCGATGACGGCGGCGGAGCCGGTTTCCTCGCAGCCCAGGATGTAGCAGTTGGCCATGATGGGGCCCACGGCCAGGGTGTCGATGATCATGATTGGGTTCCTTCCACTGGTCCTGAAACGGTGCGTCGGCGCACCAGCCCGCGGCCGAGCTTGACGCGCCGGACCGTTTCCGCCGGCGGTTCCGGTGCGCTGACCGCTACCGTTGGGGCCTGTTGTGGCGCGGATGGCGGCGGTGCCTCGATGGAGTCGGTGCTCAGGGCAAGCCCTTCCTGGTCCATGGCGAGGTGGATGGCGTCCAGAATGCCGTTGATGAACGCTCCGGATTCTTCGGTGCCGTATTTTTTACCGATGTCGATGGCTTCGTTGATGGACACCTTGGGCGGAATGTCCGGGCAGCACAGCATCTCGTAGACCGCCAGACGCATCACGTTGCGGTCAACGCCCGCCATGCGGGAAATTTTCCAATTGCTGGAAAATCGTTCGATGATCCGGTCGATTTGGGGCGAGTGCCGGCGTACACCCTGCACCAGCTCGGTGAACAGCGCTTTGCTGGATTTAGGTGGCGGGCAGGACCGGCAAAACAGGGCCAGCGGGTCCTGGTCGTCGGCGTCCGGTCGCATATCGATGAAAAAAAGGGCCTGCATGGCCAGCTCGCGGGCCCGGCGTCGGTTTCCCATAGTCTTCAGCCACGCTCCACTTGGCCCATGAGGTTGGCCATTTCCACGGCGCTGATGGCCGCGCTCCAGCCTTTGTTGCCGGCCTTGGTACCGGCCCGCTCGATGGCTTGCTCGATGGTGTCAGTGGTCACGACGCCGAAGATCACCGGGACCCCGGATGCCAGACTCACCTGGGCGATGCCTTTGGACACCTCGGCACTGACGTAGTCGAAGTGCGGGGTGGCGCCTCGGATCACGGCGCCCAGGCAGATGACGGCGTCATAGCGCCCCGCCGCCGCCATTTTCTGGGCGACCAAGGGGATTTCAAAAGCGCCCGGAACCTTGACGATATCGATGGCCTCGGGGTCAGCCCCGCATCGGGTCAGGGCGTCGATGGCCCCACCGGTCAACTTATCGGTGATGAAATCGTTGAACCGGCTCACCACCAGACCAAAGCGTTTGCCTTCTGCGCGGAGCGTTCCTTCAATGACATGCGGCATTTGCGCCTCCTGGTTGCAAAGTGACGAGGATTGGATTCAAACCCTTTGAGAGGGTTAATTTTTTTTCGGCGAAAGATGCAAGAGGTGCCCCATCTTGAGCTTTTTGCACTCCAGGTAGCAGCGATTATGGTCGTTGGGCGGCACTTCGATGGGAACCTGTTCGATGATGCTGAGCCCGTAGCCTTCCAGCCCCACGATCTTCTTGGGGTTGTTGGTGAGCAGGCGCATCTTGCGCACGCCAAGGCTGTGGAGCATCTGAGCGCCGATGCCGTAGTCGCGCAGGTCGTCCTTGAAGCCGAGCTTGATGTTGGCCTCCACCGTGTCGAACCCCTGGCGCTGGAGTTCGTAGGCCTTGAGTTTGTTTACCAGGCCGATGCCCCGGCCTTCCTGTCTCAGGTAGAGGATCACCCCCCGGCCTTCGGCCTCGATCTGTTCCATGGCCTTGTGCAGTTGGTCGCCGCAGTCGCAGCGTCGCGATCCGAAGATGTCGCCGGTCATGCACTCGGAGTGGACCCGCACCAGTACCGGCTCGTCCGGAGAGATGTCTCCCTTGACCAGGGCGATGTGGGTGAGGCCGTCCAGATCGCTTTCAAACGCGATGATCTTGAAATCGCCACCGTAGACGGTGGGGATCTCGGTCTCGGCGGCCCGGCGCACGAAGGATTCGGTGCGCAGGCGGTAGGCGACCAGGTCGGCGATGGTGCAGATGCCGATCCCGTGCTCGGCGCTGAACTTTTCCAGGGCCGGCATGCGGGCCATGGTGCCGTCCTCGTCCATGATTTCGCAAATCACGCCGCTGGGTTTCAGGCCGGCCAGGCGGGCCAGGTCCACTGAGCCTTCGGTCTGCCCCACGCGCACCATGACACCACCGTCGCGGGCACGCAGCGGAAAGATGTGGCCGGGCCGCGCCAGGTCCTCGGGACCGGCGTTGTCGGCCACCGCCGTTTGGACGGTGACGGCCCGGTCGGCGGCGCTGATACCGGTGGTCACGCCCCGGGCCGCCTCGATGGACACGGTGAATCCGGTGTGAAACGCGGAGGTGTTGTGTTCCACCATCAGCGGCAGGTCGAGCCGGTCGCAGACCTCGCCGGTGAGCGACAGGCAGATGAGCCCGCGGCCGTACCGGGCCATGAAGTTGATGGCCTCTGGGGTGACTTTTTCGGCGGCCATGCACAGGTCGCCTTCGTTTTCCCGGTCTTCGTCGTCCACCAGGATCACCATGCGCCCGGCGCGGATCTCCTCGATGGCCTCTTCAATCGTGATGTGTGCCATGGGTTGAATCTATACTCCTGGATCGGTTGGTGTGGGTTCGCTGAAGAAAAAAGTCGGCGGCGCGTCGTCGCGTGGCCTCACAGGTATCCCGCCCGGGCGAGCAGGGCCATGTCGACGCCGCCCGCGGGCTTGGTTCGGTTCAAGAATTTCTCCACATACTTGCCGATGATGTCGGTCTCGATGTTCACCGGAGATCCCGTCGGCTTGGATCCCACGGTGGTCAGTTGGGCCGTGTGGGGAATGATGCTTACGGAAAAACCGGCGCCATCGCAGCGGTTGATGGTCAGGCTGACGCCGTCCACGGCCACCGACCCCTTTTCGATGAGGTGACGGGCAAGAACTTCGGGCACGGCGATATCCACCAGCAGGGCGTTGGCCTCTCGTCGCCGACGGGAAAGGGTGCCGACCCCATCCACGTGCCCCAACACCAGGTGTCCGTCGAGCCGATCCGAAAGGCGCAGCGCCCGTTCCAGGTTGACCCGTTCGGCGACGGCCGCGCCTCCCAGGGTGGTGCGGCCGGCGGTTTCCGGCGACATGTCCACGGTGAATCGTCGTCCTTCCAGGCGCACCACGGTGAGGCAGGCCCCGTTGACGGCAATGCTGTCGCCGATGCGGGTGCCGTCCAAATCGAATTCCGCGTGGATGGTGAGCTGGCGCCCCTGCACCGCGTCGATGGTGCCCTGTCCCTCGATAATGCCGGTAAACATGATGGTGCCCGATTCCGGTGATGCCAAAATACCGTGATGCCCTTACAGGTCGCCAGTGACGAGGAAATCATCTCCGACACGGGTGATTTCCATATTCCGTACCGCCATCGCCTCGGCCATCCGTTGGGGGCCGGGACCCTGGCAGATGGGCAG
>JAQVTF010000221.1 GCA_028700185.1 Desulfobacteraceae bacterium | reverse complement strand
ACCCTGGGGGCCACTTTGTATCCGGCCCGTCAGGCCGCCCGGCTCAACCCCGTGGAGACGATCCGTCATGGTTGATGCAGACGCCACCGCTGAGATCCTCATCGAGGCCCGCGGCCTGGTGAAGCGATTCGAGACGGCCCAATCCCGGATCACGATCCTCGACGGGGCCGATCTGCGCCTGGCGCCGGGGGAAACCCTTGCCGTGGTGGGCGCTTCCGGGATCGGCAAATCCACCCTGCTTCATATCCTGGGAACACTGGACCGGCCGGATGCCGGGCGCTTGCGCATCGCCGGGCGGGGTGTGGAGGGGCTCAGGAGCGAAGCGCTGGCCCGGTTGCGCAACGAAAAAATCGGTTTCGTGTTTCAGTTTCACCATCTGCTGCCGGAGTTCGACGCCCTGGAAAATGCCATGATGCCGTGTCTGATCCACGGCATGGCACGCCCGCGGGCGGCGGCGGCGGCCGAGGAGATCCTGACACGGGTGGGCCTGGGGCACCGGCTGCGGCACCGGGTGGTGGACCTGTCGGGGGGCGAGCAACAGCGCGTGGCCCTGGCCCGGGCGCTGGTGATGAACCCCCCGTTGTTGCTGGCCGACGAACCCACCGGCAACCTTGACAAGCGAAACAGTCAGCAGGTACATGAGCTGCTGGCGCAACTGAATGCCGATCTAAAGATGGCCATGGTGGTGGTGACCCATAACCCGGAGCTGGCGGCCCTGATGGCCCGCCGGGCGACCCTGGTGGACGGTCGACTGACGCCGACGGAATAACCCATTGGCCCGCAGGGTCGAACCCCGCGTTTGTTGGAGCGCGTATGAGCAATTTGCATCGATGTGAATCAGGACGGCGATGGGATCGGGTGTCATTACTTCGGGCCGGATGCACGCCGGCCGCGGCCTTGTGGTGGGTGTTGGTGCTGTGGATGGCCTGCGGGCTGGTGCCGGCGACCCTCCGGGCCGAGACCGCGGCGCCGGTGAAGGTGCTGGTGTTGCCCCTGCGGGTGTATGCCGAAACGGCGGACCCGGAATTGGGCGCCCGGATGATGGCGATCCCGGCCAATCGGCTCACCGATGCCGGCGCCACGGTGGAAAAGGCCGAGTTGGCCCCCGACGCCCTGGCGGCCCTGTTGGACCGCGGGGCCGGTGCCGTTGTGGATTTGGCCCGCCGGCAGGGGGCCGATTACGCCCTTTGGGGCAGCGCCACCTGGATCGGAGAGGCATTTTCCATCGACAGCCGCCTGGTGGAGGTCCTGTCCGGGCAAACGGAAACCTTTTTCTATGAAGGGCGCCAGACCGAGGCCATGGCCGCGGTGATGGCCTCCATGGCCGGGGACGTGTCGGATCGGATCTTTCAACGGGAAAAGGTGGCCGCCATCGAGATCCGGGGCAACGAGCGCATCGAGGCCGATGCCATCCAGCGGGTGATCCGCACCGTGCCGGGGGATCCTTACGATCCCAAGATTCTGTCCGAGGACCTGAAGGCCGTCTTTGCCATGGGCTACTTCGACGATATCCGGGTGGAATCGGAAGCGGTGCCCGGCGGCAAGCGGGTCATTTTCGTCGTGACGGAAAAGCCCACCCTGCGGGCCATTCACATCAAGGGCAACCGTGCCTTCGACGACGAGAAGATCCGCGAGGCCATGACCCTGAGCACCGGCTCCATCGTCAATCTGACCCGGATTCGCAACAACATCGAACGGATCGAAACCCTCTACAAGGACAAGAACTACCACAACGTCCAGATCACCCATACCGTCGTGCCCCTGGACAACAACCAGGCCGACCTGGAGTTGGCCATCGAGGAAGGTGAAAAGATCCGCATTGAGGAGATCGTCTTCGAGGGCAATAGCGAAGTGCCGGAAAAACGGCTCAAGAAGCTGATCAAGACCTCGGAGGCGTCGATGTTCTCCTGGATCACCTCCTCGGGGGAACTCAGCCAGGAGGTGCTCAACCAGGACGTGGGTCAGATCATGGCCTACTACAACAACAGTGGTTATATCCAGGCCAAGGTGGCCGATCCGGTGGTGGAATACCTCCCCGAGGGGATCCGCGTGACCTTCAAGATCGAAGAGGGACCCCGCTATGAGGTGGGCACCGTGAAGGTGAGCGGAGAGCTGGTGCGTCCGGCCGACGAGCTGACCGAGAAGCTGAGCATCCCCGAAGAGGACTACTTCAGCCGCGAGATCGTCCGCAACGACGTGTTGATGCTCACCGATCTGTACTCCGACGAGGGATACGCCTACGCGGAGGTCCTGCCCAAGGTTCAGCCCCACCCGGACACCTTGACGGTGGACGTCGATTACGTGGCCACCAAGGGGCCGCTGGTTCATTTTGAAAGAATCGTCATCGCCGGCAACACCAAGACCCGCGACAAGGTGATCCGGCGCGAGCTGGAAGTCTACGAGCAGGAGCTCTACAACGGGGTCAAACTGAAAAAGGGCGTCCGCAACCTCTTCCGGCTGGACTATTTCGAGGATGTCAAGATCGACACGACAAAGGGGGAAACCGAGGACGGCGTGGTGCTGAAGGTGGACGTGGTGGAAAAACCCACCGGGGCCTTCACCTTCGGCGGCGGTTACAGCAGCGTCGAGGACGCCTTCACCATGTTTTCCATCTCCCAGCGCAACTTCCGGGGCAAGGGCCAGGTGCTCCAGGCCAGGGCCCAGTTGGGCGGCGTGACCAACAAGTTCAGCCTGATCTTCACCGAACCCTGGCTCTTCGACATTCCGTTGTCGGCCACCGTCGAAGCCTACAACTGGGAAGTGGACTACGACTACTACGACAAGGACAGCATCGGGGCCGGGCTGCGGCTCAGCTATCCGTTCTGGGAAAACGTGCGCCTCTACTGGGGCTACCGGATCGATCTGTCCGAGGTCACCGAGATTACCCGGGACGCTTCCGAATCCATCTGGCAGATGGAAGGGGAGAATCTTACCAGCAGCACGGAATTGGCCATCCGTTACGACTCGCGCAACCGGATGTTCAACCCCACCGAAGGATCGATGCACGGCATCAGCCTGGAGTACGCCGGGCTGGGCGGCGATGTGGGGTTCATCAAGACCGAGGCGGAAACCGGTTGGTACTTCCCGCTGACCAAAAAACTCACCGGTTTCGTCCGGGCCAAGGGGGGGATGATCGAGGATGTTTCCGGCAAGCTTCTACCGGACTATGAAAAATTCTACCTCGGCGGCATCAACTCCCTACGCGGATTCCGCTGGGAAGATCTAGCGCCAAGGGAGCCGAGCCGGCACCCGGACTATCCGGGAGAGCTGGTGGGCGTGGGCGGGGACAAGTATGTCCAGCTCAACGCCGAACTCATCTTCCCCATCGACGAGAAAAGCGGGGTGATGGGGGTGGTCTTCTTCGATACCGGTGAAGTCTTCGGCAACGATGAGACCGTGGATTTCGGTCAGTTGCGGGAAAGTATCGGCGGCGGCATCCGCTGGTATTCCCCCGTGGGCCCCATCCGCGTCGAGTACGGCCACATCCTCGATCCCAAAAGCGGCTTCGGCGAAGGCGGCCGCTGGGAGTTCACCATGGGAACGGCTTTTTAGTGCGAGAAAGTAGCAGGTGAGCTGAAAGGATTGGAATGGTTGAAATGGTTGAAATGACTAAAATGAACTAAAATGACTAAAATGACTAAAATGAACTAAAGTGACTAAAACGAACTAAAGTGACTAAAGTGAGCTAAAGTGAACTAAAGTGAGCTAAAGTGAAGGAATTCTACCAGTTATATAAAAACCGGAGCGAAGCGACACCACAATTTTAGTCACTTTAGTCACTCGTAATTTTAGTCACTTAAAAAAATTTTCAAGTGAGCTAAAGTGACTAAAGTGAAGGAATTCTACCAGTTATATAAAAGCCGGAGCGAAGCGACACCACCACTTTAGTCACTTTAGTCACTCGTAATTTTAGTCACTAATATTTTTGGTCACTCGTAATTTTAGTCACTAATATTTTTGGTCACTCGTAATTTTAGTCACTATTTTTTTTGTCACTAACAACTTTACTCATCAACTCTACCCTCTCTCGATAAAGGATCGGAGGAAAGCCATGAAACATAGAATCTTTTTGATAGGATGGGCGTTGGCGCTGGTGGTGGGGATGGCGTCGGTTGTCGGCGCTGCCGATA
>JAQVTF010000220.1 GCA_028700185.1 Desulfobacteraceae bacterium | reverse complement strand
CAGTGGTGTACCTTTTTAGCCATTCATGCCCTGCGCAACAAAGGGGTCATCTGATCCCTGCGCCGGCGGCGCGGCCTGGAGGCGCAGATGACCCATGGACGCGGCGCAAAAAGGAACGTGGCCGCAGGCGGCGAAGATGATCCAGCCAACCCCCAACGGCCTTTATTGCCCGGCCGGTGATTTTTACATCGACCCCCGTTGGCCGGTGGACCGTGCCGTCATCACCCACGCCCATGCCGATCATGCCCGGCCCGGCAGCCGCGGTTATCTCTGCGCCGCGCCGTGCCGGCGGCTGTTGAGGGAAAGGCTCGGCCCCGAGGCCCGCATCGAATCCCTGGCCTACGGAGAAGTCCGCACCATCGGCACGGCGCGCCTGTCCCTGCACCCGGCCGGCCACATCCTCGGTTCGGCGCGGGTGAGGATCGTTGTCGACGGGGTCACGACGGTGGTTTCGGGGGACTACAAGACGGATCTTGATCCCACCTGCGCGCCGCTGGAAACCTTGCACTGCCACGAACTGATCAGCGAATCGACCTTCGGCCTGCCGCTGTTCCGGTGGCCGCCGCCTGCCCAGGTCATGGCGGAGATCAATGGGTGGTGGGCCGAAAATGCGGCCCGGGGCCGAACGAGCGTTCTGCTGGCCTATGCCCTGGGCAAGGCCCAGCGCATCCTGGCCGGTCTCGATGCGGCCATCGGTCCCATCCTGGTTCACGGGGCCGTGGAGAAGATCAACCAAATCTATCGCACAGAGGGGGTGCGCCTGCCCGAGACGATTCCCTTTTCCGCGGCCGGCGACAAAAGCCGGCGCCGCGGGGCCATCATCATCGCTCCGCCATCGGCCCTGCATTCCGCCTGGATGCGTCCCCTGGCCGGTGCCGTCACCGCGTTCGTTTCCGGTTGGATGCTTCTGCGCCATCATCGTTTGCGGCGCGGCGTGGACCGCGGCTTCGTCCTTTCGGATCACGCGGACTGGAACGGCTTGATGGCGACCATCGCCGCCAGCGGCGCCGCGCGCATCGGCCTCGTCCACGGGTATGAAACCGAAATGGCGCGATGGTTGACGGAACAGGGATACCGGGCCCGGGCGCTGACGGCATCCGGGGCAGACGGCCGATGAAGGCCTTCGCGGAACTCTACCGCCGTCTGGACGAGATCCAGGGCGCCGGCGAGCGGGTGAAGGCCCTCGTCACCTATCTGGGCCAAACCCCGGCGGCCGATGCCATCTGGGCCATTTCGCTGATCACCGGGCAAAAGCCGCCCGGCATCGTGTCCATCCATCGTCTGAAACAGTGGGCCGTTGAAGCGTGCAACCTGCCGCCCTGGATGTTCGAGGCCTGCCACAAGGTTTCCGGCGACCTGGCCGAAACCATCGCCCTGCTGCTTCCTCCGGCCCGCACCCACGATGATCGGCCGCTGCATCGATGGATCGAAGAAGGTCTGTTGCCCCTCGGGAAGATGACCCTGGATGAACGCCGGGGGCAAGTCTTGCGGGACTGGGATCGGTTGGCGGCACCCGGCCGTCTGGTCTGGAACCGGCTGATCACCGGCACCTTCCGGATGGAGATCGCCCGTGACGTGGTGGCAAGGGCCTTGGCGCAAATCCACGGCCTGTCCGTCGAAGCGGTGCTGCGCCGTTTGACGGGCAAATGGCCCGTCACGGCCGAAACCTTCGCCTGGCTGGTGGATGGCAATTCGGGGGAGGGGGATCCGGGGTTGCCGGAACCGGAGGCGGGCAAGGGTGAAACGGCCATTTTCACCGCGACCGGGGTGCTGCTCTACGCCCGGAAAGGCCGCGGCCGACAAGCCGGCCTGTACAGCGATTGCACCTTCGGCATCTGGCAGGGCGATGTCCTGGTCCCTTTTGCCCGGGCAAGCGAGGGGCTGAGCGAAGAAGAGATGGGCGAAGTGGACCGTTTCGTGCGGGGCAACACCGTGGCCCGTTTCGGGCCGGTGCGTTCGGTGCGGCCCGAGCTGGTGTTCGTCATCGCTTTTGACGGCATCGCCTCGTCCCGGCGGCACAAGTGCGGTCTGACGGTGCGATCGGCCCGGATCGAGGCCTGGCGACGTGAGGTGCCGGCGCGGGAGGCGGATACGTTGGATGATCTTCACGCTCTGCTGACCGACGCCGGATAAGTTGCCGTCGCGTCTTTTTCAACACGCCGAGGGAGTGCGAAACAGTGGACAGACCGATGCCCCGAATTACGATTCTCTACGCCAATCACTGGCCCGAAGTGGTTCCGCTCTTTGCCGAACGGATTCCGGCCGGCCATGCCCTGGTCACCGAGGACGCGCCATCGCCGGAGTTTGCGGCGATGCTGGCCGGAGAGCGTCCCATCGACGACTACCTCATGCTCACCGACATCGAGTTTCCCGAGTTCGGCCGGCGCATGTGCCGCCTCTGGCAACGGCTGCACCAAGCCGGTGTCGCGGTGATCCAGGTGGAACCGTTCATCGAAACCCTGCTGGAGATTCACACCTTCTTGGCAGCCGGCGGCACCCCAGGGCAGATCGAGATGGAAACGATCCGCGGACGCGTCTACCAGGCCGAGCGAGAGGCCACCGGCGCCCTGCTCGACTTTTACCAGGCCTCGGCGCAGGCGGATTTAGAGGCGGTGGTGGAGGCCACCTTGCGCTTTGCCCGCAGCGACGCCCGGCGCTTCGTGCTGCGGGACCGGATGCGGGCCGAGGCGATTGCCGCTCTGCTCCCGGTGTATCCCTGTCTCTGCGTGGAGGCCGGTCAGATTCATCTCGCCCTGGCCGGTTTTCTGCGCCGGATGATGGCGGACCCGGGCACGGTCCAGCCGGTATTTCTCATGGGCACCATCGCCCGGCGCCTCGGTCGCCGGGGACATCTCTATCCGCCGGGGGACCTGTTGACCCTGCTGTACATCTTTCACCCGGAGGCCCCGGACAGCGCCCGTCACCGGTTGCTGGCGGCCCGGGCCCTCGTCTACGCCAAGGTGGCGGCCAAGGACGAGATCTCGCCGAGCCCGGCGCTCTATTCGCGGACCCTGGACGACCTGCGCACCATCGCCCTGGTCAACCGGCTTTCCCATCAGGACTGCCACGACTTGTTCGCAAAGATCCGAAGGCAAGCCGGCGCCGCAGCGCGACAGACCCTGGCCGTTTATCTGAAAAGCCCGTGATGCCATGAGGATTATTCTTCCCCCGGGCATCGTCTGATTGCCGTGCTGACGGACAGACAGCCGACCTGCCTCCGGCCAGGGTTGCAAACTTGACGTTGCCGGAAGGGCTTGGTATGGGATCAATACTTTGCACAAACCCTAAACGGGAGTCGCTCATGAGAGTCTTACCCTGAAACCCTGTCGGCTGAGTGGTCGGTGGGGTTTGTCTTTTGACAAGAACAAAGCAGCCGGTGGCATGAAAGCCAGCGGGAATGTTGGTTGGCTCTGGCAAGCTTGATTACAGCACTATTGATGTTTGATGCACGTTAACATCAACGGGTTCGTACTATGAATAACCCAAGCCTCGGAATCACTCCACAAAAGATGTCTGCAAAAAAGCCGGGGCTTTCATCGGTTCCTATTGCCAATTTACACGCATGTCTTGAACCGTGGGCCTTCCGGCGTACGGAGTCCTGTGGACGGACTTTGATAGGGTTCTTATGCTGACCCGCATAACATGCCGAGCTAAAGAGAGCGACCAGGGGAAATACTATGAGTCACGAGGGGTTAAGTCATCTTTTAATGCTGATCTGAAGGTGTCTTATATGGGCAGAAACGAAAAATCCGGGATCTTATGCGGATCCATCTAATTATTGTTGTGCGTGCGAGCAAAACAAAAGCTGTGTACACCTTTCCGCAGAATCAGTAGCTTAAGGATATTTCAATGCTTCAGCAGAAAATGATCGAACGCTTCAAGGAAGCTTGTCATGAGGATGCACGAATAATCGCGGCGTTGATGTTTGGTTCATTTGCTATCGGAGAGGGTGACGAGTTCTCTGATATCGAATTTGCAGTGTTCATCCAGGATGATCATTTTGTAAATTTCGATCAGCGCTCATGGCTTGATGCTGTAAGTCCGGTTGCAGCTTACTTTCCGGATGACTTCGGCCACCACACCGCACTTTTTGAAAACGGCATTCGCGGTGAATTCCATTTCATGCGAAAATCGGACATACCGGTCATTT
>JAQVTF010000057.1:13667-16593 GCA_028700185.1 Desulfobacteraceae bacterium | reverse complement strand
CGTGGCCGCCGCCCTCCAGCCCGGGTGGCTCCAGGTCACCGTATTCCAGAAATCCCGCGGCGGGATCACCATCACCGCCGAGTCGGAAATCGGGTAATCGCTGAAAACGCCGGTGCACATCCCACGCCTTTCACGTTTTCCTGTCCTCCACTAGGCGCTCCGCAGGATATGATCACCAGAGGCGCTGCGCCCCTGGCGTTCCCGGCATCGCCCGATCATGCCCCGGAAGCTTTCGACCAACTCGAGGTACTGGCGCTCGGGCAGCTCGCCGGTCAATATCCACTCCAGGGCGATGCACCGGGACAGGCAGTAGTCGAACACCGAAAAAAAGTCGTTGAGGAGGGCTTCGGTCTCCAGGTAACGACTCAGCCTCGTCTCAACGGCATCGTTGATCGACATCGTTTCATCAAACGACATTTTAGCCGCCTCGCCCTCAACCTGCCATCGCCTCCCGCAGCTTCACCGAAAGCGCCTTGCGCGAAAAAGGTTTTTGGATAAAACAGGCCGCTTCATCCAACACGCCTTGATGGGCAATGACATCGGCGGTGTATCCGGACATGAACAGTGTTTTGAGATGTGGATAAAATTTTTTCAGTTTTTCAGCCAAGTCTTTGCCGCTCATTTCCGGCATGACCACATCGGTGACCAGAAGATCTATCTGGTCGCGGTGGTTTTCTGCCAGATGAAGGGCTTGCGCGGACGAGGTGGCGGGAAGCACGCGGTAGCCAAGCTGCCCCAGCATTTCGGCCGCCATTTGCAGCACCGACGGCTCGTCTTCCACCAGCAACACCGTTTCGCTGCCCGGCAGGTCGAGATTCGTTTCATCTTTTGGCGAAGCGTCGGCCTCGCCCGTGGAACGGGGCAGATAAATCCTGAAGGAGGTCCCTCGATCCGGTTCGCTTTGAAAATCGATATATCCATTATTCTGTTTAACGATTCCGTAAACAGTGGCCAGGCC
Source organism: Desulfobacteraceae bacterium (assembly GCA_028700185.1). Taxonomy (GTDB): domain Bacteria; phylum Desulfobacterota; class Desulfobacteria; order Desulfobacterales; family UBA2174; genus UBA2174. The sequence continues at coordinate 15,635 of JAQVTF010000057.1, read as the reverse complement.
CAGGCCGGTCCCCTTGCCCACCTCCTTGGTCGTAAAAAACGGCTCGAAGAGATGACTGGTCGTCTCAACGTTCATACCGCAGCCATCATCGCTGACCGCCAGCATCATGAACTGGCCCGGCACAGCCCCTGGGTGGCGGTGGCAAAAATAATTGTCCAAGGTGACTTTTGACGTTTGAATGGTGATCTTCCCCACTCCGTTGATGGCGTCCCGTGCATTGACACACAGATTGGCCAATATCTGATCGACCTGCGAAGGGTCGATCTTCACCGGCCAAGTGCTTTTCGTCGGCAGCCATACCAGAGCAATATCCTCACCGATGAGCCGGCGCAGCATCTTCAGGATCCCCTCCACGGTATCGTTGAGATCGACAACCTTCGGCATCACGGTCTGACGCCGGGCGAAGCCGAGCAGTTGGCGCGTCATTTCGGCCGAGCGGCGGGCGGCGGTGATGATCTCGGCAAGATCGGTCTGCAACGGGTCATCCTTGGCCACCTTGGCCAGCGCCATTTCGCCGTAGCCAAGAATCACCCCGAGCATGTTGTTGAAATCGTGGGCCACCCCGCCGGCCAGACGTCCCACGGCCTCCATCTTCTGGGCCTGGATCAACTGGGCTTGAAGTTTTTCACGCTCTTGTTCGGCTTGCTTGCGTTGGACGATCTTCCAAACGGTATCCATCATCAGCGTCAACTGCCGGACGTCCGATTCGTTGTAATCGGTCTCCTTGTTGGCCACGCCGACCACCGCAACAATCTTTTCTTGGCAAAACACCGGAATTGTGAGGTATTTGCTCAATGGCACATGGCCCCGAGGGGTTCCCTTGGTCAGCGGGTTGGGGGCGGCGAAATCGTTGACGATGATAAAACGCCGCTGACGCACCGCCTCTCCCCAGATCCCGGTGGTCTCCAGCGCATATTCACTTGGTGGCGACGCCACGGTGCATTGGCGCATTGCCTCGGGGGACCAGGTGTTGAGCGTGAATAGCTTTTTATCCTCGTCGTAGAGGTAGATATAGCCGATCTTGCTGCCGGTGAGCTGGATGGCCTCGTGAAGGGCGAAGTCGAGAAGATCCTGGATGTTTTCGGCAGGGTGCTGGTTGATGCGCAGCAGGCTCTCCAGGCGGGCCTCGTTGAGGCGCAAGGCCTCGGTGGTTCGCTTGAAAGCGGTGATGTCCTGGACGGTGAAAATGGCCCCTTTGGCAGAATCGGCCCCGTCCAGCGCGGTGGAGGCCAGCAGCACATCCACCAGCGTCCCGTCTTTGCGCCGGAGCCGGGTCTCGATCTCCCCGATGCCGGTTTCCCTTATCTGACGGTACTTTTCTTCACCAACCCGGTCGAACGCCTCGCGGGAAGGATAAAGGATGTCCGTTCTGCGCCCGATGAGCTCTTCGACCCTGTAGCCCACCATTTTGCAAAAGCGGCTGTTGACCTCCAGAAAAATGCGGTCGCGGACCAAACCGATCCCGATGGGCGCCACCCGGAAGATGCTTTCAAGGCGCTCCTGGCCCTCCTGGACCAGCCGCAGGGCCTTTTTGTACGCCGTCACATCGTGAGCGATCCCGCCCACGGAACGGATCCTGCCTTGATGATCCTCCAGCGGGAACAGGGTGGTGAGGAACTGCCGCCGTCCGTCCTTGCCGGGCAGGGTGTCTTCCACCGTCAACGGCGACCCGGTGCGGACGACTTCCGCGATACGCCCCAAGAAAACCTCGTGGATCTCGGGCGGCAGGAGCCCTTCGACGCTCTTGCCGATCAGTTCCGCGGCGGTGGTGTCGAAAAAATCCCCCACGGCTCGGTTGGCGAGCAGGTAGCGGCCTTGGAGATCGATTTCGCTGATCAAAAGTGGGCTGTGCTCGACGAACGCCTCCAGCCGTCGCAATGTCTCGCGCAGTTTTTCCTTGGTCTTCTCCGCCATGGAAATTTTCCCCGCCGTCACGAAAAGAGGTAAAACGCCGACGCTTTCAACCCC
>JAQVTF010000057.1:0-13567 GCA_028700185.1 Desulfobacteraceae bacterium | reverse complement strand
TCTGAACCGGCGCCATGATTTTTCTCTCCTGGAAGGGTTGCCACAGGGGTGCCGTCCGTCACGCCGGGCGGGGAGGAACGATTATTTGACCAGGCCCTTTTCCCTGTAGAACCGCTCGGCGCCCGGGTGCAGCGGGATCGCCATCGCATTCAGAGCCGTTTCCAGCGCCAGATCCGTTCCTTTGACGTGAGCCCAGGCAACCCGAACCGCCGCCGCCGGCATCGGATTTTCGTCGTTGCCGGCCGATGGCGATGAAACAGGCGCCCACAGCGCCCGGGTCAACTGGTAGACCAAGTCCTCCGGCACCTCGGCCCCACAGACCCATTGGGCCATGGCACCCACCGTTTTCACCGGCCGGGTTTGGCCGACATAGGTGTCCGCCGGAATGGCCATCATGGCGTAGAACGGGTAGGTTTCAACAATTTTTCGGATCAGGGCGTCTTCCAGGCCGAGGATGGCGACAGGGGTGTCGGTGCACAACTCCATCACCGTGGCACTGGGAATACTGGAGCTGAGGAAGGCGACATCGGCGATGTCGGTGCGGATCATCCGGGCGGCATCGGATGACGCGACCCATTCAATCCGACCGAGGGATTCGAGGTTCATGCCGGCGGCTTTAAGAATATTGCCGGCATCCAAAGCCGTGCTGCTGGCGATTTCCCCCATGATGACGATTTTGCCTCCCAGATCCTTGAGCGCTTTGATGTTGGCCCCTGGGCGGGTGACAATCTGGACGGCATCCGGATAGAGGGAGGCAATGCCCCGAATATTGGCAATGGGGGTTTCAGTGAATTGGTCGGTACCGTTGAAAGCCTGATGAGCGGTGCTGCTACGAACGAAGGCCGATTCAATTTTGGCGGAATGAAGCATGCCGAGATTGACCCGCGCGGTGGACCCCGGGCGCACCGTGATGCTCACATCGCTGAGACCTTCGCTCAACGCCTTCGCCAACGCCGTGCCCAACGCGTAATAGACCCCTTCAGCCTTGCCGGTGACGATGGTAAAGGATGCGCCGGTCGCCAAACACTTGGCGGGCATGACAAGACCCAGGGTCATCATCAGGAGCCCGATGGTTTTTGTCGCACGGTTCATCATTGAATCGTCGGTTTTGAGGTTGGGTGCTGAAGGGAGACCGCCTTGTCGGGTACTTTTTTCACCTCATCATACTTAAAAACTGAAAGCTTTTGAAGCTGTTTCCGCGGTTTCGCCCTGAACCCTATAGCGCCCTGGGTGCCGCGGCCGTTTTCCCTGAATAACGCCCGCGGCCGCCTTTTCGGGCAAACGAAATCGGCGAGGGTTGGGCGATCCGGGGGCGGCGATGGGAGGGCGTGGGAACCGCATCGGTTTTTTGCGGCTTCGCTCGGTAGTCGAAGTCAGACACGGTACGCCGTTCCACCCGATGCCCCAAAACCCGGTCGATGGCCCGGACCATGGCGCCGTCTTCTTCCGTGACGAGGGTGAAAGCGTCACCGCTGCACGCGGCCCTTCCCGTGCGGCCGATACGGTGGATATAAGCGTCGGTGGTGGTGGGCACGTCATAGTTGATCACATGGGAGACCTTGGCCACATCGATCCCCCGGGCCGCAATGTCCGTGGCCACCAGGATCTGGAAGGTGCCGTCTCGAAATCCGTCCAGGGCCGCCTGGCGGCGGTTCTGGCTGAGATTGCCCTGCAGCGACGCCGAGCGGTAGCCGGCACGTGCCAATTGCTCCCCCAGTCGCTTGGCGCGGTGCTTGGTGCGGGTGAATACCAGCACCGATGAAGTGTCATTGCCGTGAAGCAGCTTGATCAATAGCGGTGTCTTGAGATGGGCCGCCACCGGAAACAACGCGTGCTGGACGGTATCGGCAGGCTTGGTCACATTGATCTGGATCGTGACCGGATCCTTGAGCAGGTGGCTGGCCAACTCACCGATTTCATTGGGCATGGTGGCTGAAAAAAGCAAATTCTGTCGCTGGGAGGGCAAATGGCCGAGAATGCGCCGAATGTCCGGCAAAAAGCCCATGTCGAGCATCTGGTCGGCTTCATCGATCACCAACACCTCGATGCGGCTGAGATCGAGACTGTTTCTGCCGACATGATCCAGCAAGCGGCCGGGACACGCCACCACGATGTCAACGCCGCGCCTGAGGTTCTGGATCTGCTGATGGATACTTACCCCGCCATAGATCGTTGTACTGCGAAGACCGGTTCGGCTCCCCAGCGTTTCGATGGCCTGGTGGGTCTGTTGGGCCAGCTCCCGGGTCGGGGCCATAATCAAGGCACGACAACCCTTTACGGAATGGTGCATCAGGCGTTGCAGAATCGGTAGCACGAAGGCGGCGGTTTTACCCGTACCGGTCTGGGCCAGGCCCATGATGTCGCGCCCCTGCAAGGCAGGCCCCAAGGTGCGGGCCTGGATGGGAGTGGGCTGGCTGTAGCCGGCGGCGTGGATGCCGTCCGCGATGCGGGCGTGAAAGGCAAATTCGGTAAACTTCATATAATCCTTACTCTGTTTGGAGATAATAAAAAAAGCCCCGGAAAGCAGTTCCGGGGCATAGGTAATAACTCGATTCAACCGGGAAACTCTTCAATTAGGTCAACTCTATATATCAGCATTGGGCAAGGAACGTCAACAGGATTAGAAAAATTTCTCGCCCCCGTCCCTCGGCTGCGGGACCAGGTGCCTTGACAAGGGGCGGTACGGGACTTAAAGTGACGTTTCATTTGGGCATATACTCATAAAGGAGAGACATGGTCCGGCCCCGCAAGGATCGACTGGTGGCTTTTGAGCCGAACGTGAGTTATTTTAAGCCCCGCGGGATTCCCATGATCGAACTGACCGAAGTTTGCCTCACCGTGGACGAGCGTGAAGCCATTCGGCTGGCGGATCAGGTCGGACTATCCCAGGAGGAGGCCGGTCGGCGGATGGGCGTGTCCCGGGCCACCTTCGGCAGAATTATTCAACGGGCGCGGCGCACCGTTGCCGATGCCCTGATCAGCGGCAAGGCGATCCGCATCGATGGCGGCAACTACCGGATTGTGATGGACACCCGTCGCTTCCAGTGCGCCGCCTGCGGTCATCAATGGGATGAGGTCGCCGGCACCGGCCGCCCCTCTCGATGCCCGAAATGTGGCGGTGAAAATTTTTTTAGAACCGCGCCCCTCGCCCCGACCCCGACCCGGGCCGACGGAAAGCGAAGCGACGCTCAACGACGTTCCTAACAGAGGAGTTGGATGACATGGTTGAAATTCAGGAAAACATGAGTCCCCAGGACAAGCACCAGCAGCAGCAGGCCGAGCAGGACGCGAACGTCAAGTCTACGCTGGGGCACATCAGGTACAAGTTTCTCGTCATGAGCGGCAAGGGCGGCGTTGGCAAGACCAGCACGTCGGTGAACCTGGCGGTGGCCCTCTCGCAAAAAGGGTGCAAGGTGGGGATCATGGACGTGGACCTCCACGGGCCGGACGTGCCTCGCATGCTCGGGCTCAAGGGGATGCTGGACGTGGGCCCCAGCCGCAAGCTCAATCCCCTCAAATACAGCGACAATTTAAAGGCGGTGAGTATCGAGGGGCTGACCCCGGACAAGGACGACGCCATCATCTGGCGCGGTCCGATCAAATACTCGGCCATCCGTCAGTTCATCGCCGACGTCGACTGGGGGGATCTCGATTATCTCATCATCGATTCGCCTCCGGGCACCGGCGACGAACCCCTCACCGTGGCCCAGACGGTCAGCGACGCCAAGGCCATCATCGTCACCACCCCCCAGGAAGTGGCCCTTGCCGATGTGCGCAAGTCCATCAACTTCTGCCGGGTCGTAAAGATGGAGATCTTCGGGATGATCGAAAACATGAGCGGGTTCACCTGCCCCCACTGTGGCAAGGAGGTCAACCTGTTCGGTTCCGGCGGCGGTGAACGCACCGCCCAGCAGTTGGGCCTGACGTTTTTGGGGAAGATCCCCTTCGATCCCAAACAGGTGGTCTGCGGCGATGCCGGCACCTGCATTCAGGACAACGCCGCCGACTCGGCGGTGGCCAAGGCCTTCGCCGCCATCGCCGATAACATCGTCAGCCGTTGTCCCTGAAAACCGGCCGCATCAGCGTCGAACATTGACGTTCATGCTGTCGTAGGAGCGAAAGACGATTTTCTCGCGGGCCAGGCGTTCGGGATCCATCGGTGCCGGCGCCTGGTTCGCAAAACGATCCGCCAGTTCACTGCGGGCGGGAATGGCTGCCAACCCGGTGCCGATTTCTTTTCCCGTCACCGCGTCCCACACCATCGCCGTCTTTCCATCGCTGGCCGCGGCCAGGGGCAGAATCCGATCCGGCGCCAGCAGACGGGCGGCGGCCAAGATTTCCCGCTGGCGCGAATCCAGATTTCCCGCAGCGCACTTCATCGCCATCAGCGGCCGGGGGCCGACACAGATCACCAGGTCCACCCGGCTTTGGTAGACGCGACCATCGATTTCCACGCTGATGGGCGCGTCCACCGAGATTTCCTCCGGCGCGTATCCCTTCTCATCGATCAAAATGTGTTCCACCGCTTGGCGGTTGGCCTCGGCGCCCACGTCGGGTACCGTTTGGCCGGTGACATAGTCGTTGATCATCGATTCGGATTCATTGGAAGCCATGGGAACCGTCCGTTCTCCTCTGGTCAATCGGATTCAATCAGTGACACGCCCGTCATTTCCACTGGCTGGGCAATGTGCATCATTTCCAGCAAAGTGGGCGCGATATCGGCCAGGCGCCCCGAGGGCCGCAGGCGGGTTGTGCGCCGCCGGGGATCCATCAGAATCAGGCGCACCGGATTGAGGGTGTGGGCCGTGTGGGGATTGCCGTTTTCATCGCGCATCTGTTCTGCGTTGCCGTGGTCGGCGGTAATCAGGGCGGCCCCACCGACGCTCAGCAATCGTTCCACGATTTTCCCCACGCAGCGGTCCACGGTTTCACAGGCCGTTACCGCGGCTGCCATCACCCCGGTGTGGCCCACCATGTCCATGTTGGCGAAATTGAGCACAACCAGGTCGTAGACGCCGCTGTCGATACGCGCCAGCACTTCCTCGGTAACCGCCTCGGCGCTCATTTCGGGTTTGAGATCATAGGTGGCCACTTCCCGCGGCGAAGGGACGAGACAACGGTCTTCGCCGGCAAACGGCTTCTCTTCGCCACCGTTGAAAAAATAGGTCACGTGGGCGTATTTTTCCGTTTCCGCGATGCGCAATTGGCGCAGCCCTTTGGCGCTGACCACCTCGCCGAGGATCTGCTCCAAGTGAACCGGGGCGAAAGCCACCGGTACGGTGGTGAAAGTTTCGTCATACTGGGTCATGCTGACGAATCCGCTGAGCTGCGGCAGGGGGCCGCGATCAAATCCGTCGAAGTCGTTTTCGGTGAAGGCCCGGGTGATCTGGCGGGCGCGGTCGGCGCGGAAGTTGAAAAAGATCACGGCATCGCCGTCGGTGATTTTTCCCGGCATTTGGCCGTCGGCATCCACGATGGCCACGGGGGTGATGAATTCGTCGGTCTCCTTGCGGGCGTAGGCATCGCCCACCGCGGTGGAGGCGTCCCCGGCAGGGTGTCCTTCGCCCCGGGTGTACAAGTTCCAGGCCCGGGCGGTGCGGTCCCAGCGCTTGTCCCGGTCCATGGCGTAGTAGCGGCCGCAGATCGAGGCGATCCGTCCGTATCCATGACGGGTGATATGCGCCTGGAGCTGTTCAAGGTATCCCAGCCCGTTGTGCGGGGCGGTGTCACGGCCGTCGGTGATGACGTGGACAAAGGTCTCAAGCCCCTTCCTGCCCCGCGCCATGTCCAGCAAGGCGAGCAGGTGGGCGAGTTGGCTGTGGACGCCGCCGTCTGAGACCAGTCCCATCAGGTGCAGTCGTCCGCCTTTTTCGGTGACGGTATCCATCACCCGGTTCAGGACCGGATTGGTGAAGAAGCTGCCGTCGGCGATGGCGCGATCGATGCGCAGCAGGTCCTGGTAGACGATGCGACCGGCACCGATGTTCAGGTGGCCCACCTCGCTGTTGCCCATGATGCCTTCCGGTAGCCCCACGTCCGGGCCGCAGGTGACCAGCTTGGTTGTCGGGTAGATTTCCTGAAGGTTGTCGAGGAAGGGGGTATTGGCCGCTGCCACGGCGTTGCCCTCGATGTTGGGGTTGAGGCCCCAACCATCGAGGATCATCAACATCACGGGACGGGGTCTATTCGACATATTCTTCAATCTCCGGGGGTCGAACCAGATGCTCGGCCAGGCTGGGGGTGCTGATCCGGGGGGCGTCGACCCAGAGGCCTTCCAGGTCATAAAATTGCCGCACCGGCTCATGGAAGACATGGATCAGGATATGACCGTAATCGATGAGCGCCCAGCGCCCCTCCTTGACCCCTTCGGTGCTCAGGGGGCGGTAGCCGTGATGCTTCATCTCCACGGCGATGTGTTCGGCGATGGCTTCCACCTGCCGGCTGCTGCGGCCGCTGCAGATGATGAAGACGTCGGCGATGGACGTTTTTTCCCGAACGTCCAGGATTACGATCCTTTCGGCCTTCTTGGCCAGGGCCGTCTGAACGAAGAGATCCAGGTTGGGGTCGAGCGGTTCGGTCATCGGTAGAGCCCCTTGCGTTCAATGTAATCGGCCACCGCTGGGTCCAGCCACGGCCGTCCGTCGTCTCCCCGGGCGATGCGCCGGCGGATCTCGCTGGCCGAAATGGCGAGGCGTGGCCCGTCGAAGAGGTAAACGGGATAGGTTTCGGGATGGATAAAAGCGCCGGTGTCGGCGTCCCAGCGAAAGCCAGGAGGAAAATGGCGGGTCATGAACCGCTGGATCCGATCGACAAAGGCGGCCGACGAGGGTTCATCACACCCCCCCCGGGCCAAAACGATCAGCGCCACTTCCCTGATCAAAGTACTATAAGCCTTCCATGTGTTGAACTCAAGGAAGGCATCGCTTCCCAGCAGAAAGAAAAGCCGGGCTCGGGGCGGGCTCCGGCGCTTGAAATGGGCTACGGTGTCAATGGTGTACGAGGGACCCGCGCGCCTGAGCTCCACGTCGGAAACTTCCCATCCGGGCCGCCCCTTCACGGCCAGGCGCGCCATGGCCAGCCGGTCGGCGGCGGCGGTGAGGGTGTGCTTGTGGGGCGGTTGGGCCGCGGGGATCAGGCAGATGCGATGAAGCGCAAAATGCGCCCGCACGGCCTCGCCGACGTCCACATGGCCGCGGTGGATGGGATCGAAAGTGCCCCCGAAGAGCCCGAGACGCAAAATATCGTTCTGGGGATCCACAGACCACCTTTCGGCTGTTCAGTGCTGAGGGATGGCGTCCCTGTCGTCGAGAACGGCCACGATGCGCCCGAGCAGTTGGCGCACCCCGGTGCCGGTGGCGGCCGAAATCAGCACCGGATCTCCCCCGCCAAGGGCCTGAATGAATTGCCGGGCTTTTTCCTCGGCTCCGGTGAGATCAATCTTGTTCAGGACGATGATCCGGGGTTTTTCCGTCAACTGCCGACCGTAATAAGTCAGTTCGGTGTCCACGATGCGCAGGTCCCGCAGCGGGTCGGACGGATCGATGGCCGACGCGTCCACCAGATGCACCAGAATCCGGGTGCGTTCCACGTGACGCAGGAAACGGGTGCCGAGGCCGACGCCGTCGTGGGCGCCTTCGATGAGACCGGGAATATCGGCCATGACGAAGGACTCGCCGCCGAAGGGGGGATTGACCACGCCCAACGTCGGCGTCAGGGTGGTGAACGGATAGTCGGCGATCTTGGGGGTGGCGGACGACACCCGGCTGATCAAGGTGGATTTTCCGGCATTGGGCAATCCGACGATGCCCACATCGGCGAGCAACTTCAGTTCGAGGCGGAGTTGACGCGTCTGCCCCGACTCACCGGGCTGCGCGAAGCGGGGGGTCTGGTGGGTACTGGTTTTGAAATGAGTGTTGCCCTTGCCGCCGCGGCCGCCCACGGCCACCACCACGGCGTCTTCAGGCGCCACGAGATCCTGGATCAATTCGCCGCTATCGACATCGAAAACCAGCGTACCGGGGGGAACTTCGATGGTCAGATCAGCGCCGGCCTTGCCCGAGCGCTGATCACCCTGGCCGGCAGCACCATTTTCGGCTTTGAACAGCCGCTGATAGCGGAAGGGATACAGGGTGCGCCGGCCGGCGCGGGCCACGAGGCGGACATCTCCCCCGCGGCCGCCGTTACCGCCGTCCGGACCGCCGCGGGGAATGAACCGCTCGCGCCGGAAACTGACGCAACCGCGCCCGCCACTGCCGGACTGGACGGTAACGATGACTTCATCGATAAATTTCACGCAGGATAGACGCTGACCCTTTTGCGTGTACGGCCCACGCGTTCATAGGCCACCACACCGTCCACGGTGGCAAAAAGGGTATAATCGCGGCCGAGACCGACATTGACCCCTGGATGAATCTTGGTGCCGAGCTGACGCACCAGAATACTGCCCGCAGTCACCTGCTGGCCACCGTAGCGCTTGATGCCACGCCGTTGCCCCTGGCTGTCGCGGCCGTTTTTCGAGCTGCCGCCCGCCTTCTTGTGTGCCATAATCGCTTCTCCTCAGCCCCGAAGGGCAAAATCTTCTCCGGGAACGTGTTCCTTGGCGCAGAAGCCCTCAGGCTTCGATGGCGTCGATTTGAACGGCCGTAAAAAGCTGACGATGGCCCTTTTTGAGTCGATAGCCCTTCCGCCGTTTGAACTTGAAAATAACAATTTTACGCCCTTTGTCCTGGGTGACGATGCGCCCGGTGACCCGTGCGCCGTCCACCAGCGGATTACCGATCCGCACGTCGTCCTCGGTTCCCAGCATCAGGACCTTGTCGAAGGCCACCGGGTCTCCGACGTTTCCGGCCAGTTTCTCGACCCGCAGCACTTCCCCAGGCTGGATTTTGTATTGCTTTCCGCCCGTTTCCACGATAGCGTACATCGAACGTTTCCTCCTTAGAAAGCTAGTGCTTCGCTTCCGCGCATTTCGAAAATGCCTACACTTAATTGATTCACCGGTTTTGTCAAGCGAAAACAGTAATAACCCCATGAATAATACCCATCTGGTCCACGTCAGCGGCGTTGAGACCGAGCAAACCCGAGAGTTGATCGCCGAGGCCCCGGTATGCGTCAGCATTCAGGATCGGCCCTATGCCACGCTGCTTTCCACCCCGGGGGAAGCGGATGCCCTGGCCGCCGGGTTCTGTCTCAGCGAGGGGCTGATCGCCGATCCGCTGGACCTGACATCGGTTCAGGTGAACGATGACGGTTCCCTGGTTCAGGTGATCCTGACGAACCGGCGGTGGGAGGCCATCGGCCATCGCATCACCGCCTCTTGCCGGCCCGGCGCTTCCGATTTCGAACTGAAGGATGTCGTTCCTCTGGCCTCGGGGCCGGCGTTCAATCCGGCGTCGGTGCGACGCCGGATTGAATCCCTGGACGCCCTTCAACCGCTGCGCCGGCGTACCCGAGCGGCCCATGCCGCTGCCCTTTACGACACAGATTTGAACTTGCTCAGCGTCGCCGAGGACGTCGGCCGCCACAACGCCCTGGACAAGGCCGTGGGCAAACTGCTGCTCGGCGGTGGCTTCCGTCGCATCTGTCTCCTGATCCTTTCTTCGCGCATCAGTTTCGAGATGGTCAACAAGGCGGCCCGCGCCCGGGTGGCGCTGGTGGCGGCGGTCTCCCGGCCCACGGCCCTTGCCGTTTCCCTGGCCCGGCGCATGAACATGACCCTGGCCACACCGGCCGGTCCCGCCGGCCTCTGCGTCTACTGTGGCCGCCAGCGTTTAGAGGGAAGTACCGACAAGGGAGGGAAGGATGTCGATTCGCCTGCTGGCCATTGACCTGTACCGCATGACCCGCGAGGTGGAGCGCCTGGAAAAAGCCCTTGCCGCAGCGTCCGGGCCACAGCGAGAGCCCCTGTCCCGGGAGCTGGCCCGGGCCCGGGCCGACCGGGATCGTCTGCGCCAGGCCCTCGAGGGACGCAAAGATCGCTCTTTGGGCACCAGAGTAACCATGGGCACCAAGCGATGAGGCCGGAAAGCAAACAGGTCCTGGATCTGGCCGAAGAGTTTCTCACCGACGTGGCCACTTCCTTTTTCGACGCCCGCTGCAAGCTGGATGCAATGCTCGAGGCCTTCGAGGCCGCCGTCTCCCGTCTGCGCCGCCAAGCGGGCCATGTGGCCGGTGCCGCGGTCATGCTCAGAACCGTGCTCATCGACCCATCGGCCGCCGAGAGCCTGTATCGCCGACTCGGGGTGGATCCGGCCCCCTTTGCCGTCAGCGCCGAAAAAGGTCCAATCCCACAAATTTCCGTGCCGTCTCTCTGGGGACGGCGGCGGCGTTACCGGTCCGTGGTCGCCGAGGCTTACCGGCACCTGGCGGCGGCGGTCTCCCTTTACCAGGATGGCCCTTGCGAAACGGACGCGTCGGCAGAGGACGACGCCCATCCGGTCTATTACCGCCTGGTGGCCGAGATGGCCCGACAGATCAACGACCGTATCGACATCGTCAACCGCAACTGCGTCCCGTCGGAGATGCTCCAGTACGTCAAACAGTTCGATCCGGCCAAGGTCGAGCGCGAAAAGATCACCGGCGCCGGGGGTGGCGGCAACGGTGCTATCAACGAAGAGCTCTGCTACAAGCCGCTGGATTTCGACGGCCTCGGTCTGCCGATCTTCCCCGCACTCCCCTCGCCGGACCAGGCCCGGGAGGCCCTGCGGCAAACTGCCGATACCGTCTACCGGGTCCGGCCCCGGGCCGTGGCCCGTCTCCTGGAGGATCTGAAAAAGGGTCAGGCCAACTGCCGACCGGCCTCCGGGCCGGGGGCCAGGCCGTAAATGGCCTCGATCTTCATCACCACGGCGCCCTTGGACTTGAGGGGAAAGCCGGCCTTGTCACCCATGGCCTGGACCCAGGCGGCGGTTTCCTCATAGCGGGGGCCGCTGGTCTCCAGGGTCACCGCGCCCTTGAACTGGTAACCCTCGTGCCCCTCCCAGAAGGTGACGCTGGCGCGGGGATTGGTTTCCAGGTTGGCGCGGGTCTTTCTGAAAAACTGGTCCGAGATCAGGATGGTTTCATCATCGATCACCCGTTTGGCGCCAACGGGAACGGCGTTGACCTCGCCGTCCACGCTGGCGGTGGCCAGCACGGCGGTACGTACACTCTTGAACAGCTCCTTCATTCGCTCGGTCATTCGGGCCATGTAAAACATCTCCTTTCAACGTTGCCGCCGGCCGCTGTCGCTACCGGTCGGGTCAAATAACGGACACATGCGCCCCACCGTCATCCCGAGGAGCGCGCTGTGACGATGGATCTCTTGGTGGGGACAAGATTCCCTGCATAAAACAGCTTGTTACTCATCTTGATCAGACTGGTCCTAGCCGCGGTTTGCGGGGTCGCGGTCATTCCTCGATCCTGAAAAAGGTTTCATCGAATTCCGGCTTGTCCTGGTAGCGGGCCATGAAAAAACCGGGGAGCTGGTCCATGCCGGCAAACAGGGCCGGATCGGCGTCGATGCCGGCCTGGTGCAGGGCCTTGAGGATGTCGTCCGGCTTGGGAGGGCACCCCTTGACGGCAAGCATTTCATTGATGTCCGGATTGTTCTTGTGGGCCTGGTACATGCATTTCCCCAGCAGGATGGTTTTCTTTTTGCCCGGCATCGGTTTCATCACCTTTCCGGTGAGGACTTCCACATCGTCGAAGGGCTCTCCCTTCCAGGCGTAGCGGATCGCCGAGAGGACCACCCCGTTGATCGCGGAGCAGTAGGTGCACATGGTCAGGTCGTACTTGGGATACGAGAGCCCGCGGATGCCCTGCTTGATCAGCGGCACCGGCAGCCAGTTGCCGTCCGAATCCCGCGCATAGTCGAAATCGTAGGCGTGAAAACGGGCCACCGCCGCGATGGGCTCGCCCCGCACCTCGATATCGGAAAGATCCATCGGACGTCCGTGGTTGCGGGCCGCATGGGCCAGGTAGGGAACATCGGCCGGATCGTGGCCCAGGACCCGGGCACCCACCAGATCGGCGGAGAGCAGGTCGGCGGAGGCGATGAGCAGGTCGCTGCGGTGCATCTTGCCGTCGAAGCCGGGGCCGCGTTCGGCGGTGTAGATCCCGTCGATGATGGTGAATACCGGCGGCAGGCGATCGGCCAGGCGGGCCACCATGGCGTGCAGGTCGGCCTCGGCGTCCATGCGGTGGCATTTCTTGCGTGAGGGGATATCGATGAGCCCCTTGAGGTTCTTGGTGCCGAGGCTCACCACGGTCTGGTTGTGGGTCTTGAGCACCGGCAGGTCCACGATGAGGTCGCTCTCCATGGCCCGGGCACAAAAATTCAGCGTGGTCCCCTCCCCGACCTCCAGCGGAACGAAATCGCCGGCCATCACGTTGAGGGTTTTCACTCCGTAACGTTTGGCCAGGGTGTCGTAGCCGAGGGTGGCAAAGGCGTGGGCAGGCGTTTCCCGATCCTTGGGATCGGCGGTGATGACCCCCTCGCCGATGGTGATGTCGTCGACGCCGTGGTCCTTGAGCAGCGCCACCATGTCCTCGACCACCCGGCTGGTGGTGATCACGCCCCACTTGGGAAAGGGCACCGCCCGGGTCCAGAAAACGATGTTGGGCTTGATGAAAACGCGGGCGCCCGGCTTCAGGGGAGGCAGGCCGCCGACCAGTTCCACGGCCTGGCGCACCGATTCTCCCGGCGCCTGGTAGCGGACGATGGCGACGCGATGAGCTGTCATGGGGTTTCTCCTTCCATTCAATCTTCCTTCTGCCCGCAAGCCTCGATCAGCAGCGGCAAAAATGTTTCCAGGGCCTCCACCACGCCGATATCGGCATGGTGAAACATCGCCGCCCCGGGATCCTTGTTGATGGCCACCACCAGACCGGCGCCCGACATCCCGGCCAGATGCTGGGTGGCGCCTGAAATACCGCAGGCGATGTAAAGGGCCGGGGTCACGGTGGCGCCGGTGATGCCCACCTGGCGGTTGTAAGGAAGCCAGCCACGGTCGCAGACCGGACGTGACCCCGCCACCCGGGCGCCGGCGATCCGGCCGGCCAATCCGCGCACCAGATCCAGCCGGTCCGCCTCGCCGATGCCGTTGCCGGCGGCTACAATGACCCGGGCCTCGCCCAGGCCGGCATCCATGTCGGAGGCCCGGATACGCCCGAGGTGGCAACGGCCGCCATGGCCGGCTCGGCGTCGGCGGAGCCGGACATCCGGCGGTCTGTTGTTTTTCTTCCCTCGGTCACCGAAAGCGCCGCTGGCCACGGTGGCCACAGTGGTCTTCACTGTCGCGCGGACGTCGGCCCTGAACTTGCCGCCCCAGACGGCCCGTGTCAAGACGGGGCCGGCCGCGGCGCTTTTCACCGCTTCCACCCCGGTGACGCAGGCGGCCGATAACCCCGCCGCCAGCTCGCCGGCCAGGCGCCGGCCCAAGGTGGTGTCTTCCATCAAGACCCAGGCCGGCGCCTCACTCTCCAGGAAATCCCTCAGAGCGACACCGGCGGCACCGTCGCCGGGATCGGAAAGCCCGGTGATTTCCAGAGCCGTCACCGGCATTCCCAGAAGCCGGGCGGTTTCCCC
>JAQVTF010000219.1 GCA_028700185.1 Desulfobacteraceae bacterium | reverse complement strand
CCCGCACCCGTGGCGGCAAGCCAACCCACTGCGCCAAAACCGCAGACGCCCAAACCGACACCCGTTTCAGCCGCTTCCGCCAAGCAGGCGGCCAAGGTCGCCGTGGGCGCCCCGCCGCCCAAAAACGCCAAGGGGCCATCCGTGCAAGTGGCGGCCATGCGTGAGGCCGAGGCGGCCCAGCGGATCGTTGAGCGATTGATTTCCCAGGGGTTTGTCGCGCGCAGTGTGCGGTCGAAGACGGCTGATCGGGGCACTTGGTACCGGGTGCGCGTCGGCCCTTTTTCGGACCGGCAGGCCGCCAACCAAGCCCGGGATCGTCTCTCCCGGCTCAACTACGAGGCCATCGTGGTGGACCCCTGAAAATCTGGCCACAGAACCCTTTATGGATGAACGAGGAGTTATGCCGATTACCCGCCAAGACGTGATCCACGTGGCCAACCTGGCCCACCTGGAACTGGACTCGGCCGCCATCGACACCCACGTGACCCGGCTGGCCGAAATTTTGGAATACGTTGCCAAGCTCAACGAGGTGGACACGGCCGGCGTGGAGCCCACCCGCCATGCCAGTGATCGGACCAATGCTTTCCGTGAGGACGTGCCCCGGCCGGGCCTGGCGCCGGCCCAGGCCCTGTCCAACGCACCGGAGAGGGAAGGGCAACAGTTCGTGGTGCCCAAAATCATCGGATAACCGTTGATCGGCGCTTCAGAAAGGTAAAATGTATGGAGTTGTACGAGCTGACGGTCGGTCAGGCGGCAAGACTGCTCCGGGATCGGGAAATTACCTCCAGTGACATCACCCGGGCGGTGCTGGAGCGCATCGAGGCCTGCGATGGACGCATCGGCGCCTATCTGGCTGTGACCGCGGATTTGGCCCTGGCTCAAGCCGCGGCCGCCGACCAGGCCATCGCCCGCGGTGCCGCGGGGCCCCTCACCGGTGTTCCCATCGCCGTCAAGGACCTGATCTGCACCGCCGGCGTGGCCACCACCTGTGGATCCCGAATCCTGGAACACTTCATTCCGCCCTACGACGCCACGGTGATCCGTCGAATAACGGATGCCGGCGCGGTGCTGGTGGGTAAGCTGAACATGGACGAGTTCGCCATGGGCTCCACCTGCGAGCACTCGGCCTTCCAGCCGACCCGCAACCCCTGGCATCTCGACCTGATTCCCGGCGGCTCCAGCGGCGGATCGGCCGCGGCGGTGAGCGCTGACATGTGTCTGGCGGCCCTGGGTTCGGACACGGGGGGATCGATCCGACAACCGGCGGCGCATTGCGGTGTGGTGGGGCTCAAGCCCACTTATGGCCGGGTGTCGCGTTACGGGCTGGTGGCCTTTGCCTCAAGCCTGGACCAGATCGGGCCGCTGACCAAGGATGTCACCGATAGCGCCCTGGTACTGGGCGCCATCGCCGGTCACGACCCGGCGGATTCCACCTCGGTGCCCCGGGACGTGCCGGATTACACCACGTTCCTGGAAAGCGGAATAAAGGGGATGCGTCTGGGGTTGCCCCGGGAGTACTACGGCCTGGATGGGCTGGATGGAGAGGTGGCCGCCGCCGTCCGGGCAGCCGTGGCCAAACTGGAAGAAATGGGCGCCACCACGGTGGAGGTGAGCCTGCCGCACACCGACTATGCCGTCGCCGCCTACTACATCATCGCCCCGGCCGAAGCCAGCAGCAACCTGGCCCGCTACGACGGCGTGAAATACGGAATGCGCAACCCGGGGAAGTCCCTGGTGGAAATGTACCGGCGGACCCGCTCGGCGGGGTTCGGTGCCGAAGTACAGCGCCGGATCCTCATCGGCACCTACTGCCTGTCGGCCGGCTACTACGATGCTTACTACCGCAAGGCGAGTCAGGTGCGGACCCTCATCGGCCGGGATTTCGAGGAGGCATTTACCCGCTGCGACGCCATCGTGGCGCCGGTGACCCCCACGGCGGCCTTTGCCATCGGGGAAAAGGTGGACGATCCGCTCCAGATGTACCTGTCGGACATCTTCACCCTCTCGGCCAACATGGCCGGCATTCCCGGCTTGTCGGTACCCTGCGGTTTCACCGCCGACGGGCGGCCCATCGGTCTGCAGTTGCTGGGACGGCATTTCGACGAGGGAACTCTGCTGCGCCTGGCCTACAACTTCGAGCAGGCCACCGATTTCCACCGGCGCAAGCCGTTTTTGTAAAAATGACTAAAATGACTAAAGTTACGAGTGACTAAAGTGAGCTAAAGTTGAGGCGTCGCTGCGCTCCGGTTTTTTATAACTGCCAGGCTTCCTTAACTTTAGTCACTTTAGGTCACTTGACACTTTAGATCACTCGGCATTTTATTCATTTTCCCCAAAGGAGGAACCCCATGACCACCGTGATGCCCAAGGGCGATGCGTTGCGCCAGGCCGTCAAATGGATTTCCGAGATCCGCAAGGAAAACAACCCCCCTGGGGATCGCAAGCTCATCGACGAGGCCTGCCTGAAGTTCAACCTCACCCCCAAGGACGCCGACTACCTGGCTCGCTTTATCAGGGGCGAG
This sequence comes from Desulfobacteraceae bacterium, assembly GCA_028700185.1. Lineage (GTDB taxonomy): Bacteria > Desulfobacterota > Desulfobacteria > Desulfobacterales > UBA2174 > UBA2174. Next base: position 1,682 of record JAQVTF010000219.1, on the reverse strand, counting down.
GTGGAATAGGGCCGTTCCCATGAGTCGCATCCGTATCCTGCCGGAGATTCTTTCCAACCAGATCGCCGCCGGGGAGGTGGTGGAGCGGCCTGCCTCGGTGGTGAAGGAGTTGGTGGAAAACGCCTTGGACGCCGGGGCCACCCGTATTCAGGTGGCGGTGGAAAAGGGCGGGCGCCATTTGGTGGAGGTGATCGACAACGGCTGCGGCATGAGCCGGGACGATGCCCTGATGGCCATCGAGCGCTACGCCACCAGCAAGCTGCGGGAGGCGGCGGATCTGTTCGCCATCCGCACCCTGGGGTTCCGTGGCGAGGCCTTGCCGAGCATCGCCGCCGTGAGTCGCCTGACCCTGAGCACCCGGGAGTCCCAAGCCGAGGTCGGTACCGAAATCTTCATCGAAGGCGGCAGTCTGCGCCAGGTACGCGAGGTGGGAATTCCCCCGGGAACCCGCGTCGCGGTAGGGCAGCTTTTTTTCAACACCCCGGCCCGGCGCAAGTTTCTCAAGACCGTGGCCACGGAGATGGGCCATGTGGGCGATGTGCTGGCCAGCATCGCCCTGGCCCACCCGACGGTGGCGGTGCGCCTGGATCACGACGGCCGGATGCTGCGCCAGTGGCCGGCGGTGAGCGAGCCGGTGGTGCGGGCCGCCGATGTGCTGGGTCGCTCCTTCCAGGACCTGCTGCTGCCGGTGCGCCACGAAAGTGAGGCCCTGGGCGTTTCGGGTTGGGTGGCGCCGCCGGTGGAAACCCGTACCAGCGGCCGGAGCATCTACCTGTTTGTCAACGGTCGCTGGGTTCGCGACCGCACCCTCCAGCACGCGCTGTTCGCCGGCTACGGCCAGCGCCTGATGAAAGGGCAGTTTCCCGTGGCGGTCCTCTTTATCCGGGTGCCCTTCGACGAGGTGGATGTCAACGTCCATCCCACCAAGCACGAGGTCCGCTTGGCCGAGTCCCGCAGCGTCCACGATGCCGTGGCCATGGCGGTCTCCCGAGCCCTGGTGCGTGGTGAAAAGGGGCGCTGGCAGGCGGCGGCCGAGCTCCCCGAACCGGCTCGGGTGGCCGAGACGGCGTCGTCTTTCCCCGTCCAGGAATCCGTTTCCGTTCCGAAATCGCTGACCGCCGGGATGCCCTTGGGGGCCACACCCCAGCCTTCCCGGTCCGAAGAGCAGCCAGCATCGGTTTCACCGGGGCCGCCAGCCGCTGCCGGCTCACAGGCCACGCTCTGGCCGGCGAACCGCTTCTCGGCCCTGGAACCCATCGGTCAGCTTCACGGCACCTACCTGCTGTGCCGCAGCGAGGTCGGCCTGGTGATCATCGACCAGCACGCGGCCCACGAGCGGGTTTACTACGAGACATTGCGCCAGCGATTGGCCGATCGGGGACCGGCGCCGGCCCAGGTTCTGCTGATGCCGGAAACCGTGGAACTGGGCTTTCGCGAAGCCGAGGCGCTGCAGCGTCTGGCCGCCGGTCTGGCCACCTGCGGCCTGGAGATCGAACCTTTCGGCGGGACGACCTTCGTGATCAAGACGATTCCTTCCTTCGTTTCCGGCGGCGGGTTGACCGATCTGGTGCGGTCCATCGCCGAGGAGGCCGTGGCGACCGGTTTCGGCGAAGGCCTGACGCCGGCCCTGGACCGTAGCCTGAAACTGGTGGCCTGTCACGGTGCCATCCGGGGGCACCAGC
>JAQVTF010000056.1 GCA_028700185.1 Desulfobacteraceae bacterium | reverse complement strand
CCTGGTGGGCAACCAGCGGGCCGACGTGACCATCATCGGCGGGGGATACACCGGCCTGTCCGTTGCCTACCACCTTAAGCGCCTCGATGCCGGTATCGATGTGCGGGTGATCGAAGCCGATGTCTGCGGCTATGGCGCTTCCGGTCGCAACGGCGGCTTTTCCATGACCTTGTTCGGGCTGACCAAGGGCATCACCCGATTCCGGTTCGACGATGACAGGGCCCGGGCCGCCCACGCATACATGGAGGCGGCGGTGGACGGGCTGCACGAGCTGATCACCGAAAACGGCATCGACTGCGACTACGAACGCAGCGGCTACCTGCTGGTGGGCACCAGCGCCGCCCAGGTCCGGCGGGTGGCGCATGATTTCAAGATCATTGAAAAGTGGGGCGCCAAGGGGATCGAGCGCTGGGGCCGGGATCGTCTGAGGCAGGAGTTTCACACCGATTATTACCGGATCGGCTGGTTCGAACCTCGTTGCGGCATCCTCCAGCCGGCCAAGTTGGCCCGGGGGATAAAAGCCCTGGCTGAACGGCAGGGTGCCACCATCCACGAAAATTCGCCGGTGACGGGTTTTTCCAGGAGCACCGGGTCCGGATACATCGTCCAGACGCCGAAGGGGGAGATTCGTTCCCGATACCTCGTGCTGGCCACCAACGCCTACTCCGTCCTGTTTCCCCAGCTCCGATCACTGCAGCGGCCCGTCTTTACCCACATCGTAATGACCGAACCGCTCACCGACGGGCAAATGGACGGGATCGGATGGCGCTGCCGGGCCGGAGTGGAGGACGCCCGGGACCTGATCCATTACTATCGCCTGACCCGGGACAACCGCATCGTCATGGGCGGCGGGGATGTGTCGCTCACCTACGGCGACGATCTGGACGGGGACCTCAACGAAAAAATCTTCGCTCACCTCGAGCGGCACGTGACGGAAGTTTTCCCCCAGTTGCGCGGGATCCGTTTCACCCATCGCTGGGGCGGACCGGTCTCCGTGACGCTGGACATGACTCCCGTGATCGGATTTCTCGGCGGAGATCGGACGGCGATATTCTCCCTGGGATGCATCGGCCATGGTGTGTCCCTGACCCATTTCAACGGCCTCACCATCGCCGAGATCATCGCCGGACGGCGGACCTGGCGCACCGAGATGTTTTTTGTCGGGCGCAAGGTGCTGCCCTGGCCGCCCGATCTGGTCACCCACGGCGCAAGTCAGGCCATCCGCGGGTTTATGAAGATCGAAGATCGGCTCTACTACGGGTAGGGTCCCGGATTCATTGCAACGGAATGTCGGAAGATGACTCGCCGCTCTCTTCCATAAACGCGCCGTACTGGCGACACCCCCTACTGACGCCCAAGGAGACCTTTGCCATGGCCAAGTGTTCCCAGAACAGAGATTCCATTCCCGACCCCGCGCAACGGCCCCGGATGGGGATTCTCACCGGCGGCGGGGACTGTCCGGGGCTCAACGCCGTGATCCGGGCGGCGGTCAAGACCGCCTTGAACACGGGTTGGGAGATCTTCGGCATCCGCGAGGGCTTTGCCGGCCTGCTGGCGCCCGGGACCGCCGTGTGCCCGCTCGGCCCGGAGGATGTCAAAGGCATCCTGAACATGGGCGGCACGATCCTGGGCACTACCAACCGCGGCAACCCCTTCGCCTTCCCGGTACGACAGGGCAGGGATTGGGTGGAGCAGGACCGCTCCGACGAAGCCGTGGCCAACTTCAAGAAACTGGGCCTTGACGCCCTGATCGTCATCGGCGGCGACGGCACCCTGGGCATCGCCCGGCGCTTTTTTCAAAAGGGCATGCCGGTGGTCGGGGTGCCCAAGACCATCGACAACGATATCGCCGCCACGGTGATCACCTTCGGCTTCGACACGGCGGTTTCCACCGCCACCGACGCCATCGACAAACTGCACTCCACCGCCGAGAGCCACCAGCGGGTCATGGTGGTGGAGGTGATGGGCCGTTATGCCGGCTGGATCGCCCTCAACAGCGGGGTGGCAGGGGGGGCCGACGTGATCCTGATTCCCGAGATCCCCTTCCGCCTGAAACACGTCGTCGCCAAGATCCAGGCCCGCTACGCCGCCGGCCGCCGGTTTGCCATCGTGGTGGCCGCCGAGGGCGCCGCCGCCCAGGGCGAGGCCCTGCGCACCCGGGGGAAAAAGATCGGCCAGGAGGTACGCTTGGGCGGGATCGGCGAGTACTTGGCCGGCGAGATCGAGCGGCGCACCGGCTATGAATCCCGTTCCCTGGTGCTCGGTCACCTCCAGCGCGGGGGGCAGCCCACCACCTTCGACCGGCTCCTGGCCACGCGTTTCGGCTCGGCCGCCGTGCGCCTGGCCCGGGAGGGGTTTTTCGGCCAGATGGTGGCCCTGGATCCGCCCCACATCAAGAGCGTGCCCCTGGAGGAGGCCCTGGACCGGATGAACCGCGTGCCGCTGACCAGCGACGTCGTCCGTGCGGCCCGGGACATGGGGATTTCCTTCGGCGACGCGTGATGTCCCTCCGGTCACCGGCTTCGGTCGCGGCGTGCCCAGCGGTAGGTCAGGACCGTCTGGCCGATGGACAGGAACACGAAGTAGCCGATCCACGCCGGTAGACCGCCTGTCAACGGGCCGATGCGCCCCCAGGCCCAAAAATCCATCGCCAGGACGAACAGGGCCGCGAGCATCCAGAAATACGGGTCGCCTAGCCACGACGGCGCCAGGGTCGCCGGCCCCATCCTCAGCCAATGGGCCAGCAGATAGACGCTGAAACCGCCCATCAGGGTCCACACCACCGGCAAAAAAGGACCGGTGGGCAGCCACTGGAGGTAAAACAGCACCAACAGGGCCTCTCCCGTCAGGATGGAGAGAATCGCCGGCGCCGGGTGAACCCGTTTCAGGTAGAGGCCGAAGACCACGGTGGGAAAGAGAACCGCCAGGCCGGTGAAGGTCTGGGTGGCGATCTGAAGGATCGTATCCGGCGGCTTGTAGGCCAGGGCCAGGCCGCTGAGGCTCAAGAAAACCACGAAGAGACGGCCGGCGACGGGTCCCGCCGTTGGCCGCCCCGTGGCCAGGGGAAGAAGGTCCCGGGTGAAGATGGAACTGAGGGTGAGCAACTGGCTGTCCATGGTGGACATCAGAGCCGCCAGGCCGGCGGCCATCACCAGGGCCGCCATGGCGTCCCCGGAAATGTGGGTGACCACCAGGGGCAGAATCTTGTCCGCCTCCTTGCCGGTCAGGCCGGGAAAGGTCAGTCGGCCCAGCACCCCGATGGCGATGGGCATAAAAAAGACCAGGGTGCATACCAGCGGGTAGCCGATCATGATCTGCGAGAGGGTCCGCCGCCGGCGGGCCGTGAAGAAGCGCTGGAAGAGCTGGGGAAACATCGGATCGCAAAAGAACCATAGCAGCATGTAGCTGAACCAGATGGCCGGGGTGTAGTAGCCCCGGCCGCCCGGCCGGGAAAACAGTTCCGGATGGCTGGCCATGACTTTCTGGTGGGCGACTGTCCATCCACCGTGGTGACCGACCACCACCACCAGCGAGACCAGCAGCAGCACTACCATCAGCGCGCCCTGGAACAGGTCGGTCCAGGCCACGGCGCGCATCCCGCCGCGCAGCGTGTACAGGACGATGATTCCGGTGACCAGGGTGCAGCCGCAGAAGTACGGCAGTCCCACCAGGGCCTCCAGGGCGTAGCCGGCCGCCATGGGCTGCAGGGCCAGGTAGGGGATGGTGAAGACGACCATCACCGCGGCGAACAAGGCCCCGAGGGGCCGACTGTCGTAGATGGAACGGATTAGCTCGGGGGGCGTGACGATGCCCCGGTTCCGACCAATCTCCCAGATGCGGCGGCCGAGAAACCAGAAGGTCACCGCCATGAAACCGGTGCCGAAACCCATGATGGGAAAAAAGGCGTAGCCGTCGCGATAGCCGGCCCCCGAGGTGCCGAAAACGGTGAAGGCCGAAAAGTTGGTGGCCGTCATGGTGCCCAGCAGCACGAGGGGGCCCAGGCGGCGGTCGGCGAGAAAATAGGCTTCAGGAGATGACTTCCAGCGGGTGCGGGCCACGATGCCGATGAGCACCACCAAAAAGAAATAGCCGGTGAGGAGGGCGATCTTGATGACCATGGGACCCCTTTCCTGTCGGGTGCGCCGCTCTCGCTCCCCTGGGAATCGGCGCTGTCCGGTGAGGCCCCCGAAACAACGAACGCCATCCCCAAGGTCGGGATGGCGTCAGCCTGGCATAACCTTGATGTGTTGCGATCGAATTGGTGTCGATATGGTTACCGGATTCGCCGGGAGCTTGTCAATGCCCGGGGCTGCTCGTCAATCCGAAAGCAGGCATTTACGTTCAGCGCGCCGAGACGGTGGAAAGCAGGCTGCAAGTCGCCAAATCCGGTGCCGCCGTTGATGGCTGTTGGTTCGGAAACGGACTTAGGGCTTGCCCGGCGCGGAAAATCCATCTATAAGGGGCCACTTCAGTGTTGACCCAAACTTTTCCCGGGCCGATCGGCACCGCCGGTCGGAAATCCCCGCAGCAATGGCGAACGCGATGATGGATGTCGGCATTTCGACGGTCAAACCGATTCCGCGAGTGGATGTTTCCGCCGTGGCGGCCCTGATCCTCGATACCCAGCTCGAAAGCGGCGAAATTCCCTGGCACGTCGGGGGCAAGACCGACCCCTGGGACCACGTGGAGGCAGCCATGGGCCTGGGCGTCGCCGGCCACATCGACGCGGCCCGCGCTGCCTTCGGCTGGATGCGGCGGCAGCAGCTTCCCGACGGCAGCTGGTACGCCGCCTATCGGAACGGTCAACCCGAGGACCGGACCCGGGACGCCAACCAGTCAGCCTACATCGCGGTGGGGGCCTACCACCATTTCCTGATCACCGGGGACATTGATTATCTGGCCACGCTCTGGCCCACCGTGGCCCGCGCCATCGATTTCGCCCTGGGGCTCCAGGCCGCCGGCGGCGAGATTCACTGGGCCATCAGCCCCGAGGGGCAGGTCGATCCCATGGCCCTGCTCACCGGCTCCAGTTCGGTGCTGATGAGCGTGCGCTGCGCCCTGGCGGCGGCCGAGCAGCTCGGCATCCGACGGCCGGGCTGGCGGGCGGCCGCTTCCCGCCTGGCCCATGCGATCCGCCACGAGCGCCACCGGTTCAACGTCACCAAATCGCGCTTTTCCATGGACTGGTTCTACCCGGTGCTCTGCGGGGCGTTGACCGGCGTCGAGGCCCGCCGCCGCATCGAGAAATACTGGAGCAAGTTCGTGGTCAAGGACCAGGGGGTCAAGTGTGTTTCGGACGAGCCGTGGATCACCGTGGCCGAAACCTCGGAACTTTGCCTGGCGCTCACTGCGTTGGACAACGCCAGCACCGCGGCCGCCGTTTTCGGCTGGATCGCCGACAAGCGGTTCGAGGACGGAACCTACTGGTGCGGCCACACCATTCCGGATATGACCGTCTGGCCGGAGGAAAAGATCACCTGGACCAACGCCGTGGTGTTGCTGGCGGCCGACGCGCTCTTCGGCCTGACACCCGCCGGCGGAATTTTCAATCACCGGTTCTGGCGGCCCTCAGGGGATCGCTAAGCACCGGATTCACCTTCGGCCGATTCCGCATGCGAAAAGACCATCGCCCCTACCGGGTCAAACGCGCCTGGCTGCGCTTCCAGGCGTTTTACGCCCGTCGCTTCGTGCGGCCTCATCTCGACCGCCTCGGCCGGGGCTGCACCTTCATGCGCCCGTGGTGCGTGGAGATCTTCGGCCCGCGGATTTCCATCGGCGATTACGCCACGGTCATCGCCACCACCGACGGCCGCGTGCGCCTGGCGGTGTGGTCCAATCTGGAAGGGCAAGGCCGGATCGCGATCGGCGCCAGTTCCCTGATTTGCCCGGGGGTGAGGATCCAGAGCGCTCAGGCGGTGGTCATCGGCGACGACTGCATGCTGGCCAGCCGGGTCTACATCACCGATGCCGACTGGCACGATGTTTACAACCGTCTCGCCACGGGGCCAACGGCGCCGGTGACCATCGGCGACAACGTCTGGCTGGGCGACGGCGTCATCGTCTGCAAGGGAGTGACCATCGGGGCCAACAGCATCATCGGCGCCGGGGCGGTGGTGGTGCGCGACATCCCGGCCAACGCGGTGGCGGCCGGAAACCCGGCCCGGGTGGTCAAGACCCTCGATCCCGACGGCCCTTTCATTCGCCGTTCCTTCTGGTTTTCCGACAGCTCGCGCCTGCGCCAGGACATCGACGCCTTCGACCGCGCCATGCTCGGCGGCAACACCCTCGGCGGCTGGCTCCGCTACCTGCTCAACCCCCGCCCGGGGGATTAAATTTTATTTGAGATCTGAAATTTTATGCCGTAACGGCATCCCGCTTATCCGGCAGCAGAAGCGTCACCCGGGTCCAGGCGCCTTGTCGGCTTTCGAGCCGCACCGTCCCGCCGTGAAGCTCGACGATCCGTTTCACGATGGCCAGCCCCAGCCCGGAACCGCCGTGGTGGACCGACCTGGACTTTTCGACCCGGTAGAATTGATCGAAGACCTTGGGGATTTCCGCCTCGGCAATGCCGGGGCCTGTGTTGAAGACGGTAACGGCCGCCCCGGCGGCGGACGGGGAGGCCGTCAGCTCAATTCGTCCGCCGTCCGTGTTGTACTTGACGGCATTGTCGAGAATATTCGAGAAGGCGCGATGCAGTTTTTCCGAGTCTCCCTGTATGATCAGCCGTTCGGAAAGATGAGTCTCCATCATGATCTGGCGCGCATCGGCAAGGAAGCGATACTCCGCCGCCAAGGATGACAGTAGCGAGGCTATCGGAACCGGTTTGAGATCCAACCGCGTCAGCGTCTCCAACGCCGACAGGTTCAACAGGTCCTTGACCAATCGTTCCATGCGCAAGACCTGGTTTCTCAGTCGGAGAAGGTTTTTTTCGGTGTTGAGGGGCGCCGCTTCCAGGTCGTGGGTGCAGATTTCATCGATCGCCAGTCGCATGGTGGTCAGCGGCGTTTTCAACTCGTGGGATGTATCGAAGAGAAAATCCCTCTGCCTCTTGAAAGAATATTGCAGCCGGTCCAGCATCCGGTTGACGGTTCTTGCCAGCTCGCTGAACTCGTCCTGCCCGTCTCCGGCCGGGATTCTTCGATCAAGGTTTTTTTCGCTGATATCCTGTGCAAAATCCTTCATCCGCCCGATCGGCTGCAAGATTTTGCCGGCCACGAAACGGCTGATGGTGACCAGGGCCAGGGTGGAAAAAACCAGACCGGAGAAAATACCGAGAACCAGCTCCCATATTTCTTCCTCTAGTTTTTCCATGGGCCGTGCGATCTGCGCGAGAAAGGTGTTGCCATTCAGCGTAAACAGAAAGCTTCTTATTCTGAAGGTTACCCCCTGATCTTTTTCGTAGTTGAGGTCGACTTGGCTCCTGGCGATGACAGCCTTGGCAATCGATTTGCCGCCGGGTGGGACCGGAGGCAGCGTTGCCAGTTCAGCGAGTTTGGAGCGGAAAAGAATTTTGCCGCTTTCCATGTCGGAAATTTCGAGCCAATACCGATCCAATTCCCGGTAGAGCGTATCGACTTCCACGGGGTCCGTTTTTTCGGGCGTTTTTACGATCATCCGGACAATTCGAGACGCTTCTTCTTTCAGTACAGTATCCAAGAGTTCGAAAGGTTGTTCGATCAATTCGTAAAAAACGACAACGGAAAACAGCAGACTGGAAACGAAGCCGGCTCCGACAATAAAGAGGGTGATTCTCGTCTTGACGGTCATTGCTCCGCGTCCCCGATGATATAGCCGACGCCGCGGATGGTTCGAATCATGTTGCCCCGCCCGGAATCGCCTATTTTGTGACGCAGATTTTTGACGTGGACATCCATGAAATTGGACATGCTGAAAGGGTCGAAGTCGTCCCCCCAGACGTGCTCCGCAAGGCTGAAGCGGGACACGGCCCTGTTTTTGTTGTGAAGGAGAAACTCGAGAATGGAAAACTCCTTGGGGGTCAGTTCGATGGATTTATCCCCCTTGGTGACTTTGCGACTGACCGTGTCCAACTTCAGGTCCTCGACCTGCAGGATGGATTCGCACTGGCCCCCGGATCTCCTCAGGACGGCACGCAAGCGGGCCACGAACTCGTCCAGGGAAAACGGCTTGGCGAGATAATCATCCGCGCCGAGGTCAAGGCCTTTCACCCGGTCGTTCACGTCGCCTTTTGCGGTGAGCATCAGCACGGGCGCATCGATTCCCGCCTTTCTTGCTTGTTCCAACGCGGTCAGACCGTCCATTTTCGGCATCATGATGTCGAGGATGATCGCGTCGAAGGGAGTATCGAACAATTTGTCCAGCGCCTCCTCGCCATTGGTTGCCGCTTCCACGATGTAGCGCTGGCGTGTCAAGACCTGCCGGAGCTGATCCCGCAAAGCGCCATCATCGTCAACAATCAAAATTTTCACGACCGTGGGCCTCCAAATCTTCTTCTCAAAACATCTTTTCAAGCTGATCGTGTGATCAGCCAAACGCCGCAACAGATGACCACGATACCCGCCCACCGTGTCGTACCGATACTTTCATGAAAAAAGATCCCGCCGGCAAAAGCGGTGACGATATATCCGATGGAAAGCAGCGGATAAGCATAGCTGACCTCGACCCGGGAAAGCACCAGCAGCCAGACCGCTACGCTGACGCCGTAACAGGCCAATCCGGCAAGGACATACGGGCTGGCGGCCACGGCGAGGCCAACCCGGCTCCAGTTTTCCAGGGCGAAGTCGAAATAGCCGATGGCGCGCATTCCCTGCTTGAGGCACAACTGGGCCGCCGCGTTGAGCATGACACCGAAGATAATCAGGGGGAGGTATCTATCCACGATAATCTTCCTTCCTAATAAGCCACATTCTCGACTTTTCGCCCCATGCCGAAGGACAAAAGCACAATAATCCGGGGTCTGCAAGGTATTATAAATTTATCGAATGCGAAAGCGAGCCCCTCCGATTCGATAGTAGAGGCGTTCATACTGGTCTGCCGCCCGATCCCATGTGTACTGTTCGGCGGTATCCCTGGCTTTGCTTCCGATATGATGGCGCAGGTCGGAATGGGCCAGCTCGCTCAAGGTTTCCCCCATCTGAGATGGATGAGTAAGAACAAATCCGTTTTTTCCATGCTGGATCAAGGCGCTGACGCCGCTGTTTTGCGTAACGACCACGCATAAGCCGCAGGCCATTGCTTCGAGGATGGTCATCCCGAAAGCCTCCGACACGGACGGCAGCACCACGATATCCGCCACTGCATAGAAAGCGCGGATATCGGCAACCAGTCCTTTGAAATGAACTTGAGATGCCATCCTTTGCTCGTGAACGAGTTTTCGGTAGTGGCGCATCCGTTCACCGGCACCCACCACCAAAAGGCGCATCCCCGGCCCGATGGCGCGTATGACAAAATCCAGGCCTTTGCGGCGAAATTCCGAACCGACGAAAAGCACAACAATTTCATGGTCACGCAGGCCCTCTTCGGTTCGACGTTTTTTGCGGTATTTTTTGACCCATGAAGGATTAAACCAATCGACATCTACTCCCGGTACGATGGTGTTCATTTCAATTTTTGGATTGAAATTCGAGTCGATATCCGTCTTGATGACCTCCGAGACAGGCACGAGCCAAGGGGTCCTCATCTGTTTTTTCTCCAGCCACAGGTAAAGCAGGCTTCTGGGGCTCAGGATAGCTCGAAGGTGTCTGGCGGTCAATGTATGACCGAGCATGCTTCCCTTCCAGGAGAAGGTATGGATCGTCATGAGGTCCTGAATCCATCCCTTCTCGTGGGAGTGGATGATGTCATACCCCCCCTGTTCTTTGTGGATCATACGGGCGGTTTCTGAAGCGAAATGAAGACTGTTGAGCACGCTGGAAAAAGCATACTTACTCGGCACGCGATGGTAAATGAGGCCTTCGGTGAGCCCTGCATCGGCCACTCGGGCATACAGATCGACGGAATGTCCCCGGTCAACCATACGACGGGTGATTTCCACGGCATATCGCTCTGCGCCGCCGGTACAAATGAATCGTTTGACCAACACGGCGATTCTCAATTTGGTTCTTGGCTGTTTCATTTAGGTGAGTTCCCCGAAGTGTGGTTCAGGAAGGCCTTGAGCTGTATGCGGTGCGCTGCATGGCGCCTTCCGGGTTGTCTTTAATCGAGGCCACCGAATCTCGCAAAAGCGATTTTTTGGCTTGAACGTGCATTTCGCGCAATTTTGCATACTTCATGAAGGATCCGCCTGCATTGGTTAAGGCGATCATGAATCCATCGAAACCTTCAATGATCCCCAGCTCCAGCAAATAGGTTTTGATAAACATCCAGATGCCATGCGCGGCAGGTTCCCACCAAGAGGCCGTACGCTGCCTGCGGTGCATGTCCAGGGCGGACAAGGTGGAATATTCTTGAAGCTTATGGATCAAATCCGAATAATCCCGGAAACTGCGATGCTCTATGCAGGCATCGAGCACTTGTACCGGGCCGGCTGTCAGCCATTTTTCATGCACAAAATGCTCGCTGAAACATCCCCTCCTTCTGTCCACAATGCGCACGACCTTGTTTGGCCACCATCCGCAGCGCCGAATCCAGCGGTCATGAAAAAAATTCTTCCGTAAGAGAGCGTAGGCGGCAGGCTTCTCACCCGAAGCGAAGAGGCGGTTACGGATTATTTCAGCGGTTTGCACGGGAATATACTCATCTGCATCCAGAATCATAACCCAGTCATGACGGCACTGGTCCACAGCGCGCTGCTTTTGCTGGGCATATCCCAACCATGACTGCCTCAGCACCCGGCACCCCAGTGATTCCGCGATTTCAACAGTGGCGTCCCGGCTCCCGGAGTCAAGAAGAACGATTTCATCCGCAAACCATGCGCTTTTGATACAATCGGCGATGCGATCCGCCTCATTCTGAGCAATAATTGCAATGGAGAGGCTCATTTTTAGCTCCTGTCCAATTTATAAAGGCGTCAATACTTCCATAATACATAGCCGGACGGTCCGCTTTGATCCTGAAAAACAGGTTGAGAAAGTTGATTTCGCCACCGGGCGATATTTTTACCTCTTGCCATGATTACTGTTTTTCCGGGGTTCCCTTGGATCAGTTTGGCGGCGGATTTCATGTCGAGCAATTTCCGCCCGGCATCCTTGTAGGTGAGTCCATAATTCAGCTCACCGGCTCCTTCCAACAAGTAGACGTCACTTCGCCGCAAATACCAGCAGACCGCGCTGATCGAATTTTCGTCGGAAATCAAGATAGGGCTATTGAACACGGCATAGACATGTCGCTCCAGTAAACGGCCGGGTGATTTTGCTTCTATGGTTTGATCCGGGATGGTGAAATGGACGAGAAAGAACAACAGAAGCGGAGCCATGCCGAAAATGAAGATTTTGTTCTTTCCCTCGCGGCTTTTCAACGCCCAGAAACAAAGCAGGATGAAAAACGAAAGACCATTGACGACCATCAGCGCTTTCCATGACTGCTGGTACGGATGGAGACCGTTGAAACCGAATAATTGAACGTACAAGAATGCCACTAGGATCAAGCCGAAAACCAAGGCGCCGACGACCAATCCCCCTTGGAACCATCGGTTCGACTTATTCTTCGCGAGGGCCTGAAAGAGCCCGAAGGCGGTGAGAATGGCAAAGGGAGGAAAGCAGGGCAGGATATAAGTAAGCAATTTTCCATTCGACAGGGAAAGAAACAAAAATGGCCCGATCAGCCAGCAAAGGCAGAACCTCAGCAATCGACTTTGCGTTTCCCGCTGAAACAGCCGTTCCTTTATTCCGCTTGCGGCCGCCGGCAAGACGAACGTCCAGGGGATGAACATGGCCGGGGCCAGCACGAAGAAAAACCAGAACGATTCCTTGTGTTGCGCGTTTTGCGCCGCAAAGCGTCGAATGTGCTCGTGCCAGAAGAAAAAGCGCCAAAAATCGGGCTCTTTCAAGTGGATGGCGATACTCCACGGCAGTGCCACCACCACCGCGGTCAGAATCGGCAACCAGCTCATGCGCAGCAGGTCGCCATAGCGGCGTTGCCAGACGAGGTAGGGCGCCAGGCTCAATACCGGCACGGCGAAGGCGAGAAATCCCTTGGTGAGAAAGGCAAGGCCGCAGAACAGGCCCGCGAGCAAGAGGAATCCGCTTTCTTTGGCTGTTTTTGGCGGCGCTTCCGAAGCGAAATAAAAAGCGGTGAGGCAAGCGGTCAGAAAAAAAGAGAACAAATTGTCCAATACGGCGGTGTTGCCCACCCCGAAGACCTCGAAAGCGGATAAAAAGACAAGGGCCGCCAAAACCGCCGTTGCGTCGCCATCCGCACCTTTGCGGCGGGACACCCGTCTTGCCAATCCGTAAATCAACAGGGCCGAAAGCCCCACCGCCAGCGCGGATGGCAGGCGCACGGCAAAATTGTTTTCGCCGAAGACCAGTTGGCTGGCGGCATGCACCCAATAGCCCAGCACCGGTTTTTCGAAATAGCGCAGGCCGTTGAGGCGGGGAACGATCCAGTCCCCGCTGGCGATCATTTCCCGGGGAATTTCGGCGTAGCGCGTCTCGTCCGGCAGAACGAGATCCCGTGCTCCGAGCGGCAGGAGGTAGGCCAACAAAAAGAACAGCAGCAGGGCGGCATGCGCGCCCTTGCCGTTCATCGATTTGCGTTCGTTCGATGCGTCGGTCATCTCAAATCGTTCTCGCCGATTCGGCCGGCTTCGCGGTTTCCGCCTGGCAGGCCAGCCAGCCGTCTCTTCCGGGCACGGCGGCCGGGTGGATGCCGTATTCCGCGGGTTCGCGCTCACAAGACGCCAATTCGCCGAGGGGCTTGAAGGCGATATCCCCCCTCCCGGCCCTGTTGAGGAAATCTTCGAACAAGGCCAGGCCGGCGATGCCCTCCACTTCGGCATGGATGGTCAACACGTTGAGACGATGGGGGCCGATCATGGCCAGCAAGGATTCGTTGTAGGTTGCCGCCGTGCATTGTCGGCCGATCCGTTCGTCGTAGGTCGGCAGGGTGGTCGGCACCTGGACATGACGATAGCGGCGGCCTCCGATGACGGGCCGGAAGATACTCTGGCCGCGGCAATCGGACTGGTATGAAAAAGGGAATCGCTCCAACGCCGCCAGGGCCTCGGGGGTGACCCGCCAGCCGGGGGCGGCAAAACCGGCGGGAGCGCTACCCGTTATCCGCGCCAGCCGGTCAACGCCCTTTTCGATTTCCGCCATGATGGCCCGCTGGTCCATTTGACCGATCCGGGCCTGCCAGCGGTGATGATCCCAGGCATGGAGCCCGACCTCGTGTCCCGCTTGGGCCGTTTGGCGAATGATTTCCGGGCAGCGCCGGGCGATTTCGGGACCGGGCCACAGGGTCCCGCGCGCGAGGATATCCCACCCGTAAAGACGGGCGGCCCGTGTGCGGAACATCTTGACCAGGAAACCGGGTCGCACCAGGCGCCACAGATGGCGGCCCATATTGTCCGGCCCGACCGAAAAGAAAAAGGTCGCCCGGATATGGTGGCGGCGCAGCAGCGCAACGAGGTTCGGCACCCCGATGCGGGTGCCGCGCAGGGTGTCCACATCTATTCGCAGGCCGACACGGCACATGATGCCTCCCGCGCGCAGCCCACCACATCGTTGAGAAAGTAATCGAGCGTTTCATTGACCGATTGCTCAAGAGGCACCTGCGGCTGCCATCCCAGGATTCTTTGTGCTTCCCGAATGGAGGGCCGCCGGTGCTGCACGTCCTGGTAGCCCGGGCCATAGAACGCCCGGGCTTCGATGGACTGGATGCCGCCGTCGGGGGGGAAAAAGCTGCGCAGCGGATGGGTGGCGAATCTTTCCCGGAGCATAACGGCAAGCTCGCGCATGCTGAATTCGTTGTCCGGATTGCCGATGTTAAAGATACGGCCGTTGCAGCAGCCGTTCCGGTTTTCGATGATCCGAAAGAGGCATTCGATGCCGTCGTTGACATCGGTGAAGCAACGTTTCTGCCGGCCGCCGTCCACCAGTCGAATCGGGGACCCTTCCACCAGATTGAGGATGAACTGCGTGATCACGCGGGAACTGCCGATGCGGGCCGATTGCAGGGAATCGAGTTTGGGCCCGATCCAGTTGAAGGGCCGAAACAGGGTGAACGCCAGACCCTGGTTGACGCCGTAGGCCCAAATCACCCGATCGAGCATCTGTTTGCCGCAGGAGTAGATCCAACGCTGTTTGTGGATGGGGCCCAGCACGAAATTGGATCGTCGTTCGTCGAACTCGTCATCGCCGCACATGCCGTAGACCTCGGAGGTCGAAGGGAAGATCAACCGTTTGCCGTACTTCACGCAATACCGGACGATGCGCAGATTTTCCTCGAAATCGAGCTCGAAGACCCGCAAGGGGTTGCGGACATACTCCATGGGGGTGGCAATGGCCACCAGGGGCAGGACGATGTCGCACTTGCGCACATGATACTCGATCCACTCCCGCATGATCGAGATGTCCCCTTCCGTGAAATGGAAATCCCGATGCCCCATCAAATGCTGAATGCTGGTGGCGCACAAATCCATGCCGTGGACTTCGTACCGGCCGCTCTCGAGCAACCGTTGGCTGAGATGGTTGCCGATAAAGCCGTTGACCCCGAGGATGAGTACATGCTTCTTGCGCCGCTGTTCCGCCACCGTATCCTTGCGGCCGTTGAAACGCATGCCGACCGCCAGGTTGAGTTCCCGGGCGAGCTGGCGCCCGCTCATGTAGACGCCGTTTTCAGGTTGGGCAAAATGCACCGTCACCGCTCCCTTGCCGCAGGCGATGATCAACGGATCCGTGGCGATGACCGTGCCCGGGGACGCATCGCCGGGATTTTCCGCCTCATCCACCCGCCAGAAGATGCATTTTTGATTGCCGAGCCAGGAAAACGCGCCCGGATAGGGGCGGGTCACCGCCCGCACCAGGTTGCGCACGGCGTCGGCGTCCGTCGCCCAGTCGATCCCGCCGTCGTCCGGTCGGCGCCCCCCGAAATAGCTCGCCGCGGACGGATTCTGGGGCATGCGCTGGACCCTGTTCGAACGGATTTTCGGCAGCAGGTCGTCCAGCAGCGCGGCCGCCGCGTCGGCGAGCTTTTCATGAAGGCTCCGGGCCGTGTCGTTGCGGTCGATGGGTACGCGTTTTTGCCCGACAATGCCCCCGTCATCCGGCCGCGGCGTCATATCGTGGAGGGTGACGCCGGTCTCTTTTTCGCCGTTGATCAGAACCCAGTTCACCGGACACCGTCCCCGATAGCGGGGCAAGAGAGAGCCGTGCAGATTGAGGCACCCGGTTTGCGGCAGTTCGAGGATCTCTTTGCCCACCATGTTGCGGTAGTAGAATGAAAAGAGAATGTCCGGCCCCAATTGCCGTATTTTCTCCACCCAGAGGGGGTGGTTGATATCCACCGGCGCATAAACCGGGATATCGTTGGCCGCGGCCACTTCGGCCACCGACTCGAACCAGATGTTTTCATTCGGATCGTCTTCATGGGTGAAGACCGCCTGAATTTCGTATCCATGGGCCAAGAGGGCTCTGATGCCGACGCATCCGATGTCATGGTAAGCAAGTACGACTGTTTTCACGGTTTTCTCCTCGATCACGGTTTTCGATGGTGACT
Source organism: Desulfobacteraceae bacterium (assembly GCA_028700185.1). GTDB lineage: Bacteria > Desulfobacterota > Desulfobacteria > Desulfobacterales > UBA2174 > UBA2174. Next base: position 1,151 of record JAQVTF010000056.1, on the reverse strand, counting down.
AGTTGGATCAAGTATTGCCGGCGATGTCGTGGACTCTAACAGCGCCAAATGAAGAAAGGGTGAAGGGCCGATGGCGCCCTTGACCATGATCGCCGCCAGCGGCGAGAGCGACGCCTCGCCGGCGTATCGATGTGTAGGCCATCCGGAAAAAGAGGAGGAAGCCGGCCCGTCGCGGCCAGCCTTCGCCACGGATCGCTTTTTTTATGGCGGGGCAAACGTTCATGCCGCCGAGCGTCATTGGTGCAGGTAGTTTTTCGTGGAGTTGTGCGCCGTACTGTCTTGCCATCCGGGCCGAGACATCGCCGGGTCGCTGGCGGCGGTGATGTGCTCGACAAAATACCGGGGCCGGCCCCGCACGTCGTGATAGATGCGGCCGATGTACTCACCGAGCAGGCCGAGAGCGACGAACTGCGCGCCGATGAAAATGAAGAGCAAGGCGAAGAGCGTGAAGACGCCCTCGGCGGCCCACGTGGCGCCATAGACGAAACGAAGCACCATGAGGAGGGCGCCGAACGAGATGCCGCAAAGAGAAATCAGCGCACCGATGAACGACAGCAGGCGCAGGGGAAAAGTGGACATGGAGGTGAGCAGATCGAACTGAAGCGAAATCAGTTTGAAGAGGTTGTACTTGGATTCACCGTTTTCCCTCGAGGCGTGTTTGACGGATATTTCAGCGGTGCGGCCGGCAAAACTGTTGGCCAGGATCGGAATAAAAGTGGAGCGCTCCCGACAACGAAGTATGGCTTCGACAACCGGCCGCCGGTAAGCCCTGAGCATGCAGCCGTAGTCATGCATCGTTACCCCGGTGCTCTGGCGGACGAGTCGGTTGACCAGCGCCGATGCTGTGCGGCGGAATAGGGAGTCCTGCCGATTTTCGCGCACCGTGCCCACGACATCCACGCCGCGATCCATTTCAGCGACCAGTCTGGGGATTTCTTCGGGCGGATTCTGAAGGTCCGCATCCAGCGTGACGACGATATTGCCCTTGCTCTGCTCCAGCCCGGCAAAAACCGCCGCGTGCTGACCGTAATTCCGGTTCAAAATCACGCCGACGACTTCAGTGTGTTGATCAGCGGCCTGGAGAATGAGATCACGGGAGCCGTCCCTGCTGCCATCATCCACCAGGATGATTTCGAAATCGCGTCCGTTTT
>JAQVTF010000218.1 GCA_028700185.1 Desulfobacteraceae bacterium | reverse complement strand
CCATTGTCATTCCGAGGAGCTTGCGACGAGGAATCTCAAGCATCCGCTATTATTATACATTTCGTTTTACGAAGAGATCCCTCGCTGCGCTCGGGATGACAATTCGGATTTTTTACGAAAGCATCAAATTTAAAAGCCCTCGCCGGGTGTGATGTTTTTTTCTCTTTCTTGGCATGCCCGGCGCAATCGGCTATAGTTGCATTCGAGATCCATCCTGCATCCAGCGTAAGGCCGCGATCCCTTGTAGGCCAACTTTAATAGAGGGGAGCCGCTGCGATGACGGCCAAGAAGAAGCTGCCCATCGGCGTGCAGTCGTTTCGCAAGATCCGGCAAGGAGATTATTACTATGTGGACAAGACCGCCTTTGTGCTGTCGCTGATCGAGGAGGGGAGCTACTACTTCCTTTCCCGACCGCGGCGCTTCGGCAAAAGCCTGCTGATCGACACCTTCAAGGAACTGTTTTCCGGCAATCGGGAGCTGTTCGCGGGCCTGTATGCCGAAACACGCTGGGACTGGTCGGTGGCCTATCCGGTACTGGCTTTCAGTTTTGCCGGCGGGGTGCTCGGATCGGTGGAGGCGTTGCAGCAGAGCCTGATCGCGCAACTGTCGCAGTATGAACAGCAGTACCGCCTGGAAGTGCCGTTTGCCGAGATCAATATCCGCTTTAAGGCGCTCGTCCGCGAGGCTCACGCCCAAACAGGCCAAAGGGTGGTGGTGCTGGTGGACGAGTACGACAAGCCGATTTTGGACCGCATCGAGGATCGCGCGGAGGCCCTGCGGCTGCGGGAGGTATTGCGCGATTTTTATTCGATGATCAAGGACAGCGACGCCCACGTGCGTTTTGCCTTTTTGATCGGGGTGTCCAAGTTCAGCAAGGCCGGGATCTTTTCCGGTCTCAACAACCTGCGCGACATCACCGTGAGCCCCGGATACTCGGCGATTTGCGGTTATACGGAAAAGGATCTGGACACGGTGTTCGCCCCTGAGCTGGAGGGGTTGGACCGTCAAATGCTACGCCAGTGGTATGACGGGTACCATTGGCTGGGGGAAAACGTCTACAACCCCTTTGACGTGCTTCTTTTTTTTGCCGAGCGCACCATCGCACCCTACTGGTTCGAATCCGGCACGCCGACCTTTCTGATCAAGCTGCTTTTGGAGCGGGGCGTGTTCACCCCCGAATTGGGCCGCACCATCGCCTCGGAGATGCTGCTGTCGACCTTCGATGTGGACACCATGCCGGTGGAGGCCCTGCTCTTTCAGACCGGGTACCTGACCGTGCACCGGGTGGAAGAGATCGCCGGGTCGCGTTTTTTTCATCTGCGCTATCCCAATCGGGAGGTGTACCAGAGCCTGAGCATCTGCATGGCCGGCGCTTTTCTGGAAGACCCCTCGCGGGAATCGGGCCTGCGCCTGGATCTGGTGCGCCTGCTCAAGGCGGCGGATTTTGCCGGTTTGGAGCGGCATTTTCAGGCCCTGTTCGCCGCCATCCCCCACGACTGGCACCGGCGCAACGCCATCGGCGAATACGAGGGGTATTACGCCAGTGTATTTTACAGCCATTTCGCGGCTCTGGGTCTGGACATCCGGGTGGAGGACACCACCAGCCAAGGCCGGGTGGACATGGCGGTGCTCTTCGAGGGTCGGGTGCTGCTGTTCGAGTTCAAGGTGGTGGAACAGGCGCCGGAGGGAAAGGCCTTGGCGCAACTGGTGGCCAAGGGGTACGCCGACAAATACCTGGATCGGGGCGAGCCGGTCTATCTGATCGGGGTGGAGTTCAGCCGCCGGACGCGCAGCGTATGCGGATTCGAGGTGCAGGAGGTGCAAGCGGGGTGATCGGTTGAGAGGGTGAGGGTCGATTCGCCGCACTGCCGCGGGCCGAGGATAGCGACGGCGGGAAAGGCTGCGAGAGATGCGCTGATCTGCGCATGCAACCAGCGGTCGAGGATAGTTCCCTGCATATTGCAACCATAGATTTCAATATGCATCGTTTTCAGGGGACCCGATGGCCTCCCATCGGAAACGATCGGTTCAAGGCCGCAATCGGTATCACGAGGCATTACGCTCAAGCATTTCTGCGATCCAAACCTTGATGATCGACTGCCGTGTAATCCCCAGTCGCTTTGCTTCTCGATCCAAAGATTCGATCATCCATGTCGGAAAATCCACATTGATACGCTTGGGTGTCTGGTTCAGTCTTTTGGCCTTCGATAGATCCAGATCCGCGGTAATATCGACCCCGCTGTCAAACTTCTTTTCAAAGTCACGCGCTTTCATAGATCTCCACCTCCTCCGGGCGGGAGCGTCGAACCGAGATAATCCGGACTCGATCCTTCCGATACGTGATGATGGCAGACCAGCATTTACCCACGATTTTGCCGATGATCAGGAACCGCGGCTCATCCGTCGTCCGGGCCGGGATTTCTATCAGCATGACGTCAAGCCACAGTTTCTGAGCTTCAACGAAGTCTATGCCGTGCTTCTGCAGATTTGATTCGCTTTTGCGAGGGTCAAATTCAAACACCATCCGCCTCCTATTATCGTGGATAAAATCTATACCAAAATTATCTCAATAACAACCCCTTTTGGATGGCATATCTATGGAACGGGTGCTTAGGGGTGAAACGCGAGTTTGCCACCGACAGACAATGATCCGAAAACGGCTGACCCGCAGGCTGCGAAGTCCGGTCAGTTCTTCTTTTTAAAACCGGGGGGAACGCAAGGCCCGCTCAACAAGGCAGGCGGACAGGATGGCAGTTCGGAGGCGTCGATCCGAAACGGAATGACGGCTCAAGCCTTTTCGAACAAAGTGGACTGGGCCGCCCGGCGGTCGAAGGTGAGCGTGGATTCACAGCCGTTGGCCTGCCCGGCGATGCCGATGAGCAGATCCGGCAGGTCCGTATCGCCGGTTCGGCCGAGGCTGATGAGGCGGTGGATCCACTCCGGGTGCTCGAAGCGCAGGATCGGCAGCATGCAAAGCTGCTCCAAGGCGTCGATGATGTCGCCGCGACGGCAGCCGTAAACTGATGAGAGGACCCAGATGAGTTCCAGGACGACAACGGTGGTGACCATGAAAACATCACCGGACCGCTGGGCCTTTTCAAACAAGGCCCGAACGGTTTCGGCCTGCGCGGGGTCGTCCCTGACCAGAAAGCGCACCAACAGGTTGGTGTCCAGGGCTTTCATATGGCGCCTTCCCGAAACTTTTCCTTCAACCGGTCGTCGATTTCCTCGATCGACAGCGCCGCTTGGCTACCCTTGCCCGCCAGCAGCCCGTAAACGTCGGATACCTGGCGCGAGAAGGGGAAAATACGGGCCGTGCCGTTTTCCTCGATTTGAAAGTCGATCTTGTCGCCGGGTTGAAGCTTCAGATGTTTTCGGACCTCGATGGGAATGGTCACCTGGCCCTTACTTGTAACCGTTGCGGTGGACACGATTAAATTCTCCTTACTTTAGATAGAATGTGGGCAATAGAATAGATAATCAAGGAAAAGTCGTCAAGTCTCTTCAGGATGTGGGAGCGGATTGTATCCGTGATTTTGCCTTTCGGGAACGCTGATCCCTATTCTCGACACCAGAAGGCAAAAGAGGACCTGAGATGCCAAGCCGGAGCCTGGCGGCCTCAGGCATGCACCTCCAGCGTCATCCCGAGCTGGCACGACGAGGGATCTGCGGCTCGGCAAAAAGGCAACAGAAGCCCGAAGATGCCAATCAAGCAGACATCCCTTGCTACACTCGCAATGGCGCATCTGAATATTTTTCGCGAGAACATCAGTCGGAAGTGGAGGTAGAATGGTGACGGCACCCCAAAAGATAATCTTCCTGTCAGTGGCAATTTTCGCCTTGCTTGTTTTCAGCGCCACTACAGCTCTCGCAGGCCAGGTACCCGATACCGGCCAGACCACCTGCTACGACAGCAATCCGGAAACCAACGGGGGAGATGCCGGCAGTCCGGGAGACGGTACTGACACCGAAGATTTCATCGCTGCAAGAGGTGACGGAGCAGGTAGATGCGCGGCCACCAGAAAGAGCAAAAGAACCGCTTGACGGCGTGGGAGGAAAGCATGCTGCTGGGCTCGCTCTCGGTGGCGGCGGCATAGCCGGCGTCCTTGGCCAGCGCGTCGAAGTAGACCAGATGCCGGCTGGTGCCGTCGACGAAAAAACCCAGCAGCTGTTTGAAAATCTCGGTGATCGGCTGCCCCTTGCGGCTGC
>JAQVTF010000055.1:12860-16827 GCA_028700185.1 Desulfobacteraceae bacterium | reverse complement strand
CTGGCTGTAGCCGAGCAGTTCCCAGGGGAACCCCGTCAGCAGATGGGCGCGCAGAAACTCCAGCGCGGTCCAGAGCGCTCCGGCCGCCGGCGCCAGTGCCCACATCGCGATGCGTTGCCGGACCAGCAAGGCGGAAAAAGCCGCGGGATAAAGGGACAGGTAAACGGCCAGCAGCCCCAGCACCGGCACAGAGATGAAAAGCGGCAGCTGGCCGTAGGTGCCCATGGTGTAGACCACCCAGGCCAGAAGGGTGCCGTAGTGCACCATTCCAGCGAAAAGCCCGAAACGGAAGGCCTCGGCCGGGCGCCGACCGGCCACCACCGTCAACAGCGGCACCAGGGCCACGAAGGCCAGTACGGAGAGGGACAGATCAGGAAAGGCGGCAGTAAGCATCAGGCCGCTGCAGGCGGCCGCGACGTACGGCCGGACCGCAGCGGCCCACCGGGCATGAATCGGCAAGGAACGCTCCGCAAGGTATCGTAAAGAAATCAACCGAAGATGGGCTGTCCCTTAAGGGCCGCAGCCACCCGGGCGACGTGCGCACCGTGATGGCGCACCGCCACCAGGGATTCATCGCTGACCCCGGTCTGCTCGAGGTTCTCCCCGGCCGATCGGGCATAGGCCCCCCACTGGAGACCGGACTTGGCATACCCTTCGGTGCTCTTGGGCAAGGGAACCAGAACCATCCCCAGTTCGGCGAGGTTGTTGAGCATGGAAAGCAGTGTCAATTCGGCCCCGGCGCCCACGTTGCCATAGCCGCTGCCGGTGGCGAAGACGGCGCCCACCTTGCCCACGGCGGTATTTTGCATCCAGAACGCGCTGCACACCGTATCGATGAATTTTTTGACGCGCCAGTCCATGCTGCCCATGTGTACCGGGCTGCCGAGAATCAAGGCGTCTGCGGCCTGCAAGTCCTCGGCCTTGGCTTCTTCGGCGGTCTTGATCACCACCTCGGTATCCGCGACACTGCGTGCGCCTGCGGCGATGGTCTCGGCCAGTTTGCGGGTGTTGCCGTAATCGGTTGCATAGACGATCAGTATCTGAGTCATCGTGTCTCCTCTCGTTGGGCTGGGGTTCACGCCTCCTTGCCGGCCCCATTGCCGACGAGGAGAGGCGGCCCCTCGGGCCGCCCGGAAGTCATGATAAGGCGCATCCCGCGATGATCAACCATCCATGGCCGCCGTTTCCGCCGGAACAGCCTCCAGATGAGAGCGGCAGGCCGCAGCGAAATCCTCGGGGTAATGACCGCTGATCCACCGCAGTTGCGCTTCGGTGAAGGCTCCCGGCGATTCGGGCAGCTTGGGCAAAAAGACGTAGAGCAGGTGCTGGTCGGTGTCGCTGTCCGAAAACCGTTTGGCGTACTCGATGGAGGAGATCATCCGGGCGCCCATGGCGCCTAAGACCTTCACCGCCACCAGGATGGCCCGGTCCAGACTGCGCCGCAGCCCCGCATCGGCCTCCAGGATATTGCCCACCGGAGGCAGCGAGATCAATTGGAGCTCCCATTGGCTGGTCTGCGCCTTGGGCACGAAAAGCATTACGTTCGCGTCCGCGTAGACCACCAGCTGCCGGTCACCTTCGCTACGGCCGTCCAGGCGCTGGTTGGTGTCGATGGCCTCGATGTAGCATTCGAAGAAACCGCGGCCGGTTTCCCGGCGATACTCGCGGATAAACCGCCGGACCAGATCCCCGCAGGCGTAGGGCCGCAAGGCCTCGGTGGAGGAGGACGGCGCTGTGTCCACCCCCCCGGGGATGAGGGCGTATTGCTGGTGAACCTGCTGGTGAGAGCCGTGGAGGCGATAGCCACTGGGGGTGAAATCAAAACCGAAATTCCAGCCCCAGAGGGTGCCATCGAAAGGCAGGCTTCGTTGGGGAAGGGTATCCAGAACACGATGGCGCAGGGTTTCCAGTTCGTCCACGGTGAGGGGGCGGCGGCGAATGTCCACGGGAATACCGGCCTGTTCGGCCAGCCGCACGAAGGTCCGTTGGTAGTATAGATGCCGCAAGCCGGTGATGTCGGCCGCGGTCAAATCGGCGATGCGGTAGCGGACGCAATCCTCGGCGAGGTTGGCGGCGTAGTGGCCCCAGGGGATGTAACTGTTTCTTCGCAGGTATTCATAGATCCGGGTCTGCCGGTTCGGGCTGCGCCAGTCGGCGGTGATCTCGTTGTTTCCCTGGACCCCGGGCCGCAGCACCATGATTTCCTTGTACCTGTCAGGAAGAGCCGGATTGTTGGCCAGGGTTTCGAAAAGTTCATGATCCGTCACCGCCGGCCGCCAGCCGCCATGGGCATCCGGTTCATACATCAGCCCCACCGGCGCCCCTTCGGTCTCCACAAAACGGCAGCAGCCACGGGCCAGCCGGATCAGGTCCCGGGGATCGGTGGCGGTGGCCGCCAGGGCGAGGCGCAGAGGCCGCGGAAGGGTCTCAAACACCCGGGCTTGAAGTTTTTCCACCGCCTCCGGCGCCGCGGCCCATTGGGCCGCGGCGCGGGTCAGCGACACATCCGAAACCGCCGGCAGCCGGATGGCCTCCGGTGCCAGGGCCCGCTGATCGGCCCACCGTTTGACGATGAACGTGGCACCGCGGAAGGGAAAAGGGTTGGCGACTTCGTAGATCCAGTCCGCGGCCGGTTCCTCCACGTCACCGGCCGGCAAATTGGCCCGATTGTCCAGCCGTCCGCCCTTGGGCGTGCATCCGAGTTCCAAGGCCGGATCGTCCCGCCGCAGGTTGGCCACCCGAAACACCGGGCGATGAATGCCATATCCGAAACGCCCCTCGGGGGCCACGCAGGTACTCAGTTTCATACTGGAAATTTCCTCCCTCGGACACCCGGTTCACGGAAGCACTGACGGCGGGCAGACATCGACACCGGCAGAAAACCGGTGCCGCCGATGAATTATATACGAAAAATCCACGGACAAGATCAACAGCCCGCCGTCCACCTTTGATTTTCCCGATTTCGGGCTTATTATGAAAAATCTGCTATCCACCCCTTCGGGGACAATCATTGCGACTCAAGGAGCTGGCATGCGTGGCATCTTGTTACGATGGATCGTTCTGACCGTCGCCATCCTGGTGGCGGCGGGTCTGCTGGACGGTGTTCAAATCAACGGTTTTTTCAGCGCCTTGCTCGCCGCGGCCACCCTGGGCATACTCAACGCGCTGCTGAGGCCCCTGTTGCTGATTCTCACCCTGCCCATCAATATTCTGTCGCTGGGCCTGTTCACCTTCGTGATCAACGCCTTGATGCTGATGATGGCCTCCGGGGTGATCGGCGGATTGGAAGTGGCCGGGTTCTGGGCCGCCGTGGGCGCATCGGTGCTCATCAGCCTGGTGAGTTGGCTGCTCAACAGCTTCATCAGCGAACAAGGGACGGTGGGCTATATCGAGTTGAAGCGGAAAGGTCCCCATCGGTGGGAGTAAAGCGCCGGGTCAATCCGGCACCTCGTGAGCCGGAGTCCAGGGGGGAATGGGCTGAAGACGGCGTTGACGATCCAGGCACACGAGATGGATCTCGGCACGCACCGCCGCCCGGCTGGCCGCCGGCCGCCAGGCCTCCTGGCTCCAGATCAGCCGGTAGTCGCTCTCACGGCGCCAGGTGGAACGAATTTCCAGCCGCTCTCCGAACTCGGCCCCGTCCTGGTAATCGATGGACGCCTTGTAGACGGCAAACCCGAGCCCTTGCTCCCGCCATAGGCGCACGAGCTGCCCGGCGCCGATGACCGCCTCCCGGGCACGCTCGAAGTATTTGAGGTAGTTGGCGTGGTAGACCACCCCGGAGTGGTCCGTGTCTTCATAAAAAATTTGAACGAAAAAGCGATGGGGCGGCACCCCGTCCTCCTCTCGCAGCGGCGGAAAACCGCAACCGATTGTAACGCCGCCGGTTCATCCGGCTCATTAGTTGGTTGAAGGAATTGATCGGTAATGTTCAGTCCATGAAGCCAATGCCCCAAGGAACCTTTTT
>JAQVTF010000055.1:0-12760 GCA_028700185.1 Desulfobacteraceae bacterium | reverse complement strand
TTTTTGAACCAGGAGTCGATCAATGCCCATCTATGAGTACCAGTGCAAGGACTGCCAGCACACCTTTGAACAGCTTGTGTTCCAGAACGACCACAGCCCGGTCTGTTGTCCCCGCTGCAACAGCGAGAAGGTCACCCGCCTGATGAGCGCTTCTAGTATCTTTTCTTCCACCAGCGGCCTCGGCCACTGCGCCGCCCCGGCGGGCGGCGGATTTTCCTGAGCCGGTTGATCCGAGACGGCCGTGTGCCGTCATCGAATTCTGGATCGCGGTTTTGAAGGACGCCGGTTGCCCATCTGCGCTGGCCGCCGGTGCGGACGGCCAGCCTAACCGGCAGCCGGTTTCCGGATCTGTGCAGAGAGAGGGGCCAGACTCTTGGGGCCTCCAAGGCATCAAAGGAGCAACGCTTCCATGGCATTGCCGAAAACCGACACCGATCCACCGGCCGGCCCCCTGTCCGACCCGTTGGCCTTGGCGGTACTCAATTCCCTCTCGGCGCACATCGCGATTCTGGACGCCGATGGGCTCATCCTCCAGACCAACCATGCGTGGCGCGCCTATGCCCGGCGCAACCAACTGCGCGGCAGCGAAGATGCCGTGGGCACCAATTACCTGGCGGTGTGCGACGCCGCCCGGGGCCGGGACGCCGCCGATGCCCATCGAGTGGCGGCAGGTATTCGGGAAGTGACCGAGGGACGCCGCATCGAGTTTCTCCACGACTACCCCTGCCATGGTCCAGGGGGGCAACACTGGTACTACCTGCGGGCCATCCGCATGGCCGGCGACGGGCCGGTGCGAGTGGTCGTCAGCCACGAGGACATCACGGCCCTCAAGCGCACCGAAGAAGTCCTGCGTGCCCGAGAGGCCCAGCTCGAAGAACAGAAGCAGAGCCTGGAAGAGGCCAACATCGCCTTGAAGGTACTGCTCAAGCAACGGGATGCCGACAAGGCCGAACTGGAACGCAAGGTGCTGGCCAACCTGAAGGATCTCGTCTTTCCCTACATCGAAAAACTCAAGGCCGCGTCCCTGCGGCCCCGGGAAAAGACGATGGTGGAAATCGTCGATGCCCATCTGCGGGACGTCATCTCGCCCTTTTTGCAGCAGATGGCCAACGCCGGAATCCTGCTCACGCCCCAGGAGCTCCAGGTGGCCCAACTGGTCAAAGACGGCAAGACCAGCAAGGAAATCGCCTCGCTGCTGCGTATCGCCGAGTCCACGGTGAGCTTTCACCGCAAGAACTTACGCACCAAGTTCGGTCTCCAGGGGCGGCGCGCCAATCTCCGCAGCCATCTCATGTCTCTGGGATAACCCCGGTTTTTTTGCGTCGGCGGCCCCGCCCCGGCTTCTTTTGGCCCCTGCTCGCCGGTGCTGCTTGTCGGCCCATCGTGCCGCAACGCAAACGCCCCCACGCGGACGGGCGCTCAGGTGCCGTTGTCGTTTCTCAGCGACCTCTGGCCGGTGGACTCGAGCACGGTGCGCCAAATCTTTCCGTGCGGATTGACTTTCTTGCGCTTGCCGGCCGCCAGGGCCATGGGCACATGCACGAACTGGTTGTTCCAGTGACTGATCAGCATACGGGTTTTCCCCGCCATGCCGGCATGAACGGCGTCCCGGCCTAGAAACCCGCAAAAAACGCTATCGTTGGCGTTGGCGGGCAGGCTGCGGATCATGTAGCTCGGATCGATGTATTTCAGGTTGATCTCGATGTTTCGGGCCTTGAAGTAGGCTTTGATTTTCTCCTTGAGAAAAAGCCCGATATCGTTGAGGCGCACGTTTCCCGACGGATCGTACGCCACTTGGTCGCCGGTGAAAAATTTCTGCCCGGCGCCCTCGGCCACCACGATGACGGCATGCCGCCGCTGTTCCAACCGTTTTTCCAGGGTGACCAGCAGCCCCCCCGGCCCATCCAGATCAAAGTCCACCTCGGGGATCAGCACATAGTTGACATCCTGCTGGGCCAGGGCCGCCGTGGCGGCGATGAAACCGGAATGGCGCCCCATCAACTTGATCAGGCCGATGCCGTTGGGATACCCCTGGGCCTCGTTGTGCGCCCCCTCGATGGCCTCGGTGGCCACGTCCACGGCGGTATCGAACCCGAAGCTGCGGGCTACCATGTAGATGTCGTTGTCGATGGTCTTGGGAATTCCCACAACGCTGATTTTCAGCCCCCGCTCGGCGATGACATCGGCAATTCGCGATGCGGCCATCAGGGTACCGTCCCCGCCGATCATAAACAACAGCCCGATATTCATCCGTTCGATGCTGTCGACAATCTCGTCGATATCCTGGGGACCGCGCGATGAGCCGAGAATCGAACCGCCCATGTCCAGGATACTCGTGACCCTTTGGGGGGTGAGGTCGAGCAGATCATGGCCATATTTGGGAATGAATCCTTGCAACCCGTAGCGGATGCCGTAAATCTTGTTGACCCCGTAATGATAGTACAACTCCAGAACGATGGACCGGATGATGTCGTTGAGTCCCGGACAAAGCCCGCCGCAGGTCACCAGGGCACACCGCAATTTGCTCGGATCGAAGTAGATGGTCTCCCTTGGACCGGCCACCTCCAGAGAGACCGGTTTCTTTCCGGCCTGGATCACCGACTCGACATAAACGGGGTCCACATGGACCAGGGCACGATCGTTGTCCGTGACGAAGTAGAGGCCCTGGCAATCCGGACGGCTGCATAGCGGCGAGGAAACCCGGGCTGGCCCGAGAGAAGGGATTCGGGTATCTTCGGGCTGAAGGGTATCGAACTCCATAGAACGCTCCTTGGGTTGAGAGGCGGCGGCGCGATCAGGTGGGGCCGCCGTTGAACTTGAAAGCCCCTTTGCCGAGAATGTCATGCAAGTGCAGGATGCCCACCACCCGCCGCCGGTCATCGGCAATGGGCAAAATGGTAATCTGGTGGATCTCCATCAGGTTCAGCGCATCGTAGGCGGGAATTTCCGGACCGATGGTGAGGGGATCGGGGGTCATGATCTCGTTCACCGTGAGTCGATCCAGGGGGCTTTGCCTTGCCACGGCGCGACGGATATCGCCGTCGGTGATGATCCCCGCCAGCACCGTTCCTTCTCCCACCACGAATACGGCCCCCAGATTGAGCCGATCGATCTGTTCCACCGCCTCGCTCATGGGGGTATTGAGGGGGACCAGCGGCAAGGCCGCTCCGGTGAGCATGATGTCGCTGACCCGTTGCGCCAGACGCTGTCCGAGGCTGCCGCCGGGGTGAAACCGCCGGAAGTCGTCCGACTTGAAATGCTTCCGGTTGATCAAGACCACCGCCAGCGCATCCCCCATGGCCAGTTGGGCCGTGGTGCTGGCCGTCGGGGCCAGCCCCAGGGGGCAGGCTTCCCGGTCCACCCCGGTATCGATAACGATATCGCTGTGGCTTGCCAGGGTGGATTGGGGATTGCCGGTGAAGGCGATGATCCGGCAGCCGATACTGCGGATGCTGGGCAGCAGGAGATTCAGCTCATCGGTTTCACCGCTGTTGGAAAGAGCGAGGAAGATATCGTCGGGGCAAACCATGCCCAGATCTCCATGCATGGCCTCCACCGGGTGGAGAAACAGCGATCGGGTGCCGGTGCTGTTGAGGGTTGCCACAATCTTGCGCCCGACGATGCCGCTTTTACCGATACCGCCAACGATGAGTCGGCCCGTGGAGGCGGCGACCATCTCCACCATGCGGACAAATTTAGCGTCGATGCGATGGACGAGATTCAGAATGCCTTCGGCTTCTATTTTCAGTACGTTTCTGGCGTCTTCGATGATGTTCATGCCGTTTTCGATTTGATCCCGATACGGTGCCGTTTTCCCCCGAAAAAGGGAAAAGCGACCCACGTCGCTCACCCAAAAGTTGGAAAAAAGGCATCCCCTAAGGATGGGACGCCCGAAAAATCCCGACAAACAATGGAGACTACGATAGACACAGTCGCCGCAAAGTGCAACCCCACGCCAAGGGTAGCCGCAGGGCCGGCCGCTTAAAAAAAATCGAAAATGGCGTTTTTGGCTTGACATCCCGGCAAAGGGTTCTATATATGCAACTCTTGATTGTTTTCAGGTGGAAGTTCAAGGCCTGGACTGTTTTGTCCGGGCTTTTTCTATGTTCCGAAAAGTACCGCAGATCGCAAGAGGTGTTGCCATGCAGTGCACAACCATTCGTCCAGGGGTGGAATGTCCTTTCATGAAGGCTTCCGGCTGTTCTTACAACGGTGGCGTCTGCTACCCCATCGTCGACCAGTGCCAGGGGTGCGGTCGCATCGTCCAGTTTCCCACCGGCATGTACTGTTCGGCGTGCCCGGAGCCGGCGCTCAAGTGGAAACGGGGCAACTGCAACATGGCCACCCATGTCGTGACGGCGACGGAAAACAAGCAGAAGATCAACCCGTTGAAAGCATCCAAGCGCGGCGGAAAATAACAGCGCGCCGTTGCTTCACCATCGCCCCCGTCCCGGCTTCCGGGGCGGGGGTTTTTTGTTTGACACCATCTGGGGGACAGGCCATCTTACTGGTATTGCTTGACCTTTAATCCATCTGGCGCTATAAGCCAACCGCTGCAAGGTCAGCCATCCATCGATGTCACCTGTTTTTCAATCATCCAGAGAGGCCCCATGAATCCCATCGCCATCCAGCTCAATGACACCATCGCCCGGGGCAACCCCGATCTGCTTCAGATGCTCTCGCCCGTGGGCCAAGCGCTTTTCTTCCCCAAGGGAATTCTCAGCCAAGGGGCGGAAGCCAAGGAAAAGGCCCATCGCTTCAACGCCACCATCGGCATTGCCACCGACCGGCGGGGCACGATGCATCTGGACTCGGTCATGGCCCCCCTGGCCGACATGAAACCGGAAGAAACGCTCAACTACGCCCCGTCCTTCGGCTTGCCGGCCCTGCGCCAAATTTGGCAGGAGGCGCTCCGCAGCAAAAACCCGGGCCTGGCCGACAGGGCCATCAGCCTGCCGGTGGTCACCGCCGGCGTGACCCACGGACTGAGTACGTTTTCCGACCTGTGGGTTTCTCCCGGAGACGGCATCGTGCTCCCCGAGATGATGTGGGGCAACTACAACATGGTTTTTGCCGTGCGGAAAGGAGCACGAATTCTCCCCCACAATCTGTTCAACGGTGCCGGAGGACTGGACTTGGAGGCCTTCGCCCGCACCGTTCAGGCCGAAGCCAAGGCCCGCGGCAAGGTGATCGCGCTGCTCAATTTCCCACAGAATCCCTCGGGCTACACCCCCACCGAAGCCGAGGCGGACCGCATCGCCGACATCCTGGCCGAGACGGCGGACAGCGGCGCGCGGGTCATCGCCGCCGTCGATGATGCCTATTTCGGACTCTTTTACACCCCCGAGGCGGCTCGTGAGTCGCTTTTCGTCCGCCTGGCCCATCGTCATCCCCGGCTGCTGGCCGTCAAGCTGGACGGGGCTACCAAGGAGAATTTTGTCTGGGGGCTGCGCGTCGGGTTCATCACTTACGGCTGCCCGATCACCGGCGACCCCGGACCGGTGTATGATGCCCTGGAAAAAAAGACCGCCGGGTCCATCCGCGGCACCATCTCCAACGCCTCGCACCTGAGTCAGCGACTGGTGCTCCAATCGATGCGCAGTCCCGAATACCCCCGTGAAAAACAGGAGAAGTTCGAGACCCTCAAGCGCCGTGCCCTGCGGGTCAAGGAGGTGCTGGCCGATCCCAGGTACGCCCAAGCCTGGGAGGTGTATCCGTTCAACTCCGGCTACTTCATGTGCCTGCGACTCAAGTCCGTGGCCGCCGAGGCCCTCCGGGTCCACCTCCTGGATCGTTACGGGGTGGGGCTCATCTCCATTGGCGAGTCCAACTTGCGGGTGGCGTTCTCCTGCATCGAGGAAGAGGACATCCAGGCCCTGTTCGACATCATTTTCCAGGGGGTCCAGGATCTCACGAAATCGTAATCGGCTGATTTTTCATCCGCTTGATAGAGACCACGACCGATCTGGTTCAGGCCGGCGCCAAAACACCCCGTAAAAAACGACCGGTATGGGATGAGGCGTGGGCCGCGACTTGCTCCGGGGTTCCGGTGGCCACCACCTGGCCACCGGCCTCCCCGCCTTCCGGCCCCAGGTCGATGAGGTGGTCGGCGCTCTTGATCACATCGAGATGATGCTCGATGACGACCACCGTATTGCCGGCATCCACCAGACGCTGAAGTACTTCGAGCAGTTGCCGCACATCGTCCACATGCAAACCGGTGGTGGGTTCATCGAGGATATAGACGGTGTGGCCGATGGACCGCCGGCTCAGCTCCCGGGCCAACTTGATCCGCTGGGCCTCGCCCCCGGAAAGGGTGGTGGCCGGCTGCCCGAGCCGGATATAACCGATTCCCACCGCCATCAGGGTTTCCAGTTTTTCCCTAATCGCCTGGATCCGACTGAAAAACGACAGGGCCTGCTCCACCGTCATGTCCAGCACTTCGGCGATGTTCTTGCCCTTGTAACGGATATCGAGGGTTTCGCGGTTGTAGCGCCGCCCCTGACAGACATCGCATGTCACGTAGACATCCGGCAGAAAATGCATTTCGATGCGCACGATGCCGTCGCCGCCGCAGGCCTCGCAACGGCCGCCCTTGACGTTGAAGCTGAAACGCCCGGCCCGGTAGCCGCGCATGCGGGCCTCCTGGGTGCGGGCGAACAACTCGCGGATGTGTTGAAAGATTCCGGTGTAGGTCCCCGGGTTGGAGCGGGGGGTGCGCCCGATGGGTGACTGATCCACGTGGATGACCCGGTCCACGTGTTCCAGTCCCTCGATCCCCCCATTGGCCGCCGCCATGGCCCTGGATCCGGAGATCCGCCGGGCCAAGAGAGGATACAGGGTTTCCAGCACCAGGGTGGATTTTCCCGATCCCGAGACGCCGGTGACGCCGATGAAGCATCCCAGGGGAAAACCGACGGTGACCTGCTTCAGATTGTTTCCCGAGGCCTCCCGTATCACGAGCTGGTGGCCGCTTCCCCGCCGCCGGACCGGGGGGATCTCAATGCGTCGTTGTCCGCCAAGGTACTGACCCGTCAGTGAATTCTTCGCATTCAGAAGCCCCTGGGGCGGGCCGCTGAATATGACGGTGCCGCCGGCATCGCCGGCGCCCGGCCCCATGTCCACCACATGATCGGCCCGTTTGATCGTATCGGCATCGTGCTCGACCACCAGGACGGTATTGCCGATGTCCCGCATGCGGCACAACGCATCCAGCAGACGCCGATGATCCCTGGGGTGAAGCCCGATGCTCGGTTCATCGAGGACGTAGAGAACGCCGGTGAGCCGGGACCCGATCTGGGTTGCCAGACGAATCCGCTGGCTTTCACCGCCCGAGAGGGTCGCCGCCGATCGGTCCACGGTGAGGTAGCCCAACCCCACCCGGCGCAGAAACTCTAGGCGGGCAACGATTTCCGAGAGAATGGGCCTGGCGATATCCGCTTCCCGACCGCTGATCGTCAACCCCTCAAAAAAAGCGATGGCCCGCTCCACCGTCATGGCCGTCACCTCGGCGATGGTAAGATCCTGGAATCGGACGTTGCGGCTGATTTCGTTGAGCCGGGAACCCCCACAAGCAGGGCAGGGCAAAAAGGTCATGTAAGTCTCGATCTCTTCCCTGCTCTGGGCGGAGGTGGTCTCCAGGTAGCGGCGTTGCAAGCTGGGAATCACCCCTTCGAAGGGTCGACTGTGGCGGTATATCCCACCGCTGCCCTCGAAGGAGAAAGAAATTTCCCGTTTGCCGGAACCGTGGAGCAGAACCTTTTTGAACCCCTCGGGCAACAGGCGATACGGCGTGTGCACATCCACGCCATAGGCCGCGGTGAGGGCCTCGAGGAATTCGGCGAAATGGACGCTGTTGCGATGCGCCCAGGGGGCTACAGCCCCTTCACGCAGCGACAGATCCGCATCGGGGACGATCCGCCGCGGGTCGAAGGCGGTGGTGGTCCCCAGCCCGTTGCACCGGGGACAGGCCCCATGGGGGGAGTTGAACGAAAAGCTCGCCGGCGTCAAAGGGGGAAAACCGGCGCCGCACAGGTGGCAGACCGCCTGCTCGCTCAACACCAGCACCGTTTCCACCGCGCCGTGGGCATCCAGGCGCTCCACCTGGACCTGGCCGTCCGCCATGGACAAGGCCAGTTCCAGGGAATCGGCCAGACGCTTGCGGATTCGTTCCGCCACCACCAGCCGGTCCACCACCACCGCCAGGGCCGCTTTCGGATCCTCCAGCGGCAGGGTGACGCTCTCGATATCACAGACCTTCTCTCCCACCTTGATGCGGGCGAATCCCTGCTTGCGCAGCCGCTTGATCTGTCTGAGCCCACCGTCGTCGCTGGCGTCGCGCCTCAAAGGCGCCAGCAACTGGATGCGACTGCCCTCCGGTAGCGCCAGGATACCGGCAATCATCTCGTCGAGGCTCTGGCTGCGAATCGGCCGCTGACAGCGCGGGCAATACGGCACGCCGACCCGGGCGTAGAGCAACCGCAGGTAATCGTAGACTTCCGTGACGGTGCCGACGGTGGAACGCGGGTTATGGCCGGCACTTTTTTGCTCGATGGCGATGGCCGGTGACAGGCCTTCGATCAGGTCCACATCCGGTTTGTCGAGGCGTTCGAGAAACTGGCGGGCGTAGGTGGACAACGACTCCACGTAGCGCCGCTGACCTTCGGCGTAAAGGGTGTCAAAGGCCAGGCTCGACTTGCCGCTGCCGGACAGTCCGGTGATGACGATGAGGCGGTTGCGCGGCAGGACCAGGTCGATATTCTTCAAATTGTGCTGGCGGGCGCCGCGGATGGTGATCTGGGCCGTGCCAAGGGGGGCATCGATAGATGGAGGCATCCGTAGGATCCGATCTTGCTCAGCGGGGGTCAATCCACATCGGTGGTCCAATGCAAGGGAATTGCTAAACGGATCGGCGAACGACAATGTCGCCAACCGAGCCGATGGTCAATCTACCGTCGTTTCGATGATTTGTAAATGAAGGCCAGGGAGTTTGGCCAGCCCAGGGGAGACGAAGAAGAAAACAGGGGTTTTTCAAAGCTATCGCTCGAAAATCGAAGGTAAGTTAAAATGGTGTCCGCCGTCCCTTTGTTTGGATCTGGTTAGAATGCTTGGACAATCCCATACGACAAAAAGGCTTGTGTTTAGACACAGTTGGGCCTTGGATAAATATTTTAACAATAAATTCGAATAGATAAAAATTGTTCATAACTCACCTGCCCCACTGCCACCAGCCGGACTCATGGGCGTTGACATCCCTCGGGGCTTCAGCTTACCTATGGGCTGCACCGGGCGGGATCATCTTCAAGGTGTTCCGTAATATCCCAAAATCCACGGTTTTTATTCAAAGCGGTCAACCTTTATAGCCGGGCCTGAGAGAATCTGCGCGGAAACGGGAAGTATTGCCTTGCAGCGGATCGACCGGCTCTGATCATCGGTGTCGAAGAGCGTTTATATGCAGGAACTTTGGAACAAGGTCAAAATCACGGTCCAACAGTGCCTCCCGTCCCACAGCTACCGGATGTGGATCGAGCCCCTGGCACTAAAGTCCTGGACCGACGGTGCCCTGATGCTCACGGCGCCCAACTTCTTTTCCCGCAAACGGATCACGGACCATTACAGCCAACTGCTGGATCGCATCGCCAGCGAAGTGTCCGGCCATAGTTGTCAGGTCCAGATCGATGTCGGCGATCCGTCGGAGACCGCCGAAGCGCTTCCCCTGGCGAGACAATTGCCGTTGCCGGAGGCTGGCCCTCGCTTTCACAACGGGCGTCTGTTGCGCCGTGATTTCACCTTCGACCAGTTCGTGGTGGGCGGCAACAACGACTTCGCCTACAGCGCGGCCCTCTCCCTGGCCGCGGGCCGCCGGAGCAGCCAGAATGCCCTGTTTCTCATCTCGCGTCCCGGGATGGGCAAGAGTCACCTGGCCCAGGCCGTGGGTCATCACATCCTGACCCAGTCCAGGAGCGAACAGGTTTTTTACACCACGGCCGAAGACTTTACCAACGAGATGGTGCTGGCCTTTCAAACCGACCGGATACGCCAGTTCAAAGAGAAATACCGCAACGGGTGCGACGTGCTGCTGCTGGAGGATGTCCATTACCTCACCGGCAAAGAGCGCACCCAGATCGAACTGGCCCAGACCCTTGACAGCCTCCAGGAAAGCGGCAAGAAGATCATTTTCTCCAGTTGCTGTCTGCCCAGCGAGATCCCCCGTCTCAATGACAAACTGTGCTCACGGCTGTCCAACGGGTTGATTTCCAAAATCGATCCCCCCAACTTCCGTACCCGGGTGCGCATCCTTCACAAAAAGGCGGCATCCCGCGGCCACCAGCTACCGGAGGACGTGATTCAGTATCTGGCCAGCGAACTCCAGGACGACATCCGCCAACTTGAAAGCGGCCTGGTGGGCGTCACCGCCAAATCTTCGCTGCTGGGGGTCCCCATCGACCTTTCACTGGCCGAAAACGTCGTGGGCACCATCGTCCGGACCCGCAAGTCCATCACCATCGAGGCCATCAAGCAGATGGTCTGCCGGCAGTACCAGGTGTCTACGACGGACGTGATATCCCGGTCCCGCAAGAAATGTTTCGTGCGCCCCCGGCAGGTGGCCATCTATCTGGCCCGGCGCTACACGGACGCCCCGCTGGAGACCATCGGCCGTAGCTTCAGCCGGTACCACGCCACGGTGATGCATTCGATCCGCAGCGTGGAACAGGGAATGAAGGGGGACGCCGCTCTCCGCCGCCAGGTGGAGATGATCAGCGAGCGACTGGAAGCGGGGGATTTTTGAAGATCACGACGGGTTGAGCAAATCGCGCAGGGCTGAATGGAGGGTGCCGTTGGTGGCCAGAATGGCGGGCATTTCCGGCAGGAAAGGGCGACCGCCGAAATCGGTCACCCGTCCGCCCGCCTCGGCGACGATGAGGGCGCCCGCCGCCGTGTCCCATGGCTTGAGACGTTCCTCCCAGAATCCATCGCAGCGGCCGCAGGCCACGTCACAGAGATCCAGGGCGGCGGCCCCGGGTCGCCGCACCCCTTGAACCGCCCCCAGGCAAGCTTTCAGGCGCTTCATCACCCCGTCCAGGACATCGTCGAGATCGTAGGGAAAACCGGTCATCAGAAGTGCCGAATCCAGTCGAGAAGTGCCCGACACCTGGATGGGCCGGCCGTTGCGGGTGGCCCCGCAGCCGGCCGAGGCCTGGAACAGTTCGCCGTGGACCGGGTTGAGGATGGTCCCGTGGCGCACCACCCCCTCTTCGGCATAGGCGATGGAAACGGCGAACACCGGCAGGTTGTGGGCGAAGTTGGTGGTACCGTCCAACGGGTCGATGATCCAAACCCCCCGACCGTCTCCCCCGTGGCGCCCGCTTTCTTCGGCCAAAATCCCGTGGTGGGGAAAATGGACGCCGATGGTTTCAATGATGGCTTTTTCCGATGCCAGATCGGCCTCGGTGACCAGATCGGTCCGTCCTTTTTTCTCGATACGACTCAAATTGCCGAAGTAACCACACAGGATCCGGCCGCCCCGGTGGGCGGCTTGAAGCGCCACGTGGGCGATGGTGTCGAGGGACATCAGATTCAGCTCCGTTCACATCGGCGATAGCGCCAAATGGCGCCGGGTCAATCCAACGACCGCAGGCAATCCTGGGGAAAGCGATGGGTGCCCTTGCCAACCAGGCTCACTTCCACCAGCGCATCGGGGTCGTTGATGCTGGTATCCGGGTCGGTCACCACGCCGTGGCAGCCGATGTACTCCCGCATGTAATCTTCCCAGCTTTCATCCTTGGACTCGCGAAACAACTCCACCCGCTGACCTTTTCGAAATGCCATATTTCTTTTCCTTTCCTCGCCGGATGCCTCAAAAATCGCTAAAGTCGCGTCAGGTCCACGCTGAGACCGGCCTGGTGCTTCCGGTGGCACTCGGCACAGCGGTAAACGGTGTCGATGGTCTGTCCGGCGGCCAGGATCTTGCGGTTCATATGCTGAATGTAGGGCTCGGTACCGATGACCGCCCCGCAGTCAACGCAGGTGATCAGCGGGCGGCGGTTCAGGATCGTCCCGCACAGGCTCAGAATCCGTTCCCCGTTCCGGTCCTCGATGCGGATGGCGTCGTTGGGACAGTTGGCCGCGCAAGCACCGCAGAGGATGCATTTTTTCTCGGTGATTTTTAAATCCGTCGGCCCGGGATGATCGAAGTCCATGTAGCCGAAGTGCAGCGCGCCGATCTTCATCTGGTCGCGGCAAATCTCCACGCACAGGCCGCAACGACGGCAAATGTCGCAACGCAGACAGCGGCCGGCTTCCCGGCGGACATCCTCTTCGCTGTACCCCAGTTCCACCTGTTGAAACATCAGGCGCCGACGGTCGATGTTGAGCAACGGCATTTCGGGCCGTTGCCGCCCGGCCTTCTCCGCTGCCGGCATTTCGATCCAGGGGGTTCTGGCCCGTCGCACCGGCACCGGCGGCATCTTGGGCTGGGGCAATCCGGAAAGGTAGCGGTCGATGGCCTCGGCGGCCCGTTTGCCCCCACCAATGGCCTCAATGACGGTGGCGGGACCGGTGACGGCGTCACCGGCGGCAAACACACCGGGCAGATCCGTCTGCATACAGGCCAAGTCCACGCCGATGGTCTTGCGACGACTCCAGTGAAGCCCCTCCACCGTCTGCAAGCATTCCGTTTGCACCTGCTGACCGATGGCGGCGATGACGCAATCGGCCGGCAGCACGAATTCACTGCCCTCCACCGGCTTGGGATAGAGCC
>JAQVTF010000054.1 GCA_028700185.1 Desulfobacteraceae bacterium | reverse complement strand
GCAGCCGTAGATGTTGTCGAATTTGCTCTTGGTCACCGAGTCGTTGACGTTGATGGCCGGCGCCAGCAACTGGCCGCTGCGGGCCATCTGGTAGAGCCGGTTCACCCCGGTGGTGGTTTCTTCGGATACCCCGCGCCACTCGGCCACCAGGTCGTGCCAAAAGCGCGGCGCGGTTTTCTGGGTTCGGCGCAGCACCTCGTTGACGATGCGCAGCTCCTTGTTGGTGGTGAAGGCGTCCAGGATTTGGGGGTCCTCTTCGGCCTGGTAGCCGCGGTGGATGATCAACGTGGCGTCGCCGCCGTCGTCCACCACCAGATGCGGTCCCCGGCCGTCGGGCCAGGTGAGGGCCTGACGGGTGCACCACCAGTATTCTTCCAGGGTTTCCCCCTTCCAGGCGAACACCGGTACGCCGGCGGCGGCCATGGCGGCCGCGGCATGGTCCTGGGTGGAAAAGATGTTGCAGGAGGCCCAGCGGACATCGGCGCCCAGGGCCCGGAGGGTTTCGATGAGCACGGCGGTCTGCACCGTCATGTGCAGGCTGCCGGAAATGCGGGCCCCGGCCAGCGGCTTGGCCGCTCCGTATTTTTCCCGGGTAGCCATGAGACCCGGCATTTCTTTTTCGGCGATCTCGATTTCGCGCCGGCCCCAGTCGGCCAGGCCGATGTCTTTGACGCGATAATCGTTTTGCGATGATTTGTTCAGAAGCGTGGCGGTGGTTCCGCTCATATCGGTTCTTTCCCTTTCCTTGTGGTTTCGATTTGACGGTGATGAACTTCAGCGGGTGAAACGGTGCTGAAAACGACGGC
Organism: Desulfobacteraceae bacterium; assembly: GCA_028700185.1. Lineage (GTDB taxonomy): Bacteria > Desulfobacterota > Desulfobacteria > Desulfobacterales > UBA2174 > UBA2174. The sequence goes on along the minus strand of JAQVTF010000054.1, from coordinate 16,077 downwards.
GGCCGCCGTCGTCAGGCGGCCTGACGGGCGAGCCGTCTGGCGGCGCGGCTCAATGCCTCGGCTTTATCCGTTTTTTCCCAGGGGAAATCCTCACGGCCGAAGTGGCCGTAGGCGGCTGAGCGCTGGTAGGACCAGCCATCGGGATGGAGCAGGCCCAGGGCATCACTGATGGCCGCCGGGCGGAAATCGAAGTGATCGCCGTTTTCCAGCAGTTCCTGGAGCAGGTTTTCGTCGTATTTGCCGGTGCCGTAGGTGTCCACGTTGATGCTCAGCGGGTGGGCCACGCCGATGGCATAGGCCACCTGGATCTCGCACTTGTCCGCCAGGCCGGCGGCCACGAGGTTTTTGGCCGCGTAGCGGGCGTAGTAGGCCGCGCTGCGGTCCACCTTGGACGGATCCTTGCCGCTGAAGGCACCGCCGCCGTGACTGCCCACGCCGCCGTAGGTGTCCACGATGATCTTGCGGCCGGTGAGGCCGGCGTCGGCCCAGGGGCCGCCCAGGACAAAGGCCCCGGTGGGGTTGATGTAATAGTGCGTGTCGTCGGTGAGCAACCCCGTGGGGCCGAGGACCTGCTTGGCCTCGGCCACCAGGTCCTCACGGATCTCTTCCAGGGGGACCTCGTCGGTCTGATGGCTGATGACCACGGTGGTGATTTCCCTGGGTTGGCCATTGTCATATCGCACGGATACCTGGCTCTTGGCGTCGGGCCTCAGATAGGGAATCCGACCGCTGACGCGCCGCTTTTCCAGCTCGCGCAGCAGCCGATGGCTGTAGGCCACCGGGCAGGGCATCAACTCCGGCGTCTCGTTGGTGGCATAGCCGAACATCATGCCCTGGTCGCCGGCCCCCTGTTCGTCGTAGAGGCCTTCGCCTTCGGTGACCCCCTGGCTAATGTCGGGAGACTGGCGATGGATGCGGCTGACGTAGTCGAAGGACTCATGCCAGAACTTCAATTCCGCGCTGTTGTAGCCGATATCCTTGACCACTCGCCGGGCGATGGCCTCGGTGTCGATGTCGTTCCAGCCGTTGCAGGTCACTTCGCCCACGTTGACCACCAGGTTGTGCCCCACCATGGTTTCACAGGCCACCCGGCTTTGGGGGTCGCGCTTCAGGCAGGCATCCAGGATGGCGTCGGAAATCTGGTCGCACACCTTGTCCGGGTGGCCCCGGCCGACGGATTCAGAGGTAAATACGTGGTCTGCGTTGATTTTGCTCATGATTCAATCTCCTTTGTCTCTTCTTCGATAAAACATCACAGGCACACCGGGCGTTGCGTCGAACGGAATAAATACCGAGTCGCGCACCGTGCCGGCGGCGGCTAAATTTCGATCAGTCGAAAAGGAATAAAGCGCTTTAGTTGTAACTGGCGGCGCCGTTCTTGCGGCCTACGATGACGTAGTAGTGCAGCGGATTGCCGGCCAGGGAGAGCCGGTGGCAGTAGCGGCGGGATTCGAGCAGTTCGAAGCTGTCGTCGAGCAATTCGTTCATCGTTTCGCTGAAGCCGGTGTCGTCGGCATCCGACAGGAAGCGATCCTTGATGTTGAAGGCCACCCAGGCATCATCGGGCAGCAGATTGTAGGCGTTGATGAAGGCCCTGGTGCTGATATCACCGAATCCCAACGCCGCCACGGTGACCAGCGTGTTGAATTTCCAGCGGGAAAGGTTCTGCAACGCATCTTCCGTGGGATCGGCCAAGTCCATGACATAGTAATCGGCATACACTTCGGGGCGGTCCCGTTCAGCCGCCTCGCGGGCCTCGTCGATGATGTCCAGGCCCACCACGGTTTCGCAGTCCAACTGACGGGTGAGCATTTCGCCCACCTGCCCGTTGCCGGCCCCCAAATCCAAGGCCCTTACCGCCTCACCGTTCCATCCGAGTTTCTCCATTTGGGCTTTCAACGTTTCACAAACCACCCGGGGCGACTGGCAGTTGAGCGATTTGTAAAAGTTGTCGTAGAGGCCGGGGATTTGATAAAATCGGCCGTAATCATGCAGCCGCACCGTCTCTTCGCCGTCATCGGTGACGATCTTGATCCACTCCTCGTTTTGATCGAGATGTCGGCACTTTTCTGGGATGACGATTTCTACGGGGCATCCGTTCATACACACCTCCTTGGGATTCGATTCTCGATTTTCCAGAAAAAGGGAAATCCGAAAGCCGAGTTGAATCGCCGCTGATGTGTCGGCGATTATTTCCTTACCTGAAGCAATAGCAGTGCCAACTAAATCTAAATATTTGGAATAATAATAAATTTTAATTTTCTCGGTTTTTCATAAGCTGTTTTGAATCGTCAATTGAAAAAGAAATGTTCAAATTTCATACATAGGTGCTAATCGTTCTTATCGGTTTGTGCAAAAACTGGAATGTGGTTTTTTATCAATCAACGGGATAGTCAAGCGGGTAAGGACTTGAGGGGGGATATGAAAAAAGTGTCCGATAAATGGACCTGTCTGCTCTTGAAATCATCTCTCCGGCGGGGTAACGTTCATATCATCGGAAAACACCAGAATCAGATTTTCAGAGGCCGGGGCCGCAACTGATCCCAAGGCTTGAGTCCCTTTTTGACGGGGGGTTACGGAGGCTTTTGGTGGCAACCACGCCATCACCACAGGAAGAAGGAACCGCAACGGCACGCATCGTCTGCCTCGACCGTTCCACCGGCTTGTTTCGTCAGGCCCAGGAACTGTTTCGCAACGATAAAAGTGTTGTGGTGGTCTACGAAAAAAGCATGGAAAAGGTGTTGGAACTGGCCGAAAATGAAGTTTGCGACGTATTGCTGGCCACCAGCGCCATCGTGCGCGACGGACGCTCGGCGTGGAAGGAATTCATCGAGGTGTTTGGCGCCAAGAGTCCCTGGACCCGGGTGATATTCTTCATTTCGCCTCGGGAACTGGCCCTGGCCTCAAAGGCTCTGAAGGCAGGCTCCTACCATTACGCCAAGCTTCCCGTGGGCGACGAAGAGCTCAGGCTGCTCATCGAGGCCGCCCTGGACTGTCGTTCACGGGTTGACACCCAAGTCCGGTCCGGACCATCGCTTCGGGCCATGCGCTTCGAGGAGATGGTGGGGGTCTCGGCGGGCATGAAAAACGTCTACCGGATGATCCGCCAGGCGGCGGCCACTGATATTTTAGTGCTGCTCACCGGTGAGACCGGCACGGGCAAGGATCTGGCCGCCCGGGCCATCCACCAGCTCAGTGATCGCAGCGAGAAGGCCTTTTTCCCCGTTCACTTGGGCGCTCTACCCAAAGAACTGGTGCCGGGGGAACTCTTTGGCCATGTCAAAGGCGCTTTTACCGGGGCCGCCAAGGCGCGGGCCGGTTCGCTGGAACTGGCCGACGGGGGCACGGTGTTCCTCGACGAGATTTCCACCATCGATGACCGGGTACAGATCAGCTTGTTGCGGCTGTTGGAGAACAAGAGCTTTTGTCGAATCGGTGGCCGTCGCGCCATCAAGGCCGACGTACGCATCATCGCCGCCACCAACGAAGACCTGCATGAAGCGGTGGAGGCCGGCCGCTTCAGGGAGGACCTTTACTACCGGCTGGAGGTCTTTCGCATCCACATGCCGCCTCTGCGCGAGCGGATAGGCGATATCCCCCTGCTGGTTCAGGATTTCCTGATGCGCTACAACCAGATTTACGACAAACGGATCACCGGGTTGGCCCCCGAGGCCATGGCCATGCTGGAAGCGTACGACTGGCCCGGCAATGTCAGGGAATTGAAAAACGTCATCCACCGCGCTGTGGTGGTCTGCATGGGTGATATCGTCAACCCGGAGCATCTTTCGGCGCGCATCAAGCCGGGCAGGGGTGACAAGGGGCAGGTCGTCCTGAAGGTGGGGGCTTCCTTTGAAGAGGCGGAAGTGGCGTTGCTGCGCAAGACCCTTCAGGCCACCGGCAACAACCGACGCCACGCGGCGGCGCTGTTGGGTGTCAGCCGCAGTACCCTCTACAACAAGATCAAAAAATACCGGTTATAAGCCGGGCCTTCCCCGCTCAATCCACTGCCGATTTTCTGCCCTGCCTTTATCATGAAGCTTTCCACCCGTCGGCCATCCCCCGTAACGGTTCCCATCGGCTGAAGGAGACGGAAGGAGGCGCTCCGGATCTGGTGCATCGCTACAAGCACTGTTCGGCGAGTTTTCCGGGGCGCCGGATCCAGGGCGGCTTGCGGACGACGGCGGTACGGTTTTCGACGAGTGTTTTGGCATTTTTCAGCCATCTGAAACCACCGGGGCGTCCAGGGGGTTGAGTTTTGCCGCCGTCAAGAACTCGGCGCCAAGGGCCCGTAGGCCGCCACCGCGCAGGAATGCAGGCGACCGGTCGGAGCAAAAGCGCGATGCCATGCCTCTGGCGCAAACCGAGTTCGGTGGCGCCCAACGCGCCCTAAGCGCCTCAAACAGCTTGCCGGTCGTCAAAACTCAACCCCCTGGCCGCCCTTCATTGGTTTCAATCGGCTGAAGCAGCACAGAAGACATCATTTCCAACCCGTCGCTATCGCTAATCTCGCCACCCGGCGGGAGCAAGCCGGGCTGGACCGCCGCCCCGGAACTGTCTGAGGCGCTTACCGTCCGTTGGTCCGGACAGTACTCTGCTTGGGCCAAAGAAAGGTGATTTTGGCTCTTTGGCGCAAAGGGGGTTACAGGAAGTGGCGGGCGCCGACCAGGCGGCGGCGGTAGTAGTCGCCATCAAGGGAATCGATGCGAATGTGCTTACCCCGGCTCGGGGCGTGGATGAAGCGGCCGTCGCCGATGTACATGCCTACGTGGGAGACCCTGCGCCTGGATGAAGTTCTGAAAAACACCAGATCCGCCGGCTGCATGGCACTGATGGGAATCGGCGATCCGGCGGCGTACTGGTCCCGGGAGGTGCGGGGCAGTTGGTAACCGTTGAGCCGGTAGGCGGTCATGGTCAGGCCGCTGCAGTCGAAACCGTTTTCAACGGAAGTGCCACCCCAGCGGTAGGGAAGACCGATGAAGCTTTGGGCGGTGCGGACAATCTGGGCTCGGACGAAAGCATCTCCACGGAGTTGGCGCTGACCGACGGCCAACTGTTCCGGCACGACGATGTAAAACACCTCCAACACCCCGTCGCGCTGCAGGGCCAGTGCTTGCTGCATCGCTTCTTCACTGGAGGTGAAATCGCCGAAGCGGACCTTGAACAGCCCGTCATCGTCCTTGAAGAACATCGCTTCGAGTCCCTTGGCCTGAAGTGTCTCCGTCAACCTCAGGGCATTGTCCAGGTTGGCAAAGGCCCCGGCCTGAATGGCGATGCCGACCGTGGGTAACCCGGCGGGAGCCGAAGGCGTCGTCGGTGCCGGCGTTCGCCCCGCGCAAGCCGCCAACAACAAGAGAGTTGCCGTCAGAAGGAGTCGCCGGTCAATCGGGTTCGGGAATGCGGGAAAGCGTCGTTTTTTCATGGCGGTGGAGAATTGTTTGTCCGTCCCCGGGCGCCGTCGATTTCCGCCAGGCGCTGGTGGAGCCGCCGGGCCCGCAGACAGAAGGTTTCCAGTTTCGCTTCGATCAGTTGGGGGAACGGTGAACCGTCGCTCTCGATGGCCAAAAACGGCAGGTCATCGATATCCCCCAGGGCCGCCCGGCAGCGAGGATTGCCATTGGCGTTCAATTTTCCTTCACGGGTCATCGCCTCGGTGAGCAGGGCTTCCGAGAGGCGGTTGGGCATGCAGCCGAAGGGGCCGATGGCGATGACGCCGCATACCTGATCGACGATTTCACCGATGGCGCTGCCCACGGTGAGGCCGGCCTCGCCGGTGAGCCGGGGCGAAATATAGGGCGCGGCGTGGGCCAGGGTGCGGCCGATATCCACCGGTTCCGCCGGCGGCCGGCCGTTGCCGGCAATGACCTGCTGGATCCGTTTTTCGTCCCGTCGCATCACCTGGTTGCGTAGGCGCAGGCGGAGTTTTTGCCAGACGCTGAGATTCGCGCTGTCGAGCCCGTGTTCCACCAGGTAGTTGGTGTAGTGGATCCATTCGCTCACCGGGGCGCAGATCGTGGCAAATCCCAGGTCCGCGAGGCGCTCGGTGATGAAACGGCGCGAGAGGCCGTCGCGGCGCACGAAGATTTCTCCCGTCAACCCCACCACCGGCACTTCGTCGGGAGGCCGGCGCATGGGGATGGCCTTCAGCGCGGCGGCGGTCTGGTTCAAGACGGTTTCCAAGCCGGCCCGTTTTTCCTTCTCCAGGGCGTCACAAAGCCGGTTCCAGCACGCTTCGAACACTTCCAGCGCTGTTTCCCGGTCCACGGCGTTGGCCAGAATCCAGCTGCGCCGGTTTTCCATTTCATCCGAAACGATCACCGCCCACCACGCCTGGCGGGTGAAGGTGCGGGGCATCTCGGCGTAGGCGTCATCGGAAGTGAGGGAGAGAATCGCCACGTCCGGCAACCGGAGACGATCGATGAGGTCCTGCATGAAGACGCGGTACTGCCCGAAACGGCAGGGACCGCTGCCTGTGGGCATGAAATAGACCACCGTCTCATCCGGGTGTCGGTCGTTTTGCAGATAGTGGAGCAGGGTGCCCGTGGTCAGGATCAGCGGCAGGCACTCCTTGCAGCTCGTGTTGCCGCGACCGAGTTTGAGCACCGCCTCGTCGGCCGGCGCATGGGCCAGGGCGTTGAACCCGAAGCCGCGGAAAACCGCCGCAAGGGCCTCGCTGCCCAGGCGTCCCATGCTGGGAAAGAGGAGGGTGACCCGCGGATCGGTGGCATCGATGACGCTGCCGTCGCTGCGGGTTACCGCCATGCGCCCCGATTTTTCCGTGATGCGCGCCGACTGAAATTCACGGGGGGCGCCGGTCGGCCGACGGCCTTGGTTGGCCAGTTGGCGGTGGGCGGTGACGATATCCAGGAACGCTTCAATGCGGGTGTCGATGCCGGCGTCGGCGGTATGGCTGTCCAGTTCGAGGGTCAGCGACGGCTTAGTCCCCATGATGGACCGGAAGTAGCCCACGATGAACGAGTCTGGACCACAGGAAAAATTGGTGATGAAGGTGCCGTAGAGCCGCGGATGGGCGGCCACGAGGCGTGCCCCCCGGAGGATTTGTTCCCCCGTGCCCCAGTACATGTGGGATTTGCCTTCCTGGTCGGCCAGGGGCAGGGCGTCGAAGGGCAGCACCGGCACACCGCGGCTGGCCAGCTTGGCGGGAATCCCCATGTGGGCTTCAGGAGCGAAGGCGTTGTACGGCCGTCCGAAAAGGATCACGGCCGGTCGGTCGGGCGCTTCTTCCAGACCGGCGAGAAATTCACGGCCCAAGGCCTTGATCGCCTCCATGCAAGCCTGCTGGCGTTCGATGGCCACATCCAGGGCCCGGTTGGCCTCGCGGCGGTCAATGCCCAGTTCCGCCGCCATTTGCACCATGGGGGCCCTGGCCGTCTGGAGTCCGCGGGCCATTTCCAGGCAGGGGGCCAGCACTCGCAGGGACCGGGCGTTGAGTTCTTCGCGAAAGGTCGAGCGCAGATAAAAGCTTTCTCCCTGGCTCAACGGACAAAGCTGGGAGCTGTTGTTTGCATCCAACGCCGGCACCGATTTGAGATGGGGCAGGAAGATGGCGTCCAGATCGGTGGTGTCGCTGATGAGTCCGTGGAAATAGCCGTGGGCCAACTCCGCCGGGTAGCAGAAGGGCGCGTTGCGGCGGTCGATGCCTTCGACGGAAAGCCGCTGGGCCAGCACCGGTTGAAAACCGAGCTGGTGGAAGAAATGGGCGTAAAACGGGTAGAGGCTGTGAATGAAAAAGCTGCGGTTGACCCCCACCCGGCCGCGCCATGGCGGGTTCGGTGTCCCTGTTTCCGGCGCAAAGGTTTCGAAGACGAGGCGCTGACGTCGATCGATCCAGTCCAGGCGGGAGCGATCGTGGTGTACCCGGCGACGCAGGTTTTCATAGCGGTTGCAGGCACCCCCGAAAGGATAGGATTTGCCCTCGATGTTCACCCGGTGAATGGTGCAGCGGCGATCGCATCCTTCCCGGCCGCCCTTGCAGACGAAGCTTCGACCGTAGCTCACCTCCCGGTCGCGCAGGCGTTCGAGGTCGAAACGCGTTTCGGCCATCAGTCCGGCCTCGATGCGCTGGCCCACGGCCAGCGCCACCCCGAAGGCGCCCATCAGTCCCGGTTCCGGAGGAACGACAATCGGTTTCCCGGTCAGTGTCGCCATGGCCATGGGAACCGCCCGGTTGTAACAGACCCCGCCCTGCATGAAGACCCGCTGGCCGACGGGCCGGTTTCCTTTGACGCGGTTGGTGTAGTTCATGCAGATCGAATACACGAGACCGGCGACGATGTTGTCCCGGGACAACCCTTCGTGGACGGCGTTTTTGATGTCCGAGGCGATGAAGGCGGCGCACTGGTCGTTGAAGTTGGGGGGATTGGTGCCGGCCAGCGCGATGTCGGCGATGTCGGTCATCTCGATGCCCAGGGTTTCCTTGGCCGATTCTTCCAGGAACGATCCGGTGCCGGCGGAACAGGCCTCGTTCATGGCGTAGTCGGACGGAACCCCGTTGGTGATGAAGGTGTACTTGGCGTCCTGGCCCCCGATTTCAAAGAGGGTGTCCACCAACGGATCGAAATGCACCGCCGCGGTGGCGTGGGCGATGATCTCGTTGATGATTCCTTCGGTCATGGCGTGCAGCCCGGCGATCTGGCGGCCGGAGCCGCAGACCCCCAGGCCGACGATGGCCACGGTCCCCGGATCGGCCTGGGTTGCCATCTGCTCCAGGATCGCCCGGTAGCAGCGTCGTGAGGCCCCCACCGGATCGCCGTTGGTGCGCAGGTAGACGTCGGCGCACAGCGCCTTGTCCTGCCATCGCAACAGAATCGCCTTGGTGGTGGTGGAACCCACGTCGAGGCCCAGGATGCAGCGGTCGCCGTCGCGGACCCGATCACGGCGCAACGACCGGAACGTCACCAGGCCGGCGGCCTCCTTCAGGGGCGGCAGGCGATCGAAGGCCGAGGTTTCGCCGTGCAGCAGCGCCGCCAACCCCGGCCAGGGACGGGTTTCATGGTCCAGGGCCCAGAGGGCGGCGCCCAGGGCTTCGAAATACGGCGCTTCAGCGGGGACCATGAGGTTTTCGATGGCCTGCTGCAGGTGGGCGATCATCATCCGGTTGCGCGAGGCGCCACCGACGATCATGATGTCCCGGCGGGGAACGCGGCGCAGCAGTTCGAGAATTTTTTCGGCCATCATCTTGCATAGGCCGGCGGTGACCCGGGATTTGGGCACGCCCTTGTTGGTGGCGTGGGTGCAGTCGGATTTGCAAAAGACCGAACAGCGTCCCGAGACCGGGTAGGGGACCTCGTCCACGGCCCAGCGCGCCGCCTCTTCCAGGGTGACGTTCATGCGCCGCAACTGCTGGAGAAAGAACTCCCCAGTGCCGGAGGCGCACTTGTTGCCGGTGATGACGTTGCCGATCCGTCCCCGGGCGTCCAGCACGTAAACCATGAAGGTCTCGCCGCCGGCGGAAACAATGGCCTGGCAGCGACAATCCGGGGGTTTGACAAAGGCGTAGGCCTGCTCCACGGCTTCCGGTTCAGCGATGGTCGTCAGATTGACGTAGTGACGAAACTTGCGGCCGGTGACAGCGATGCGGTCGAACGCCTCGATGTCGATGGGGCCCAAAACATCCAGCAGGGTTTGGCGGGGGTTGCCGTCATGGGGGCGCACGTGGTGCTCGATGATGCAAGGCCTTGCCGTACTGCCTTTGAGGGAGACGGCGGTGACGGTGGATGCGCCCAGGCAGATGCCCAAGACTTTCATCGCAATGCCTCTTCACAAAGATCCGGTGGATTTGTCGCGCTTGCCGGCATCGGATAGGACCGCTGCGGGTCTGGCGTACCTCGGCCGTATTCTTCAACCGTCGGCCCGATTTTTCAAGTCCAAAAGCCACCTTCGGCTTCAGAAATCCGAAAATGGCCCCCAGGGGCGGGACGCGGCCATTTGCCCCGGGGGGCGATCGTTGCTATTTTGTTTCGCGTTCATTCTGGATGATCAAAACGGAAACGAGGAGTCGCTTCAGATGAAACAGGACTTAGTACCCGAAAGCAACACCGTGGATATCGGCGATGCCGAGATTCAATATCTCTCCTACCCGGGCGACGGGCCGCCCCTGGTGCTGCTGCACGCCACCGGATTTCTGCCCTGGCTCTGGCACCCCATCGCCCGGGCGCTGGCCGGCGAGTTTACCGTCCTGGCGCCCTATTTCTGCGACCACCGCGACGCGGTCCCCGAGGACGGCGGATTGCACTGGCGGCAGTTGGCCGAAGACCTGCGCCTGTTCTGTCAGCGATTGCAACTGAAGGCCCCTTTGGTGGTGGGGCACTCCATGGGGGGCACCGTGGCAACCCTGGCCACGGCGGCCGATCCCGGACTGGTATCCGGGCTGTTGCTCATCGAGCCGATCTTTCTGCCCAGCGAGTTTTATCGTCTTGAGATCGACGCGACGCAACACCCGTTGGCAAGCAAATCCATCCGTCGACGCAACCATTGGTCCGACACCGCCGAGGCCAGGGATTACCTGCGGGGCAAGACGCTCTTTGCCGATTGGGATGAAGAGATGCTCGATTTGTACGTGCGCTACGGAATGGTCGGGGCCGAGGCCGGCGGGCTGGAGCTGGTTTGCCACCCGAGGCGCGAGGCTTCCCTGTTCATGGGCGGGATGCATCTGGATCCCTGGCCGTTGCTGGAACGGGTAAGTTGCCCGGTACTGGTGGTGGAAGGCGAAAAAAGCGGAAACCGGGGCCACATCGATCTGGAAAAGGCGGCGGCCCTGTTTCCCCGTGGAAGGTTCATGCGGGTGCCCGGCGCCGGCCACCTCATTCCCATGGCGCGGCCTGGGGAAACGGCGCGGATGATCAAGGAATTTTCTCGCGCCGTGGCGGCCGAAGCGGTTTAATCCGTTTTCAGCGTCACCGCGAGGCCGGGGGTGATCCGGTCTCCTGAAAGGATGCGCGCTTCGATGCGCCCGGGGGAAGCAGACGCCACTTCGATTTCACCGATGATGGCACCCGGCACCAGGAACCGGCCTCCGCCGACCCCCTCGATTATCCGGCCGCTGTCGAAGACGTCGAGCACGTCGCCGGCCTCAAGGCCGGATTCCGCGCCGGCGGTCAATGTTACGGCGGCGTCCGAAACCGTCTGGATGAACCCGACCCAGGGGATCACCACCATCTCGTCGACGATGCGGCGCACCACATCGGGCCAAATTTTCTCCTCGATCTCCTCGATGACCTGCAGGGGAAGGGCGGAGGCGGGGGGCTGGCCGGGCATGGCCAGCGGCATGTCCGCTTCGATGCGATGGATGAACCGCTCATCGAGAATCTTGGCCGCCGTCTGGCTGTCGTAGACCTCGACGTTGATCGTCATTTCGATTTCGTCAAAGACATCCTTGAACCACCACAGCCCCTTTTCCTGGCGCCGATCCCGCACATCGATGAGGCTGGCCACCACCAGGGCGTTGAGCCCGGCCTTGCGGGCCTGGAGCGCCACCTCGAGGTTGTCGATGGCGTTTTCCGGGGTTCGTGGCAGGCGGGTAAGCAACTCCGGGGCTTCCGGGGTGCCGGGGGGGATGATGATCAGATCCTTGGTTTCCGCTTGCAACAGTTCCGCCAGGCGGCGGGTCTGAACGGTTTCGAAGTCTGGGGCGGTGTACCCGCTCCAGTTGTTTACTTGATGGACGCCAACCTTTTTGATCAGGTCATCGTCGGCCGATTTCACCCAGCGCAACGCCTCGTGGCCGCCTTCCATCACTGCATGATAGCTGCGTTGAACCGTGCCGCAGCCCGTCAGGACAGCGATCCAGACAAGAATGGCGGACAGAATCGTCCCCTGGCGCAAACATCGACCCATGGTAATTTCCTTTCGTGGCTGCATGAGGATGGCCCGGGATGAGGGCGTCGCACGGCTGCGGTTGGGTCGCGCGATGGCCGCCGATGCGCCCCATACATAGAGAAATAATGCCATCGTGTCAAACCGGTCGTCGAACCGCCTCGGGGCGGACCGTGCCTCGCCGAGATCGGCGCCGGCCCCGGACAAATCGATGTCGGGGTAGCCTGATTCGGCGTGGTGACCAGCTTGCCTATCGCCGGCAATCGGGTTATGGAAAGGACAACAGGCACCCCAACAGGATGTTTCGCCCATGCCCGGTTCTCATCGCTCCACGCGTATCGGTTCCCTGACGCGTTTCGGTACCATCTCCCGGATTTTGTTTCGCCACGGGTTCGCCAGTCTTTTCGACCGGCGAGAGCGTGGCGCCGACGATGCCGCGGGGCCCGCTGTGCGTGCTCCCTGGCCAGGCTTCCCGTCGCCGGTGCGACTGCGGCGGGCCTTCGAAGAACTCGGCCCCAGTTTTATCAAACTGGGGCAGTTGCTCAGCCTGCGGGCCGACCTGTTGCCCCGTCCCTACATCGAGGAACTGAGACGACTTCAGGACCGGGTGCCTCCGGTGGCCTTCGATAGGGTACGGCCGGTGATCGAGACCGATCTGGGGCGGCCGTTGGAGGAGGTGTTCGCCGAATTTCAGCCGGCCTCCATGGCGGCGGCTTCGGTGGCCCAGGTGCACCGCGCCCGGTTGCCCGACGGCACTGATGTGGCCGTCAAGATCATCCGTCCGGGCATCGAGAAGAAGATCCGTGAAGATATCGACCTGATGTACCGCTTTGCCACCCGGTTCGAGCGGCGCTCGGAGCTGGGGCGCATCGTTGGGCTGGTCAATGTGGTGCGCGAGTTCGAGCGAACCATTTTCCGCGAGCTGGACATGTTCATCGAGGCCGGCAGCATCGAGAAGTTCGCCGCCAATTTCGCCGACAGTGAGGAGATCGTGATCCCCCGGGTCCACTGGGAGGCCACCGGCCGCAGTGTGCTGACCATGGACTATATGCCCGGCATCAAGATGGACGAGGTGGCCGCGATCCGTGGCGCCGGCCTCGATCCCCGGGAAATCGCCCGCATCGGACTGCGTTCCTTTTCACGACAACTGCTCGAATTCGGCTTCTTTCACGCCGATCCCCATCCGGCCAACACCATTGTCATGGCCGACGGCCGGGTGGCGCTGGTGGATTTCGGCATCACCGGGTATCTGGACGAGGAGACCATGGGGCAGGTGGCCGCCGTGTTTCTCGGCTATGCCCGGCGCGACTACGGCTTGGTGATCGATGCCCTCCTCGACGCCGGGCTCATCGACGACCAGATGGACTTGGCGGCTTTGCGGGCCGACCTCAAGGACATGAGCGAGGTGTTCTACGGTCGCACCCTGGCCACCATTCAGGTCAAGGATGTCTATGACCAGGTGATGGATTTGGCTTATCGCTACGGGATTCGCTTCCCGAGAAACCTGCTGCTGCTCTTCAAGACCCTGATCCAGACCGAGGCGCTGGGCAAGATCCTGGAATCTCGCGACAGCCTGTTGGAGGCTGTGGCGCCCCAGGCCCGGCGTCTGCTGCGCCACGGCGTCAAGACCCGGGCCCGGATCCGTGAGGAGGTGCGTCACCTGGGCCGCGACGCCGCTTCCCTGCCGCGCCACCTGGCGGCGATCCTGCGCAACACCGTGGCTGGCCGGCAAGCCTTCGAGCTGCGCCACACCGGGTTCGAGGGACTCGACGGCAAGATCGAAAAGGGGGTCAATCGGCTCACCGTGGGGCTGATCATCGCCGCTTCCACCATCGCCGCGGCCCTGATTTTGAACAGTGGACGGGAAGTGCTGGTGTTGGATCTGGCGTTTCTCGGCCTGCCGGCCATTTCCCTCACCGGGCTGCTCGGCCTCACCGGCTATACGATCGCCACCGTTCTTGGCGTCTGGCTCATCATTTCCATCGTGCGTTCCGGAAGGCTGTAGAGGAAAATCGAAACAAACAAGAACAACAAAAATCCTAATTCCGAATAAACCAACAATTTTTCAAAAGAATAATGTTCGAACAAAAGCAAAGGCAGAAGAAAAACCAAAAAATGTGATTTTTAATGACGCAGACTTGATTGTTGTCTGGAATTTGGAGCCTTGGAATTTGTTTGTTTTGTCGTTTCCCGTTATCGTCATTTTGAATTTTGAGCCTTGTTTCGAATTTCGAATTTAAAAAAACCCCTTCGCCCCCTTGCCAAGAGCCGGCCGGCGCCTTATGCTCCCGCGGTTTGAAAACCTGAAAGCTGGGACCATGAACCTTGAACGGCGCCGCAGGCGCCCCGAACTCGGAACCTTTATGCCCTCACTTCAACGCAACGACACCCTACGCAACATCGCCATCATCGCCCACGTCGATCACGGCAAGACCACCTTGGTGGACGCCATGTTTCGCCAGAGCGGCCTGTTTCGGGCCAACCAGGCCGTCGATGAACGGCTCATGGACAACATGGACCTGGAGCGCGAACGCGGCATCACCATTTCGGCCAAGAACTGCTCGGTGGTCTGGAAAACCGTGCGTATCAACATCCTCGACACCCCGGGACACGCCGATTTCGGTGGCGAGGTGGAACGGGCCCTTTCCATGGTGGACGGGGCCATCCTACTGGTGGACGCCTCGGAGGGGCCGCTGCCCCAAACCCGTTTCGTGCTCAAGAAAGCCCTGGCCGCCGGACTGAAAATCATCGTGGTGATCAACAAGATCGACCGGCCTGATGCCCGTCCGGCGGAGGTGCTCGATGAAATCTACGATTTGCTCATCGACCTGGATGCCACCGAGGAGCAGCTCGAGTTTCCCCTGCTTTACGCCATCGGCCGGGAGGGGATCGCCCAACGGGGGTTGGATGAGAAGGGAACGGACCTGTCGATTCTGATGGATACCATCATCAGGGAAATCCCCGGCCCGGCCCACGACCCCGAAACGCCGTTTCAGATGCGGGTGTCGGACCTGGGCTACTCCGATTATGTCGGGCGCCTGGCCGTGGGCAAGATATTCAACGGCACCGCCCACTTTCGTGACGCCCTGATGTGCATCGGGGCTGACGGGGTGGGCCGTCCCCTGAAGATTTCCAAGCTCCAGGTGTACCGGGGCATCGGCCTGGAGGCCGTGGACGAGGTGCAGCCGGGGGATATCGCCGTACTGGCGGGGATCGAGGATGTCACCATCGGTGATACCATCTGCACGGCCGCCTCGCCGCGGGCCCTGCCGCGGATCCACGTGGACGCGCCCACGGTGTCGATGCGGTTTGCCATCAACGATTCCCCCCTGGGGGGGCGGGAGGGCAAGTACGTGCAGATGAGCCGCATCCGCGAGCGGCTGCAACGGGAAACCTTGCGCAACGTGGCCGTCCAAGTGGAGGTCGACGGCGACAAGGAGAGCGTGGTGGTCAAGGGACGCGGGGAGTTCCAACTGGCCATTCTCATCGAGACCATGCGCCGGGAGGGCTACGAGTTCTGCGTGGGGCGGCCCGAGGTGATCTTCCGCTATGAAAACGGGGTTCAGAAAGAGCCGGTGGAACGGCTTCTGGTGGATTGCCAGGATGGGTTTCTCGGCGTGGTCACCGAAAAGCTCACCCTGCGCAAGGGGCGCATGATCAACCTCGCCAACAACGGGAAGGGACGGGTGCGGGTGGAGTTTTCCGTGCCCACCCGAGCCCTGATCGGCTACCGGGACGAATTTCTCACCGACACCCGCGGCACGGGAATCATGCACGCCGTTTTTGATGGGTACGATACCTACCGGGGGGATTTTCCCGGCCGCTTTTCCGGTTCCATCGTGGCCGACCGCCCCGGAGCGGCGGTGGCCTACGCCCTGTTCAATCTCGAGCCGCGGGGGCGTCTCTTCGTGGTCCCCGGCGATCCGGTCTACGAGGGGATGATCGTGGGCGAGCACAACCGCGGCAAGGACATCGACGTCAACCCGTGCAAGGAAAAGAAGCTTACCAACATGCGGGCCGCCGGCAAGGATGACAACGTGTTGTTGTCGCCGGTTCATCCCATGACCCTCGAGCAATCCATCGCCTTTATTCGGGAAGATGAACTGGTGGAAATCACTCCCCGTTCGGTGCGGCTGCGCAAGGCGATTCTGCCAGTGGCAAAGCGTCAGAAATCCATGCGCGCCAAACGCAAGAGCGATGATGGCACCGCCGGGGAGGGCTGAACCGGTTTGCCCTCGGCCATCC
>JAQVTF010000217.1 GCA_028700185.1 Desulfobacteraceae bacterium | reverse complement strand
GTGTGGTTCCGTTGGAACGCCGCGGCAAGGTGCTGCATGTGGCCACCAACGACCCGTTGAACATCGACGCCCTGGACGCCCTGGAAATCTACACCAACCTGGAAGTCGAACCGGTGGTGGCCACCGAAGCCGAATTCGAACAGGCCTTCACCACCCTTTACGGCCTCTACAAGGGGCTCGACAAGGTGATGGAAAGCGTCGAGGAGATGACCAGCGCCGTCGAAGTCGGCCGGTCCCGTGAAGAAGCGGTGGACATCGATGTCAACGTCAGTGAGCTGGAGTCCCAGGCCGACCAGGCGCCGGTGATCAAACTGGTCAACTCCATCATCGCCCAGGCGGTGAACGAAAAAGCCAGCGACATCCACATCAGCCCGGAAAAGGACGCGGTGCAAACCCGTTTCCGCATCGACGGCAAGCTGCGCGAAGTCTCCACCCCCCCCAAGAAGCTTCTGCCGGCCCTCACCTCACGGATCAAGATTCTGGCCAACATGGACATCTCGGTGACCCGGATTCCCCAGGACGGCCGTTTCACCGTGGTGATGAACAAGCGTGAAATCAACGTGCGGGCCTCCTGTCTGCCCACCATCTACGGCGAAAACGTCGTGCTGCGGCTCCTGGACATGAGCGCGGGGATCTACAGCCTGAACCAACTGGGGATGCAGGGCGAGGATCTGACCAAGATCCAATCGGTCATCCACAAACCCTACGGCATGATCCTGTCCACCGGCCCCACCGGCAGCGGCAAGAGCACCAGTCTCTACGCGATCTTGCAGCAAATCAACGCACCGGATGTCAACATCATCACCCTGGAAGATCCGGTGGAATACCGGGTGGAGGGGATCCGGCAGGTCCAGCTTAACCAGCGCGCCGGCATGACCTTTGCTTCGGGATTGCGGTCCATTTTACGCCAGGATCCGGATGTGATCATGGTCGGTGAAATCCGGGACGCGGAAACGGCCATGATCGCGGTGCAGTCGGCCCTCACCGGCCACCGGGTGCTTTCCACCGTGCATACCAACGATGCCGCCGGCGCCATCACCCGGCTCATCGACATGGGGATCGAACCCTTTCTCGTGTCCTCGGTGCTGCTGGTCTCCTTCGGCCAGCGCCTGATGCGCAAGGTCTGCCCCAATTGCGCCGAGCCGTATTCACCGCCGGTGCAAGGACTCCAGGCCCTGGGACTGGAAGCGGCTTCGGGTTGCACCTTCATGAAGGGCAAGGGATGCCACCAATGCCTGAATTCCGGCTACAAAGGCCGCACCGCGGTCTTTGAAATTCTGAAAATCGACGAACAGATCCAAAACATGATCACGCGCAAAGCCGCCTCCGGAGAAATCACCCGGGCGGCACTGGACGCCGGCAAACTGAGGCTGCTCAGGGATGACGCGGCCGACAAGGTCTGCCGCGGCATCACCACCGTTGAAGAGGCTCTGTCGGTGGTGATGGCCTGATCCGGCCGCCGGCCGGCAAAAACGTTGAATAGCGCCTTGTGCGAAATTGAAGAGCGGATTCATGCAATACACCTACAAAGCCATCAGCCCGGCAGGAACCGAAGTTTCCGGCGTTATCCGGGCCGACAGCCTCGAGGCGGCCCAGGATAAGCTGGTCTCCCAGGGGCTCATCCCGTCCAGCGTACGGCCGGGCACGGCGGCGGCCGGACAGGGATGGATCCAACGGCTCAATTTCCTGCTCGCCACCGTCAAAACCCCGGACCTGATCATCTTCACCAAGCAGTTCCGGACCCTTTTCAAGGCCGGGATCAACATGATCGAGCTGCTGGAAGTCATGGAACAGCAGACGGAAAATTTGAGGCTGAAACATGCCGCGGCGGTGATGGGCCAGGATATCCGCTCCGGGTTGTCATTGACGGCGGCGTTCAAAAAACACCCCAAGATTTTTACGCCCCTGTACTGCAGCATGATCCAGGCCGGGGAAAGCAGCGGGCATCTGGTGGAGGTCCTGGAACGGCTGATCTACCTTTTGCAGCATGAGCACAAGATCCGGTCGGATATCAAAAGCGCCCTGCAGTACCCCATCCTGGTGCTGGTGACCCTCACCGGCGCCTTCTTCTTCCTGCTGACCTTCGTCATCCCGCGGTTTGTGCGGATTTTCGAGAGCGCCGGGCTCGATTTGCCCCTGCCCACCCGGATCAACATCCTGCTCTACCAATGGTTGATCGTTTACTGGCCGGTGAGTTTGTCCATCCTCGTCATCACCCTCGTGGCGTTGCGCTTCTACCTGAAAACCGAAACCGGGCAGTACCAGAAGGACTATCTGATGCTGCGCCTGCCCATCCTGGGCACCGTTTTCCAGAAAGGCGCCATGTCCCGCTTCGCCAGCATCTTTTCCATCCTCCAGGCCAGCGGCGTGTCGGTGCTGGATGCCTTTTCCATCCTTGCCGGGGTGATCGGCAATTCGGTCATTGCCAAGGAATTCAGCCGCATCCAGGAACATCTGAAGGAAGGTCGCGGCATCGCAGCCCCCCTGCGAACCGCCAAGTTTTTCACCCCCATGGTCATCAACATGGTGGCCATCGGCGAGGAGACCGGCAATCTGGATCAGATGCTCCACGAGGTGACGGTGCATTACGACGATGAGGTGAGCTATTCCGTCAGCCGCATGTCGGAGACCATCGGGCCGGTGTTGATCGTGCTCCTGGCCGCCGTGGTGGGCTTCTTCGCCCTGTCGATCTTTCTGCCCATGTGGGATCTGGTCAAGACCGTGCGGTGATGTCCGGCCGGTGCCCCTTGGTATTTCCATATGACCACATGCTGAAAAAGGTTCACATCCCCACCAAGCATCTTGTCCCGTTCATCCTGGCCGGCTTCAACGTGCTTTCCATGCTGGTTCTGGTCCTGGTGCTCGATGCGTCCTCCCCCAACGGATCGGTGATCACCTACGGGATGGTGATTCTGATCTTTTTCCTGGTCTGCCTCGGCGGCGCCTATCTGCTGGTGCGCTGGATCATCGGTCCCCTGGAGCGCTTCGTCGAAAAAGCCCGGCAGAATCCGGCCATCCCCTCGGCATTCTTCGAGGAGCGGCCCGACACGGCCGTCAGTGACGTGCAGCACTACGAGCGGATCTTGCAGAGAGTCACCGATCTCATCGACACCACGGAGGCTTCTCGCCTGTTTCCGGACATCCTGGGCCAGAGCCGGATCATGCGGGGACTGATGCGCCGCATCCTCGATGTGGCTCCTTCGGATGCCACCGTGCTGATCACCGGGGAGTCGGGCACCGGCAAGGAACTGGTGGCCAGGGCCGTGGTGGCGCACAGCCGGCGGGCGGATCAGCCTTTTATCAAGGTCAACTGCGCCGCCATTCCGGAGGGGCTGCTGGAAAATGAGCTGTTCGGACATGAAAAAGGGGCCTTTACCGGAGCGGTGGACGCCCTGACCGGAAAATTCGAGTTGGCCGACAAGGGCACCGTGTTCCTGGACGAGATCGGCGACATGCCCCTCGGCGTCCAGGCCAAACTGCTGCGGGTATTGCAGGAAAAGGAAATTCAGCGCCTCGGCGGCAGCAAAACCATCCAGGTGGACCTGCGGATCATTGCGGCCACAAACAAAAATCTCGAGGCCCTGGTGGCCGATGGGCGCTTTCGCGAAGATCTCTTCTTCCGCATCAACGTGTTCCGGCTGGATGTGCCCCCGTTGAGAGCCCGCAAAGAGGATATCGCCCTGCTGGCGAGCCGTTTCGCCGCCTCGGTGCCCACACCGAAAGAGGTGGCCCCGGAGAGCCTGGAAGCCCTGACCCAGTACGCCTGGCCGGGCAATGTGCGCGAACTGCGCAACATCATTCAAAGAGCCTGCCTCACCTCCCGGCAGGATGCCATCCAGCGCCAGCACCTGGAGCTGCCCGCCGCTGCCCCCCACGGTGCGCAAGCCGATCCCCCCCTCACCATGGATGCGCCCCCGGTGGATGACCTGGACCGGTGGCTGGCCGAGGCCGAGAAAAAGATCATCATCGCGGCGCTTCAGCAGTGCAACGGAATCCAGTCCCGGGCCGCCCAGCAACTCAACATCAAGGAGCGCAGCCTCTGGCACCGGGTGAAAAAATACCAGATCGACCCCAAAGCCTACAAATCCCGGGGGTGACAAACCGTCGCGTCTTTGCGAACACGTCCTGCTTGCGCCGGATTGATCTGAGTCGTGGGGATCCGTCGAAAAATTGGCAAATAGTTTCTATGGCGTCCGATAGCACGTGTTACCGAATTTTTTAATTTGCGGGGTGCTTTTCGGCGACTCGTACCGATGATGC
>JAQVTF010000053.1 GCA_028700185.1 Desulfobacteraceae bacterium | reverse complement strand
GACTTAAAATCTCTCGGTGCAACGCACCGTACCGGTTCGATTCCGGTCCCGGGCACCAATCAGCCAGGATTCAAAAAGTTGTTCCATTTCATTTTTCCAGGGCGACGGCTATTTTTTTGAGCAGTTCCTCGAAGCGCATCGGCTTGAGTAGATAGTCGAAAGCGCCCAGCTCCATGCCTTCCAGGCTGGTTTCCACCGAAGCGTGGCCGGTGAGCAGGATCACTTCGGTTTCCGGCCGTTGCTCCTTG
Source organism: Desulfobacteraceae bacterium (assembly GCA_028700185.1). GTDB lineage: Bacteria > Desulfobacterota > Desulfobacteria > Desulfobacterales > UBA2174 > UBA2174. Next base: position 16,749 of record JAQVTF010000053.1, on the reverse strand, counting down.
ATCTGGCGCAGTACTTCGATGCCGTCCATCCCACCGGGCATCTTGATGTCCAGCAGCACCACGTCAAATGGCGTTTCCACGATCCGCCGGATCGCTTCCCGGCCGTTATCCACGCCCTCGGCGGCCATGCCGCGTTTCCTCAGTCGGTTGACGATGGTTTCCAGAAAATCGATTTCATCGTCGACCACCAGAATGGTGGGCTGTCTCATCGCTATCCTCCCTTGTCCGTCCATGGCCGGTTGCACCGCCTATTTGGGCTCAGGGATCACCACGGGCAAAATGACGGTGGCCCGGGAGCCCCGGGGCGTGACGTTTTCCAGCAGCAGGCGCCCGCCCATCTTTTCGATGATCTGAAAACTGATGGCCAATCCGAGGCCGGTGCCTTGCCCCGGGTCCTTGGTGGTGAAAAACGGATCGAAGACCCGCGCCAGATGCTCGGGAGGAATGCCGGGGCCGTTGTCGGTGATGGTGATGTGGATCTCCTTGCCTGCCCGGCGGGTGGTGCCGGTGATGACGCCGTCCTTGCCGATGGCGTCGATGGCGTTGTTGAGCAGATTGAGAAAAACCTGCTGCAACTGGCTCTGGTCGCTGGCGATGATCGGCAGGTCGTCGGCCAGGTCCAGGTCGATGCGGATGTCGTTGACCCGGGCGTGGTTTTGCAGCAGCTCCACCGTCTCGCCGAGCACCCGGTTGACGTCCACGTCATCCAGGCGCGGCTCCATGCGGCGGGCGAACCCGAGCATGCGATGGGTGATTTTGCGAGCCCGCTCCACGTGGCTTTCGATCTTGTCCACCGAAGTCATCAGCTCGGGAAGCACCGCGCTGTCCTGCAGGGCGGGATCGTCCAGGAGGTCTCGGATCCAGCCGGCTTTTTCGCCGATGACGGCCAGGGGGTTGTTGATTTCGTGGGCAATGCCGGCGGCCATCTTCCCCAAAGCGGCCATTTTGTCCCGTTGAAGCAGTTGGGCGTTGAGGGCGTTGAGATCCCGGTCGGCATGCTGCAAGCGGGAGACGATGGTGCGGGTGGTGATCACGGTGGCGATCACGATGGCCAGACAGCCCAGCAGGATGATGATGATTTCGGCATCCCGGGTGCGATAGAGGCTGTTGATCTGGTCAGCGCTGTCCTGGCTGACGATGAGCAGCCAGTCCTTGCTCTTGAGCCAGGCGCCGGCCACGTACCGGGTGGCGCCGTTGCCCATCAGCTGCCGGAGCACGGTGGCCTCCTCGCCGAAGCGTTGCGGCGCCAGGGCGGAGCGGTCGAGGACCTGACCGGCCAGCCGGGCTTCGGTCTGGAGAAAGCCTTCCGGGTTGATGATGTAGGCGTCTCCGGATTCACCGACCCGGACGCTGCGCACCAACCGGTTGAACACCTGGCTGTCGATGGTGGCCCGCATGATCCAGGGGCCCTGGACGCTGTGTCCCCGGATGGCGATGATAAAATGCGGCAGCTGGCGATACCCGGTGAACACGTCGCTGATGTGACTGCCCCGGCTCATGGTTTCGCGAAACCAGGCTTCCCGGGAATAATCGAGGCCAATGAGCGCGAATGGGCCGGCATAGGCCACCTGGCAGCCGTCCGCGGCGATGACCCCCAGGTCCACCAGACCCAGTCCGTCGGCGCTGCGGGTGATGACATCGAACAGGGCATCCAGCCGGCGCTGGTCCCCCAGCTCCTCGAAGCTCCGGGTGGCCACCAGGACGGCCAGCAACGTGGTGCGGTCATTGAGAAACACATCCACCGCGTTGGCTTGGGAACGGGCCAGATGGCGGATCTGATCCTCGATACGGGCCTCGAATACCTTGATGTACTGATGGTAGATCACCGCTCCGAGGGTCAGCAGCGGGGCGATGGACACCACCAGGGTGATGGCGACGATCCGGCGTCGCAGGCTACGGTAAATGGGCGCCTTGGTCATGGGTGTCGGATGCCGGGGTCTTCCGGCGGCCCCTCCCCCGGCCGCATGCGACCGGTGGCGAGGAGGTTGCGGTGCAGTTCGAAACAGCGCATCAAATCGTGACGGATGTGGGCCGGCCGGGCCTTGTCCAGATAGTCGAGCAGATAGGCGCGGTAATCTGGATGGGCGCAGCGGGTGATGATGCACCGGGCGCGCTGCATCGGCCCCAGGCCGCGCAGGTCCGCCAGCCCCTGCTCGGTGACCAGGACCTGGACCGAGTGTTCGTTGCTGTCCACATGGGGCACCATCGGCACGATGGAAGAAACCCGGCCGTCCTTGGCCGTCGAGGCGGTCATGAAGATCGACAGGTAGCTGTTGCGGGTGAATTCGCCGCTGCCGCCGATGCCGTTGACAATGTCGGTGCCGTAGAGATGGGAGCTGTTGACGTTGCCGTAGATGTCGGCTTCCAGGGCCGTATTGAGGGCGATGACCCCCAGACGCCGGATCAACCCCGGATGGTTGGAGATTTCCTGGGGGCGCAGAACGATGCGTGAAGCAAAAAAATCCAGGTTTTCAACAACTTCGGCCATCTTCGGGGTGGTGATGGTCAGGGCGGTGGCGCTGGCACCGCTCAGGCGGCCGGCACGGATCAGGTCGATGATGGCATCCTGGAGCACCTCGCTGTACATGGTAAACGGGGGAATGTCCGGGTGGGCCCCGAGGGCCGCCATGACGGCGTTGGTGAGATTGCCCACCCCGGCCTGCAACGGCAGGAATGTCTCGGGAATCCGCCCGGCGCGCATTTCGGCCAGGAAAAAATCGACCAGGTGCTCGGCAATGCACCGCCCGTTGGTGCCGGCGGAAGAGAAGGGCGCCACCTGGTCCGGGGCGTCGTTTTCCACGATGCCGATGACCTTGCGTGGATCCACCCGGGCATAGGGCAGGCCCGCCCGGCCGAGGGGTTCAAAAATCGGTATCGGCGTGCGGTGGGGGGGCGGCGGCAGGACCAGGATGTCCGCCATCTCGCAGAGCCGGGGCGAATGGCGGCGGTTGATTTCGATCACCACCCGGTCGGCGTATTGAAGATAGGTGGGCGAGGCCCCGATGCTGGTGGTGAGAAACACCCGGCCGTCACGGGTGATATCGGTGGCCTCGACCACCGCCAGGTCGATGCGGCCGAAGAATCCGAACAGCACCGTCTGGGGAAGATGGGACAGGTGCATGTCCACATATTCCACCTTTTCCTGGTTGATCTGTCGGCGGATCGCGGCGCCGGTCTGGTAAGGGGCGCGCCAGGCGACGGCCTCGGCGCTGGCCAGTTCCTCGTCGATCACCTGGCCGCTGGAGGCCCCGGTGAGGACCCGGACCTGGAAGGGCCGGCCGGCGGCGTGTTCGCTGCGGGCCCGGGCCGCCAGGGCTCGGGGGACCACCTTGGCGGCGCCGGCCGGGGTGAACCCGCTGAAAGACAAGGTGGCGCCATGGGGGATGCCGGCCACGGCCTCTTCGGGGGTGAGCAGGGGAAAACCGTTGATTCGGGACATCGGATATCGCCTTCCGTAAAGTTTCGCCGCTGGAACGTCTGCCGGATTGTGGGCCGATCTGTCGTTTTCATCGAGCAAGCGCCATGCCAGCCCCGGTGGACCATCGCGGCCAACGGGGATCGTGTCTTTGGCAGGATGGCAATGAAAACGGTAGGCTGTCGGCGCCGAAGCTGTCGGTCTTTTTTACAGGCTGTAAAGTCAGTGGCTGGCAGAGGGTCAAGGCTCACGGCTCCCGGGCCGGTACCGGAATGTCCGCGGGCGCCGGGCGGCGCGTCGACGAGCGGCGTACCAGAAATCCCGGCCGGAGCTTGACCTTCGGGTCGACGATGGCCTCACCGGATTGGGGGCCGACGTGAAAGGCCACCACATCGTGGCCCACGGGGTGATGACGGGCGTCCAGGAGCTGCAGCACATCCCCGTTGCGCAACCCGTGGTCGCTGCCGAGGCCGAAGAGGATCTCCCAGCCGGTCTTGCGGTAGGCCATCTTGTAGATGGGGCCCAGGCCGCGGGCCTGGAGGGCCGAGATGCTTCCCTCGGCGCATCTGTAGGTGCGGTAGGCCAGCAGCAGGGCCACCGGCAACAGCCCCACCGCCGCCGTCCAGGGGGCAATCCCCAGGTAGCGGCGAAACAGGGACGTCTGGCTGGCGTGCAGGGCCTCCTCGTCGGCGAAGATGCGTACCTGCAGCGGCGGCGTCTCCGGGTCCGGCGGCAGGCTGCGCTGGCGGATGAAAATCGGGTATTCGCCGGGGGCCGCACCGCTGTCGGCCTGCAACTCGGCCCGCCACAGGCGCCCCTTCAGTTCGATAAAGTGGATGTGGAAGGCCGGATAAACCGGCTCGCAGACCAGGATTTCATCAAGGCGGGCCGGATCGACGATCCGGTTTTCGAAAATGGCGTTTTGCGGGGCGTAGGGTTGGATCGATCCCATCAGCTTGCCGCTGATGGTGACCACCGTGCCGGCCACTGCCCTGAAGATGTTGGGGCGGTGGCCCACGGCGTCGACGAGAATATCCGCCATGGCCAGGGCCAGGAGGCAGAACACCGCCACGGTGAGGTTGCCGCGCTGCCTTGCCACGGCGGGCTATCCTTCCAGCGGCGGGTGGGGTTGAGGGCCCGCGGTCAAGGGTTCCTTTTGAAAACGGCGGATCAACAAGCGGGCGCCCACAACCGTCAGGATGGCCGCCGGAATAAAGCTCTTGAGAAACACCATCGTCAGGTCTTCGCCACTGGCCGCGCCCCGGTGGATGCTGAAGCCGAGTTCCGCGATCAAGAGCAGGTCCATCGCCACCACCACCAGTTTTTGCTTGCCGTTCATCCCGTCCATGAAGCGGTCCTTTCCCACCGTGCCCTGGCCGCAGGGCACGGTGGTGGAGTTGAATCATTTCTTGCGCAGATCCTGCTTGGAGACGTTCATCACCTTGATGGCCACCTTGCGCTCGCCGTCCAGATCATAGGCGATGCGCACCACATCGCCCGCCGCGGGGGGGATGCCGACCTTGGCCTTGGCCAGATCGTAGTCGCTGACGATGCCGGTGGGCTGCCCGTAGCGGTGATCGTCGGAAAAATTGGTGTCGTATTCCTCGATTTGAATCGTTTTGGCGGCTTCGTCATAGGCCACGGTCTTGCCCTGGCTCACTTCGCTGGCAAAGGCGCCGGCGGCGAGGAGGAACATCGCCAGCAGGGCCGTGATGGGGATCATGGGTTTGGCCAGTTTCATGGATATGCTCCTTTCGTGTCCCGATTACATTTGCGCCTGGGTGCCGGCCTTTTTATCACGCAATTCCTGGGCCGCGCCCTGGAACATGATCTTTATGATGTAAAGGCAGATCAGGGTAATGGTGCTGAGGATGAGCACCGCCGCGGGAGCTGAAAATCCGTACTGTTTCAGGACGATGGAGATCATGCAACAGACCACCGCGATGCCGAAGGCCAGGCGGATGCCGTAGCCCTTGGCGTACTTGGTGGCCACGGTGCCGATCTGGGCTCCGATGGCCGCTCCGGTGAGCATCACGAAGACCGCCACCAGTTCGATGCGGCCCTTGATCGCGTAGGTGAAGGCGCCGTAAAGCCCCGAGATCATGACCTCGAAAAGATCCGTGCCCACGGCGATGTGAGTCGGGCAGCCGATGAGGTAGACCAGGGCCGGCATGCGCAGCAGGCCGCCCCCGATACCGAGGAAGCCGGCCAGCACGCCGGTGAGGAAGCTGACGAAAATCGGCAGCCAGGCCGAGCAGACAAACCCCGCATGCTTGAAGTGCACCATGGGCGGGATGCGAATTTTGTGCAGGGTCTTGTACCAGGTGATCCCCTCGGTGCCGTGTTCCCCCTCCACCACGCCGGCCCTTTTCTTGGAAACGGCCTTGTAGTAGTCGTAGAACACCATCCAGGAAATCAGGGCGAGGAATCCGACGTACACCCAGCGCACCACCGAGCCGATTTGGCCGAGGCGCTCCAGGTACATGACGATCTGGGCGCCGCACTCGATGCCGATCATGGTGCCCACCAGCATCACGAGACCCAGTTTGTAGTCCACGTTGCCGAACTTGCTGTGGCGCATGGTGGAGATCATCGATTTGCCCGCGATGTGGGCCATGTCGGTGCCGATGGCAAAGGCCATGGGAAAACCGAGGATGTTGAGGCCGGGGGTCACCATCCAGGCGCCGCCCATGCCGAAGAATCCACCGATGACCCCCACCGAAAAGCCGATCAACACCAAGCCGGGCCAGAAGATGTTCACCCCGGCGATGGGCATGTACATGTAGAGCCAGCTTGCCGTATCCATCATTTTGTCCTCCTGCTGGGTCGCCGTTGCCGGCGGATCAATGTTCGACGATCTTGCGGCTGTTCAGGTCCAGGCCGGTGCGCTTCATGCAAAAATCCATCAGAAAGCCCAGAAAGGCCCCCCAGAAGGCAGTCAACACCACGGCCCAGGTGGCAAACAGGGTGACGTCGGTGTTGTACAGGTTGGCCACATAGCGCATTAAGCCGTTGTCGATGATGCGCGTGTCCGCCACCACCACCAGCTCGCTGGCCCCGCCGCCGGCCGCCCAGGCCCACCCCGGCGCCAGCAGCAGGCAGGCTGCCAAAACCACCATCGTTGTCATGGCGAATCGTTTCATGCCCGTTTCCCTCCTTTTGAATTGTAGAAGTTTAAACCCGGAACCGAATTGTCTGCGTCTGTTCTCCGCTCTCCGCAAGCGGGCGCCCAGGCCTCACGGAGATCCGAACCGGTGTTGTGACCCGTTGCCTAAGCAGAAACAATGCCATTGCGCAATTTTTGCACGATTTTTGCTTTCCCTGACCGCGAGGCTTGGTGGCTGAAGGCGCCGCTTTTCAGAATCGTGAACCGGTTTTCAGCCCCGGGTGACAAGGCGCCGGTCAAGCGACCCAACGCGGAGGCGAAAGATGTCGTTGTTTGAGCGATACCAACGGATTATTGCGCAACTGCCCCTCATCACGCATTTTCCCTCCAGCCGTCTCAACACCCGGCTCGCCTTTTGGGGCATTCCGCCGGTGGTGGCCATCATCCTGGTCACCGGTTTCATCGCCTACTCGGCATCCAACCACTTCATCGGCTTGGCGCTGGAACGCTCGGTGAAGCTGCAAACCCGGGCCATGGCCCGGGAGCTGGAACTGGAATTGGCGCAATATCGGCGGGATCTGCTCTTTTTGGCGCAACAGCCGGAAGAACGGACCCGGTTCGGAGACCTGCTGGCGCGCCTGGCCCGCACCGGCGCCACCGCCTATCGCGCCGTGGGGTTCGTCTCCCGATCCGACGGCGCGCATTTGTTCTGGGTTTCCGATCAGGATCGGGTCGTGCCGATCGCGCCAAACGAGATGGCGCAATTCGAGCCGGACCCTTTCACCTTGATGGACCGTTTCGAGCAACTCGAGGTCGGCGAGGTTTGGCTGTCGTCCATCAGCGCGGTGCGTTATGGGTTTCCCACGGCGGGAAACCCCAACCGCAAGATCCTGTCCAAGGTGATCGTTCTGGTGACGCCCCTGTGGATGGCGCATGGCGAAGCGCCGGGGTACGTGCTGCTGGCGGTGGACCTGGGGCGCTTGCGCAACCTGCTGTCGCTTTACAACAGCCCCCAGTCGCCCATCTGGTCCTACCCGCGCACCCCTGAAGTCCGTTACAGCTATCTGTTCGACCTGGACGGCTGGATCCTGTTTCAAAGCGACGACCCGGACCGGCCGGAGGCCACCTTCTCCACCAGCCTGGCCCGGGCCGGGCTCGAAGGCACCCTCGGCCGGCCGGAACTGCCCGAGGCTTTCCGGCCGGCGGCCCGCTATGGCTACTTCTGGAAGATGGTGCGCGAGGTGCGCGAGGGGCACTTCGGCATCAAGGGACCCGGCGACCACGGGGATCTGCCGATGGGGCAGAAAACGCATTTCCTGGCCTACAGCCCCATCCGCTTTTCCACCTCCCTGCAAAAGCCGCCCACGGTCTACGCCGGGCTGGCCTTCGTGGACGTGAGCCGCCTGCCGATGGTGGCCGGCGACAAGCAGGTGAACGTTATCCTGATCGTGAGCCTGTCCTCGGCCCTCCTGGTGGCGGTGGTGCTGTTGGGCGTCGGCCGGACCGTCACCGGCCCCATTCTGCGTCTGGCACGTGAAGTGCAAGTTATCGAGGAAAGCGGGCGATTGGCGCCGATTGCCTTGCAGACCCGAAGCCTGGAGTTGGCGACCCTGCAAGGAGCCATCAACCGCATGGTGGCCACCGTGAAAGCCCAGATGGAAGAGATCCGGCTCAAGGACCAGGTGATCGCCTCGGCCCAGGCCAGCCAGGTGGCCTGGGAGGTCGAGGGACCCTGCCCGGTGTCCGTCAACGATCTGGTACCGGGCCTGATCGGCGGCGGTCCACTGCTGGAACGGTTGAAAAAGGAAATTCTCAGGGCCGCCGAGGTGGAGGCGGATGTGCTGGTCCTCGGGGAAACCGGCACGGGAAAGGAACTGACGGCCGAAGCGATCCACCGGCTGAGCCGCCGTCGCGATCGCCCTTTCCTGGCCATCAACTGCGGCGCCCTGGACGAGAACCTGCTCCTGGATACCCTGTTCGGCCATACCCGGGGGGCTTTCACCGAGGCCCGCGGGGAGCGCAAGGGCGCTTTTCTCGAAGCCGAGGGGGGGACCTTGTTTCTCGACGAGATCCAGGCGGCCTCACCCCGGGTGCAGCAGGCCCTGCTGCGCGCCCTGGCGGTACGGCGCATCAGGCCGCTGGGCAGCGACCGCGAGGTGCCGGTGGATGTGCGCATCATTGCCGCTTCCAACGTCGACCTGAAGGCCCTGATCCAGGAGGGAAGTTTTCGGGAGGATCTCTACTTTCGCCTCAATGTGCTGACCCTGCACACCCCGCCGCTGCGGGAGCACCCGGAGAACATCGAGACCCTGGCCCGGCATTTTTTGAGCGATATCGGCCATCGACGCGACATGCCGAACCTGGTCCTGAGCCGGGGGGCGCTGGAAAAGCTGCGCCGCTACCACTGGCCGGGCAACGTGCGCGAGTTGGCCCATTGTCTGCTGCGGGCCGCGGTGATGGCCGATGCCAGCGTGATCCAGGCAGACGACTTGCAACTCGACGGCGTTGCCGGGTCCCGGGGGGAAAACGGGACGGCGTTGGCGGTGGGTCCGGCCCCCTCGGCCTCTTTCACCCCTCCGCCTCGGGTTTCCCCCGTTGCCCGGGAGGCTGAAAAGGGGGTTTGCTTCCGGCTGAATCCCCGGCAGCGCAGGGCCATGGCCGTGCTCGGCGCCGCCGACGAGTTCAGCCGCAGCGACTATGAACAGGCCGCCGGCGGTATCCCGTCGCGCACCGCGGTGCACGACCTGAACGATTTGGTGCAAAAAGGGTGGCTCCGGCGCATCGGCAAGGGACCCGCCACCCGGTACGTCCGGACGGGATGCGGATCGTTCTTGGAAACCCATGGGGAGGCGAAACCGTGAAGCGGGTACTCCAGTGGATCCACCGCCGGCGCGATGGCAGGCGCCCGGCCACCGGTGCGGTGGACGGGGGCACCACCGCCGTCTTCCGCCGAAAATACGAAAATTTTAAAATCCTGCTGGCCTCCAACGCCGAACTGCTCGGTATCATGGCCGACATCGAGGCCAAGCTGCGGGGGCGGCTGGCCTTCGGCCCCGGTTATATTGAAGCGGTCTGGTTGCGGACCCTGTTTCACACCGGCCGGATGATCCGCAGTTTTGCCATTATTTGCGGGAGGCGCCAGACGGAGCTGGAGGCCCGCCTCAACGCCATCGGAGAATTCGCCGCCGAGGCGCCCACGGTATCCACGCCTCCCACCACGGCCCTGGTGCTGAGCTACCCTCAACTGGGGGCGGAGGCGCTGGCCGCGGTGGGCGGCAAGAACGCCAATCTCGCCGAGGTGGGCACCCGGCTCGGTTTGTCCATCCCACGGGGGTTTGCCATTACCACCACGGCCTTCGAGCGGTTCCTGGCCCATAACCGTTTGGCGGAAGCCATCGCCGCACGCAAGCAGAAGCTCGATATCTACGAAACCGAAACCATCGTCGCCGTGGGAGCCGAAATCCGTCGCCTCATCATGGCGGCCGCTGTCCCCGAGGATCTGGAAGTGGCCATCGCCGCGGCTGTGGAAGCCTTGGGACCGGCGCCCGATGGGACGCCACGGCGATTTTCCGTTCGCTCGTCGGCCATCGGTGAAGACGGCGCCCTGTCCTTTGCCGGCCAGTACGCCACACGGCTCAACGTGGCCGGTCCACGCATCGTGGCGGCCTACAAGGAAATCGTGGCCAGCCTTTTCTCCGACCGGGCCATCGCGTACCGGCTGCACATGGGGTTCGCCTTCCAGGCGGCGGCCATGGCGGTGGCCTGTCAGGAGATGATCCCCGCCGAAGCCAGCGGGGTGATGTACACCCGCAACCCCATCGATGCCGGCGACGACCGGATTCTCATCCAGGCCGTCTGGGGACTGGGTCCCTATGCGGTGGACGGGGTGGTGCCGCCGGACCGGTTCGTTCTGAACAAAGGCCCGATACCGGCGCTGGTGGAGCGGGAAGTGAGCGCCAAACCGGTCATGCTGACGGTTACCGCCGATGGGAATCTCCAAGAGGTCGGGGTGGACGCTTTCCGGCAGTCGGCACCGGCGCTTCCCGATGAGGCGGCCGTGCGTCTGGCGGCCCACGGGATGGCCATCGAGGAACACTTCGGCTCGGCCCAGGATGTGGAATGGGCCCTGGACCGAAACGGCCGTTTGGTGATCCTTCAGGCCCGGCCCCTGCGGGTGGATTCCAGCGCCAGCGGGGTGCAGCCGGAGGCGACACCGCCGGAGGAGGGGTATCGGGTGATTCTCAGCGGTGGCGAAACCGCCTGCCCCGGGGTCGGCGCCGGGCCGGTGGCCATCGTGAAAAACCAGGCCGATCTCGTCGCTTTCCCCCAGGGGGCGGTGCTGGTGGCGCCCCACAGTTCGCCGCAACTGGTGATGGTGATGGACCGGGCCCGGGCCATCGTCACCGAGGGGGGCAATATCACCGGGCACATGGCCTGCCTGGCCAGAGAATACATGGTGCCAACCCTCGTTCACCTGGCCGGGGCCGCCGAACGGCTGGTGCCGGGAACGCTGGTCACCGTCGATGCCGACCACGGCCGCATCTACGAGGGCCGGGTGGTGGGACTGGTGGAACGGACCCCGGCCGATGGCGACGTCACCGGCGATGGCGCCGCCCACCGGGCCCTGAAACGACGCGCCGAGCGGATCCTGCCCCTGCACCTGGTGGATCCCAAATCCGCCGCCTTCGCACCGCGCAACTGCCTGACCATTCACGATATCATGCGCTACATCCACGAAAAGGCCTACGAGGCGCTCTTTCAGCTCGGCGACCGGGTGGCCGAAGCGGGCCAGGGGGCCGTGCGCCTCGAGGCGCCCCTGCCCATTGATTTGTATCTCATCGACCTGGGGGGTGGGGTGTGCCCGGAGGCGGCGGATCTGCGGGCGGTGACGTTGGACCAGGTGCGCTCGGTCCCCCTGAGAGCGCTGGTGATCGGGATGCTTGAAGCCCGCACCGGTGAGCACAAGGAGCCCCGGCCGGTGAATCTGGGCGGCTTCTGGTCCGTGATGGGACGCCAGCTCCTGGACCCGCCCCGGCTCGGCAGCGAACGTTTCGGCGACCGCAGCTACGCCATCGTCAGCGACGTCTATCTCAACTTCAGCTCCCGGGTGGGATACCATTACAGCATCCTGGACAGCTTCTGCAGCGCCAACCCGGCCAAGAACTACATCAATTTCGAGTTCAAGGGCGGGGCCGCCGACGCCCAACGACGTCATCGGCGGGTGCGGGTGATCCAACGGGTGTTGGTGGACCTGGGCTTTTGGGTGGATGCGGTGGGCGACCGGGTCACGGCGCGCCTGTCCAAGCAGCCGGCGGATCTATTGGTCCGGCGCCTCGACACCCTGGGGCGGCTGTTGATCCAGACCCGCCAGATGGACATGCTCATGGCCGACGACGCCATGGTGGCTCAGGCGGCCATGGCGATCCAGAAGGAAAATCATGGATAGCTGAGGTTGGCATGCCGATTGCTGGCCATGGTGAGGTACCTGCGAAAATCAGCGGAACGGTGAGGCCGATTGCCCCGAGATGCTGAACCGATTCGGGAGACAGTACGCCGGCGTTTCAGCTCGGCGCTGAAAACGGGACGACCATGGACGAAACCCAACAGATGCACCCCGAATACGCGTTGCTGGCGCGTAAAATGTTCCTGACCATTCTCGTGGTCTCCTACGTTCCGGTGTTGCTCATCAGCCTCACCATTTATCTTCAGTTCCGCGGCGTTTACCGCCAAAAGGTGGAAGATCACCTCGTGGAGATGGTGCGCAAACACAAGCAGCAGATCGACGCATTTCTTCATGCCCGTCTGGCCGATGTCCGCTTTTTGGCCCAGAGCTTCGGAGGGAGCACCCTTTCCGAAGAAGCCTTCCTGCAACGTCAGTTGGCGTTTCTGCAGAGTGCCTACGGGGCCACCTTCGTGGATCTGGGGGTCATCGACGCCCGGGGGCGGCAGATTTCCTACGCCGGCCCCTTCAAACTGGGCCAGGCCGAATATGCCGGGGCCGCCTGGTTTCAGCAGGCCATGGCGGAGCGGGCCGTCATCAGCGATGTGTTTCTCGGTCTGCGCGGGTTGCCGCATTTCATAGTGGCGGTGTGCAGCGGCGAGGGACAGGAGGCCTGGGTGCTCCGGGCCACCATCGATTTCGAGGCCTTCAACAAGTTGGTGGGCGGCATTCATATCGGCGCCACGGGGGTGGCGTTCATCGTCAATCGGGACGGGGAATTCCAGACCACCGGCCCGGCGTCCCCCATCGCCGCCGCGGCGGCTTTTGGCGGGTATCAGACCTGCGCGGTGGACCCGTCCCGAAGGATCCACGTCTATTCCCATCCGGATGAAAACGGGGTGCGGAGCATCTATGTGACCGGGCTGCTCAAGGATCGCAACTGGCTCCTCGTCTATCGTCAGCAGGCGGCCGATGCCTTTCAGCAACTCCGTCGGGCCGAGAAGATGTCCCTGTTTTTTTTCATCCTTGGCGGGATGCTGATCGTCGTCATGGCCCTGGTGATCTCGCGGCGCATGGCCTCCCGGGTGACCAAGGCCGACCGTGAAAAGGAGATCATGCGCCGGCAGGTCATCGAAACCAGCAAACTCGCCGGCATCGGGGAGCTGGCCGCCGGGGTGGCCCACGAGATCAACAACCCGGTGGCCGTGATGATCGAGGAGGCCGGTTGGATCCAGGACCTGATGGAAGACGAGCGGATCAGCGAACCCGAGGACCGGGCCGAAATCCAGCGGGCCCTTCAACAGATCCACACCCAGGGCAGACGGTGCAAGGAGATCACCGCCAAACTGCTCAGTTTCGCCCGTGGCAGCGATGGCAGCATCCGTCGGCTGGATATCAACCAGATCATCGAAGATGTCATCCGTCTGGTGGTCCAACAGGCGAAGTTCACCCACATCGAGGTGGAAACCGTTCTGGCGCCGGGCCTGCCGCCGCTGTCGGGATCGGAAACCGAAATGCACCAGGTCGTGCTGAACCTGGTCAACAACGCGCTGCAGGCCATGGCCAAGGACGGCGGACGGCTCACGGTGTCCAGCGAGGCGGACGGCCCGTGGATCGTCATTGGGGTTCAGGATACCGGCCCGGGAATTCCCGCGGCCATTCTCGAGCGGATCTTCGATCCGTTTTTTACCACCAAGCCCGTCGGGAAGGGGACGGGGCTGGGGCTCTCGATTTGCTACGGCATCATCAAGAAGATGGGGGGCCGCATCGAGGTCGACAGCCGCGTCGGCCAGGGGACCACTTTCCGGGTGGTGGTGCCGGTGCCCCCGACGGCGTCATGATGGACCATCCGCGGCGCACACGGAAGGAGAAAGAGACCATGGCGGTTGCAACGGTATTGATCGTCGACGATGAGATGGGGTTCGTTGAGGCGCTGGCGCGCCGTTTGACCAGACGGGACGTGGAGATCCGGGCGGCCTACAGCGGCGAGGAGGCGCTGAATCGTCTGGCCTCCGATGGGGACATCGAGGTGGTGATCCTGGATGTCAAGATGCCGGGGATGGACGGGATTGAAACCTTGGCGGAAATCCGCCGTCGCTTTCCGCTGGTGGAAGTGATCATGCTCACCGGCCACGCCACGGTGGAATCGGGAATCGAAGGGATGAAAAAGGGCGCCTTCGACTACCTGATGAAGCCCTGCGACATCGAGGTGCTGCTGACCAAGGTCAACGAAGCGGCCGCCGTCAAGCGCCGGCGGGAGGAACGGATCGTCGAGGCCCGGGTGCGGGAGATTACGGCACGCCGGGCTTGAAAAGTCACCGGATGGGCACTTCCTGCCTTGATTTCCGGCCGTCTCCGCCCCCTGGAGCGGCCACGGATCATTTGCCGGAATGCCGGAAAAACGAGTGCTGTCCATGAGCGACACCGCATCACGGCCCGCGGCCATTCGTCTGCTGATCATCGATGATGAAATCGTGTTCGTCGAAGTGCTCGCCAAGCGCCTGTCACGGCGCGGGGTGCGCGTCGAAAAGGCGTTCAGCGGTCAGCAGGGGATTCAAAAGCTCCGTCATTGCGACTATGACGCGGTGCTTCTGGATCTGAAAATGGTCGACATGGACGGCCTCGAGGTCCTCAAGGTCATCAAGATCATCGATCCGGACCTGCCGGTGATCCTGCTCAGCGGCCACGGGGCCAGCGAAGCCGCTCAACGGGGCCTGGCCGGGGGCGCCTTCGATTTTCTCGCCAAGCCCTACGATCTGGACCGGTTGATGGAGAAAATTCAGGCGGCCGTGGCGGAACGGTTGCGTTCAGAGCCGGACGGCTGACCATTTCAGAGGGGCATTTGTTCCTGTCACCCCGAACGCCAGCGAGGGATCGCTTCCGCGTTTGCCGCCGCTGCCCGTCATCTTCCCCACGACCGGTTCCTTTTTTACAGCCTGGAAAAAATCCCGACAGTCGCAAGCCTTTTCCCCTGTTTTTCTCAGCCGTTCATCCCCGGCCAACCGTTCAGGCAAAGGCCGCGGCCCACCTTCGTCCCGTGGCACAGGCGTTGCTTTTATCAATGCCGAAAACCTGAACACCTTTCAGGAGGGCGACCATGGACCCACATCCCCAGCCGGTACCATCGGAGGCATCTTTGCTCAGCGGGTGCAAGGTGTTGATCGTCGACGATGAGGCCGATTTCCTCGATACCCTCATCAAACGCCTGCGCCGGCGACGCATCGATGTACAGTCGGCCATCAGCGCACGGGAGGCCCTGGCCATCCTCGAAACCGACCCCGTGGACGTCGTGGTGCTGGACGTGCGGATGCC
Organism: Desulfobacteraceae bacterium; assembly: GCA_028700185.1. Taxonomy (GTDB): domain Bacteria; phylum Desulfobacterota; class Desulfobacteria; order Desulfobacterales; family UBA2174; genus UBA2174. Next base: position 1,476 of record JAQVTF010000053.1, on the reverse strand, counting down.
CGAAATGGACGGCATCCGTCTTTTGGAGCGTATCAAGCAGCGCCATGCCCGCATCGAGGTGATCATGCTCACCGGCCACGCCAGCCTGGAGGCCGCGGTGGAGGGAATGGGGTTGGGGGCCTTCGATTACCTGATGAAACCGGTGGACATCGACGAGTTGATTTACAAGTTGCAGGATGCTTACCGCAAACGACTGCTGCAAAGGGGAAAAACCGAGTAGATCGCATCGATCAGGGAGGAACCATGAACTTTTTCAAACAGTGGGGCCGTTTCATGATGGCCGGGGCGCAGGCCCACGCCCGGTGGGAGATGGCCGTTTCCAACACCATTTTGAACGATCGTCGACGGTTGTTGGTGCTGGGCCTGTTGACGGTGCCGGTGCTGCTGGGCGGGGTGGTGTTCGCCGACGAGATCGCCGGCGCCCTGCCCGGGGTTCTGGGGGGGAAGAAGGCCTACAGTCCCGCCTTTTATTCCACCGGGATTTTCATCGTCTCGATTCTCATCGGCCTGGGCGCCGGACTGATCACCGGGGCCATCGGCGCCGGCGGCGGCTTCATCATCGCCCCGGCCCTGATGAGCGCCGGCATCAAGGGGATTCTGGCGGTGGGCACCGACCTGTTTCACATCTTCGCCAAGGCGATCATGGGCAGCGTGATCCATCGCAAGTTGGGCAATGTCTCGGTCCCCCTGGCGGCGGTGTTTCTCATCGGCGCCATTGTGGGGGCCACGGTGGGAGGTCTGCTCAATCGCTTCCTCTATGAGATCAACCCGGTGCTCAGCGACGCCTTCATCACCACCATCTATGCCCTGATGCTGGGGTTCCTGGGCACCTACGCCCTGCTGGATTTCCTCCGGGCCCGCAAGGCCAGTCGGCAGGGCGGGTTCCACGGGGCCGGCCAGGGCAAGAGCGAGGGGGCCGACCTGGGCAGTCTGCCGCGGCGCCTCCAGGCCGTCAAACTGCCGCCCATGGTGAAATTCGACCTGGACCTGACGCCGGGGGGACGCCAGATCTCCTGGATCTTCCTGGTGCTGTCCGGCGCTCTGGTGGGCCTGGCGGCCGGGATCATGGGCGTTGGCGGCGGATTTCTCACTTTTCCCATCTTCGTTTACATGCTCGGCGTCTCCTCCATGACCACGGTGGGCACGGACATCTTCCAGATCGTCTTTACCGCCGGCTATGCCGCCATCAGCCAGTACGCCATCTTCGGGTTCATCTTCTACACCCTGGCCATGGGCATGCTGCTCGGTTCGCTGGTGGGCATCCAGGTGGGGGCCATGGTCACCAAGGTAGTGCCGGGCATCACCATTCGCGGCTTTTACGCCATGGCGGTGCTGGCCGGTTTCGTCAACCGGTTCTTTGCCCTGCCCGGTAAGCTGGCCTCAATGGATTTGATCCCCTTGAGTCCCGGACTGGTCAAGGTCCTCGACGGCATCGGCATCTGGGCCTTTTTTATTGTCATCGGCGGATTCGGGGTC